>JBLFWZ010000011.1:0-42149 GCA_047611905.1 Gammaproteobacteria bacterium | reverse complement strand
CCGCGATGGTGAACTCCGCGGTTTCGTCAATCGTTGCGCCCATCGAGGGGTCAAGTTGTGTCACCAAAAAGTCGGCAAGACGAATCGATTTACGTGCCCCTATCATCAGTGGACTTATGATCTGAACGGCGACCTAAAAGGTGTGCCCTTCATGGCTGGTGTGAATGGCAATGGTGGAATGCCAGCAGATTTTTCGTTAGACGATCACGGTTTAGAACGTCTTCATGTTATCGAACACAACGGCGTAATTTTCGCCTCTTTTCGCGCCGACACGCCGGATTTTGCCAGTTATCTAGGCGATTCGAACCTTCATTACTTTGAACGGGTTTTCGATGGCCGTGAGTTACGCCTGCTCGGACATTCGCGCCAGCTGATTCAAGGCAATTGGAAGTTGATGTTTGAGAACATTAAAGATCCGTATCACGCGTCGTTACTACATGTTTTCCTCGTGACGTTCGGGCTCTTTCGCGCGGACCAAGAAGCTCAAGTCAAAATGGATGAAACGGGCCGGCATGGATTATTGATATCACGTAAAGGGGCGCAGCAAGCCTCTGCAGCGACCAAAGACATCGCAAACCTTCGCGAAGATTTCAAGCTCAAAGATCCTCGCTTACTCGATCCGGTCAAGGAGTTTAAAGACTCGGCAACCGTTGTGATGCAAACGTTATGGCCGAATCTGATCATTCAACAGCAATCAAATACCATTGCCATGCGCCAGATTCAGCCACGTAATCCGTCTTCTTTTATTCTCGATTGGACGTTTTTTGCGTACGCCGACGACGATGACGCGATGATTACCCGACGTTTACGACAAGCGAATCTGATGAGTGCGTCTGGCCTGGTGTCCTGCGACGACAGTGAAGTTATTAAACTAGCCCAAGACGGAATTACCGACGCGATGAATGAACATGCGCTGCTCGAGATGGGCGGTCGCGATATTGCAGATACGGAGCACATGGTTACCGAAACGGCGATCCGAGGCTTCTATAAGCATTATCGTGAGGTGATGGATCTTTAGTATGCCAGTTACTCGCGAAGCTGCTCAGCTGTTCTATGAATTCCACGACTTATACGCGCGTTATGGCGATGCGTTGGACGATGGTCCGCTGGAATTATGGCCGACGTTCTTCACTGATCAATGCATGTATCAGATTATTCCGCGAGACAACTTTGATCGTAATCTGCCGATCGCGATTATGCGCTGTGAGAGCCGTGCGATGATCGAAGATCGCGTTACCGCGGTCAACGAAACGATGATGTATGAGCCGCGCTATCTGAGGCATCACACGACGGATTTCCGAATTAGCGAAGCAACCGAGACGAGCGCTATTGTTAAAGCTAATTTTTCGGTAGTGGAAGTTCTGCCGGACGAATTGCCGCGCATTCTTATGACGGGACGTTACCTCGATCGTCTCGAGCGAAACGTCACGGGTGAGTGGTTATTTAACGAAAAAATTTGCGTGTTCGATTCGGTGTTAGTGCCAAATTCAATCGTCTATCCCGTTTAAGATGGTCTTCGATGAAAAAGCTGGAGGTCGGCACAGCCGGGGGATTGCCGACCAATCATACGACTTCCCTCTCCAAGACAGCATTGGCGCTCTCATACGTTTTACCCATCGAGGATTTGCGGATGACCTGCAGGCCCATCTACATCAGCACCTCGTCAATGTTGGCATGTGGTATTTCCTTCGAGCACTGTGGGAACAAAACGGCTTAACGCAACGAGAATTGAGCCGCGCTATAGGAGTGAGTGAACCGACAACGGTGCAACAACTTCGGAAGATGGAAGCGGAAGGACTTATCGAACGACGTCGTTCGAGCAATGACCGCCGTAAGACCCATATTCACCTGACAAAAAAGGCGCGCGCATTGCGCCGCAAACTTATCCCGTATGCGCGCGAAGTAAACGACGCGGCGTTGCAGAATATCTCATCGGCTGAGATCGGTCGCCTGTGTGCTACCTTAGAGAAAATTCGTAGTAATCTCAGACGTCGTGAAGTTGCACGTGTTGCAGTAACGGCCGCAGTGGGCACGCCTCGGAGTCGGAGTCCTAAGGCCGGGTAGCGTGATCAAGCGGCCGCAAACTGCGCCAGATTGCGACCGACATTTTAGATGACAAATGACAATTCTCATCTCGGTGACACGTGTGCCCGAATGCTTAATAGAAACTCAGGGCTACGTGTCTAATCGACGCCAACCGCGGCGGGCCGGCTTTCGAGCCAGCTTAATGTCGCTAGTACTTTTTGTGGGCACCTATGTGGGCGCGGCCGCGGCCGAGGAGTTCCGACTGCTGGCCAGCTGGTCTCCGGCCTACGTCGGTCACGCCGAGATCGCGCAGCGTTTCATCGGCCAGATGGAGCGGCGTGAGGACGTCGATGTGGCGATCCGCATCATTGGCCCGGAAGCTATTCCTCCATTTGAACAATTCCAACCCGCAGCAGCCGGGCTCGTCGATTTATTGTTCACGCACGGTGCGTATCATGTCGGGGAAAGTGGCATTGGGGTCGCCCTCGACGCGGTAACTGCCGACACAGCTAGCCGGCGCAGTAGCGGTTTATGGACGATGGTCGATGAACATTACCGTGACTATGGCTTGAAATTACTTGCCTTGCCGACCTCAGCGCGCGGCTATCACATGTTGCTCAATGATCCGATTACGACACAATGCAATTTGGGCGGCCGCAAAATCCGCGGCTCTCCCGTTTACCAAGGCGTGATTCGAGCCTTGGCTGGGACCTTAGTCGTGCTGCCAGCAGGTGAGGTGTATGCGGCATTGGAAAAACACGTCATCGATGGCACGGCATGGCCGGCTGCCGGCTCATTGCCGTTTAGATGGTATGAAGTGAGCAAGTATTATTTGCGACCAACGTTCGGCACCACCACGCATTTAATGCTAATGAATTTAGAGCGCTTCGACGGTCTGGATTCAACGCTCCGGCACGCCGTGCTAGCGGAGGGCGAGCGCTTAGAGCGAGACGTTCTCGAACGCTTCGACGAGCTCGTCACGACCGAATCTTCAGAATTCGAACGCCATGGATTAATTCGTACGGAACTCTGTGGCGAACCGCTGCAACGGCTCGCGCGTTCGTGGGCCGACGGTGTTTGGGATTTGGCGCTCTACAAGAACCGCGATGCCGCACAACGACTAAGAACGCTGGCTAGAAACGCCGGGCTTGCGCAGTAGAAAATCGACATGTCTTCGCCGATGGCAACACTAGACTGGTTTAGAAGAGCGACGAATACCTTGACGCAGTTCGGCGCAATTGTGTCTGGCTGTGCTTTAGGTTTGATCGTATTCGCCTATATTTACGAGGTCATTTCGCGATATTTCTTCGACCAACCCACTCTTTGGGCGAGCGATCTCGTCGCTTTCTTGCTCTGCTTGTCGACGTTCTTAATTTTACCTCGAGTCAGTCAAACGCATGGTCATGTGAAAATTCCGTTGCTCGAAGAAAGACTAGCAGAACATCGTGGCCAACAACTGCGCAGATTCGTTGCGGTGATCAGCTTCATCGTGTGCGTTGCGGTTGCGATAATTAGCGGATTAGAGAATATTCGTCAGTTCGTCGACAGCATCACGACCATGTCCGTTTATCCGCTACCGAAATGGATCCTGTCCGCGGCGATCACTTACGGGTTTGGTCTCTCTTGCATTCACTTCTTGTTAGAAGCGATCAGCCCCTCGAGCGCGTTGCAACGCCCGACCGGAGGATTCAGTTGAGCGGTGTCACTGTGATCTTACTCGCGATCGTCGTACTGCTATGCCTCTTTGCGTTGGGTGTGCCTGTGCTGATTGCGTTTTTGCTTTGCGACTTGTTAGGGCTTTTTTTGATCACCGGTAGTGCCGGCGTCGGCATGTTCGCAAATAGTATGTTTAATACTGGCACGACGGCAGCCCTAGTTACGATTCCGTTGTTCCTATTAGTCGGAGAAATTCTTACCCGCGGCTCTGCCATCGAAGTGATGTTTAGTTCCGTCGACACCATCGTCGGCAAGATCCGGGGTCGGCAATATGTACTCACGATCGCACTTGCCACAATCTTCGGGGCTTTGTCTGGCACGGCGATGGGCGTTGCGGCAATGCTGGGGCGATCTGTTTTACCCGGAATGCTAAGTCGCCGTTACGATCTTCGTCTTTCGACCGGGGCTATTATGGCCGGTGCGAGCCTCGCACCGATCATTCCCCCTAGTGTCCTTGTAATCATCATTGGAACCTTGGCCGGGGTGTCCATCTCGAGTTTGATGGTCGCCGGCATCCTGCCCGGCTTGGTTCTAGCAGCCCTGTTTCTCGGTTATATCTCGATTCGCGTGCGTCGCGATCCGAGCTTGGCGCCTGCTGACGTGCAATCGCCGCATCCGGACATTCAATCAAGCAGCGTTGTCGGCGCGTTCATTCGTGTATTGCCGGTCAGCATTGTCATTTTGTCGATCATGGGGCTAATTGTGCTTGGCATAGCGACGCCGTCTGAGGCCGCCGCCACGGGTGTCGTTGGGTCAATCATCACCGTCGCGCTATACAGTGGACTGAATATGCGCATGTTGCGTGACTCGTTCTATTCGGCCGCCTACACGTCGGCAATGATTTTGATCATCATGGTCGCATCGAAAATTTTCAGCCAGTTGCTCGCATTCACGGGCGCCACCGCTGAGATAACACAGGCCATCGTCGGGCTAGGCTTACCTCCCGGCTCGATGCTGATTTTAATGCTGGCACTACCCTTCGTGCTCTGTATGTTTATTGATCAGATCGCGCTAATGATGGTCATCATTCCGATCTATCGGCCGTTGATTATGCAGCTGGGTTTCGATCCGCTGTGGTTTTGGCTTTTGTTTTTGATCAATGTCACGGTCGGCGGTATGACGCCACCGTTCGGTTATACGATTTTTGCCCTGAAAGGCGCGGCACAGGACATCGCATTGACGGATCTGTTTCGGGCGGCGTGGCCATTTGTTGGGTTGTTCGTACTTGCAATCGTGTTGTTCGCCTGCGTGCCAAGCATTGTCACGATTTTGCCTCGCGCGCTACTTTAGCGAGCAGTAGCACTTTGAGGGACGGCGATCTCACGGTAGGTTTTTGGCAGAGTCGGCGTAATCCAATCGTTCTTCGCGTGCACTGCGCCTCGACCTCCGTAGTTTCGCTCGACGGGAATCGGCTTGATATGTCGGTAAGTTGAAGCCTTCGCCTCGCGGCGATAGACCCGGCTATTATTTTGGCTCCACCCAAGGTTTGGGTAATTGACATCAACAACAGATCACCGAGATAAATGGTGCCGGGAGCGAGAATCGAACTCGCACATGGTTACCCATACCAGATTTTGAGTCTGGCGCGTCTACCAGTTCCGCCACCCCGGCAACGGTTCTTAAGCTGTGTCGCCCCAACGGACTCAGCGTCCAAGAAATGAGCGAGCAGCGTCAATGCGCGGCAAGTATAGATAACGTTTCGGCGAAAAACTACCGAGTAAAATAACTAGCGAACGACGGCGCTATAAAGCGCCCGCAAGTTCGTCTCGTTTTGTTACTATTCGCGCGTGCAGCGCGACCTATTTAATTTTGACTTACCCGCAGACCTAATTGCACAACAGGCGCCGGCGAACCGTCGCGATTCTCGCCTTTTGACCTTAGATGGTAATTCCGGGTCGCTTGGCGACCGTCAATTTACCGATGTTCTAAGCCTCGCCGAACCAGGCGACCTGCTCGTATTCAACGATACGCGGGTGATCCCAGCGCGATTGTTCGGCACGAAAGAAACCGGTGGCAAGGTAGAGATCCTAGTTGAACGGGTGCTCAGCGAACATGAAGTCCTAGCTCACGTTAAATCGAGCAAAACGCCAAAAATCGGCTCAATACTAACCGTCGACGGTGATTATCAATTTCGCGTGACCGGCCGCGAGCGCGAATTTTATCGACTCCTCAGCGGATCAGCTCAATCGGTCTCCGATATATTGGTAGATGTGGGCCACATTCCGCTGCCGCCGTATATCCATCGCGAAGACAGTACCGTCGATGAGGAGCGATACCAGACGGTTTACGCACGGCGCCCGGGTGCCGTCGCCGCTCCAACCGCTGGGTTGCATTTTGATCAAGAGATGCTGGAGCAACTCAAGCAGCGTGGAATAGGCATTGGCTTCGTCACGTTGCATGTCGGTGCGGGGACTTTTCAGCCGATGCGAAGCGAGACAATTGAACAACATCAGATGCACAGCGAACGCTTCGAAGTCTCTCAGGAACTATGCGATCAGGTGCGATCCGCGAAAGAGAAGGGTAAGCGCATTATCGCCGTAGGCACGACGTGCGTGCGGGCACTGGAATCGGCAGCTAAACCGGACGGTATGTGCGCGCAACTCGGCGAGACTGATATTTTTATTTATCCCGGCTACGAATTTCGGGTCGTTGATGCGATGCTCACGAATTTTCATCTACCAGAGTCGACGTTGTTAGTATTGATTTCGGCATTCGCCGGGCGTGACAACGTCATGCATGCCTATGAGCATGCGATACGTCAACGGTACCGGTTTTTTAGCTATGGCGACGCGATGTGGATTAGTCGCAATGCGTGTTCGGCTTAGGCGTCACCGGCGGATCCCATCGTTCACCTCTAATCTAACAATACAGCTAAGAGAAGAATTTGCGTATGCAATTTGAGTGTCAGCATCGTGATGGCGCGGCGCGCGCCGGCCTACTGAGTTTCGACCGCGGCAAGATACATACGCCTGTATTTATGCCGGTTGGGACCTATGGCACGGTCAAAGCGATGTCACCCGAAGAACTGATCGAGCTCGGCGCCGAAGTTGTACTCGGGAATACCTACCACCTGATGATGCGCCCGGGCACTAGCGTCATCGAACAGCACGGTGGCTTACACCAATTTATGCACTGGGACCGTCCTATTCTGACTGATTCAGGGGGCTTTCAAGTATTTAGTCTGGGCGAATTACGCTCGATTTCGGAACAGGGAGTCACTTTTCGATCTCCGCACAATGGTGACAAGATCTTTTTGTCGCCCGAGATATCCATGTCTGTGCAGGCCGCGCTAGGCTCCGATATCGTGATGATATTCGACGAATGCACACCGTTTCCGGCAAGCCATGATGAAGCGCGCATATCGATGGAATTGTCTCTACGTTGGGCCGCGCGTAGCAAAGCGGCACATGGTGCTAGTCAAAGCGCGCTTTTCGGCATCGTGCAAGGAGGGATGTATGCCGATCTTAGGCGGCGGTCGCTCGATGGATTAATCGAGATTGGATTCGATGGCTACGCACTGGGCGGATTATCCGTCGGCGAACCAAAGGAAGAAATGTATCGAGTCGCCGCGGAGATTGCCGGTCAACTACCCGAAGACAAGCCTCGCTACCTGATGGGCGTCGGGACACCGGAAGATTTACTCGAGGCCGTCGGCCGGGGCATCGATATGTTCGATTGCGTGTTGCCAACGCGAAACGCGCGTAACGGGCATTTATTTACCTCGGCCGGAGTCATAAAGATCCGCAACGGCATCCATCGCGAAGCCGTTGAGCCCTTAGACCCGAGGTGCGGATGCTATACCTGTAAACATTACACCCGGGCGTACTTGCACCATCTCGCGAGAACCAATGAAATACTCGGCGCGCGGCTCAATACAGTGCACAACTTGTCGTTCTATGCAGATCTGATGCGGCGAGCCCGTCGGGCAATCGTGGAGAACCGTTTCGCGGAGTTTGTCGAGTCCTTCTACACAACGCGCGACTCCGATTGATGGTGACCATGTCGTGCTTGGCGGCTGTTTCGGACCCGCGAGTGAGCTCGCTAGTGCGACTACCGAAGCGCAGCACTAGATCGGCCGCGCGAATACGAAAAATGCAGCCCCGATAGACCCATTGCTGTGTCATAATGCGCGGCGAATTCTACAGGATCGAACATGAACTTTTTTATTGCAGATGCTTACGCGCAAAGCGCTTCGGCGAGCCAAGAACCCGGTATGTCCGGATTTCTGATCATGCTTATCCCGATAGTCGTTCTATGGTTCCTAATGATTCGCCCGCAGATGAAACGCCAAAAAGAGCACACAAAAATGGTCGGAGCATTGGCAAAAGGCGACGAAGCCGTAACTACCGGTGGGATCTTGGGGCGTATTACAGAAGTGGGCGATAGTTTTGTGAAACTGGAAATTGCCAAAACCATCGAAGTTAAAGTTCAGCGGCACGCAATTGCGACCGTGATGCCGAAAGGTACCATTAAAGAATCTTAGTCGTTTGCGCGACAGCTCGGAAATTCGTTTATGAATCAGTACTCCCTTTGGCGTTACATCATGATCGCCTTGGTTATCGGCATTGGTGCAATTTACGCCGCGCCGAATTTGTTCGGTACCGATCCTTCTTTGCAGATTTCTGCGCGGCGCTCGGCGCCTGTTGACGAGGCCTTGCTCGGCCAAGTTGTCGCTTCGCTTGAGGCCGGTGGTGTGAGCGCGGCGCGCGGTGAAGTGACCGCGAACCGGGTGTTACTGCGTTTTGCCAACGATGCCGATCGGACCAAGGCTACCGAGATTCTTGCGACTAAGCTCGACACGAAACAGTACGTTGCTGCGTTAAAATTAGCGCCACGCACCCCAAGCTGGTTATTGGCGCTCGGCGGTAGGCCTATGTACATGGGGCTCGATCTGCGTGGCGGCGTTCACTTTTTGATGCAAGTTGATGTCGATGCGGTGAGCAAGCAAAGCGACGAGCGGTTTGAGTCGGAGCTACGCTCGGCGCTGCGTGAAGAGAAACTGCGCTACCGCAGTATTTCAGCTACGGCCACGGGCGGCATCACAGCAACATTCATCAGCGCGGATGTTAAAAACGCCGCAGTTAGTTTCGCAAGCGACGAATTCCCGGACTTGATTGTCACCGACCAAAGTACCGCGAATGATTTCGTCATCCTGCTGAAACCGACCGACGAATATCTTTCGGAAGCGCGCAAAACCGCCTTGAAGCAAAATTTGACGACATTACGCAATCGGGTCAACGAACTCGGGGTCGCAGAACCGGTTATCCAGCAGCAAGGCCAAAGCCGAATCGTCGTTCAGTTACCGGGTGTCGAGGATCCGGTAGAGGCTAAAAAGCTGCTCGGTGCGACGGCGACTTTGGAATTTAGAATGGTTGATACGGCCGGTGACGTCGACGCCGCCGTTGAAGGGCGAGTTCCGGTGGGCTCCAAGGTTTATTTTGAGCGTAACGGACAACCTGTCTTGCTGAGCAAGCGGGTAATGCTCACCGGTGAGTACATCATTGATGCGGCCTCTGGAATTGAAGCTAATTCTGGATCGCCCGCGGTGTTTATCACTTTGGATGGCAAAGGCGCGAAAATATTCAGCCGCGCAACCCGCGAGCAAATCGGTAAGCCGATGGCGGTTGTCTACATCGAACAGCAGGACGGTCGTCCAGTCGCCGAAGTGATTAGTGTCGCGACGATCCAAGACGAACTGTCCAAACGTTTTCAAATCACAGGGCTTGATTCCACCGAAGAAGCACGGACTTTAGCGCTCTTGCTGAGAGCGGGTGCCTTGGCCGTTCCTATCGAGATTGTTGAGGAACGCACAGTCGGTCCAAGTCTAGGACAAGAAAATATCGATCGTGGCATGCAGTCGGTTCTCATCGGGCTCGCGTTGGTCCTGATCTTTATGGCCGTCTACTACAAAGTTTTCGGACTCATTGCAGACATTGCGCTCGCGCTAAATATCGTTTTAATCGTTGCTTTGTTGTCAATGCTCCAAGCGACCTTAACCTTGCCCGGGATCGCGGGAATTGTACTCACCGTCGGGATGGCAGTGGACGCAAACGTACTGATTTTTGAACGCATCCGCGAAGAACTCCGAAACGGGAATTCACCACAAGCTAGTATCCAAGCGGGCTACGAAAAAGCGCTCTCGACAATTGCGGACGCCAACATCACCACCTTAATAGCGGCGATTGTGTTGTTCAATTTCGGCACCGGACCCATCAAAGGATTCGCCGTTACGTTATCGCTTGGCATCATCACTTCCATGTTCACTGCGATCATTGGCACACGAGCAGTGGTGAATCTGATATACGGGAATCGTCGCTTAGCAAAACTGACGATTTAATTTTCGACAGGACTTCTGGTTAGAAATTAATGGCAAACACAACCGACAGAATCGATTTTCTAGGGCGCCGAAACATCGCTTACGTCTTCTCTGCGTGTCTTTTGGCGGCCGCCGCGTTTGGAATCGTTACTAAAGGTCTCAATCTAGGGATTGATTTCACAGGCGGGACACTTGTTGAAATCGGCTACAGCGAGGCCGCCGATCTGGACACGATCCGCGCTGCTCTAGCGAGTTCCGAATTCGGTGAGGCCGTCGTCCAAAGCTTCGGATCGCCGCGCGATGTTTTAATTCGCTTACCGCAGACCGACGCAGCAGGCGATGCTGACGTTAGCACGCGCGTATTGGAAGTCTTGCCTGGGGCTGAGGTGCGGCGAATTGAATTCGTCGGGCCGCAGGTCGGCGAAGAACTCACCGAGGACGGTGCGCTCGCCATGGTATACGCCTTAGGTGGCATTCTGGTCTATGTCATGATTCGATTTACCTGGAAGTTCGCGGCCGGCGCGATCGTGGCGCTAGTCCATGACGTAGCAATCGTGGTTGGATTTTTTGCTCTTACCGGGTTCGAGTTTGATCTACCCGTTTTAGCCGCCATTCTTGCAGTCATTGGTTATTCTCTGAACGATACAATTGTCGTGTTCGATAGGATCCGAGAGAATTTCCGGCGGATCCGCAAGAAGACGTCGATAGAAATTTTTAATACGTCGTTGAATCAAACACTGTCGCGTACCTTGGTCACCTCATTTACGACCTTGCTAGTACTTATGGCATTATTTTTCCTTGGGGGAGAACTGATCCATGCATTCGCGACGGCGCTAATTGCCGGGGTTATTGTCGGAACCTATTCATCAATTTACGTCGCAAGCACCACGGCTTTGGCCTTGGGCGTCGAAAAAGCCGACCTGATGCCGGTTGAACGAGAAGGCGCACAAACGGGGACGGCTCCGTAGATTTATATCGCGCTACCCGAAGAAATAGGATCCGCCAGGGCGCGTCCGATCTCATCATGCCAAAAACCGCATACGAGTCGGCCAAGCAGAACGCACAAATCGGATCGGATAAGTTGGTGCGATTGCTCATTCGCCGCCGCGCACAACACTCGCCCGAATGAATCTTCCTAGCTAGAGGCTTAGCGGTGCAAATCGTCGCCGATCGAGAAATCCCGCAAGTCACGGAAGCATTTGCCCAGTACGGGCAAGTTAAATTGGTGACCGGACGAGACTTAACACCGGATCAGCTTGGCGACGCCGAGATCCTACTGGTTCGCTCGGTAACAAAAGTGAATGCAGCACTTCTAGATGGGTCCAGCATCCGGCTGGTCGGGACCGCAACGTCCGGTACCGATCATCTAGATGAGTCGTATTTGCTCGATCGAAATATCGAGCGATTCGACGCGGCTGGATGCAATGCGCGCGCCGTTGCTGAATATATTTTGGCATGTTTGATCCTGCATCAACGAACCTTATCGCGCGGTTTCGAGCAGCTTCAAGTTGGCATTGTCGGATTTGGTCACGTCGGTAAAATGGTCTATCAATTGCTGAGTGCGCTCGGTATCCGTTGTGTTGTGAACGATCCGTTACTACTCAGTAAAGAGATGGAGTCGGCGCCGGCGCGGGTTAGCCTCGACGAAGTTTTAGTCAGCGATGTGATCACCCTCCACGTCCCCTACACTGAAATCGGTCCGTTTCCGACACATGAATTGCTCGGTGGCGCAGAACTAGCACGGCTCAAGCCGGATGCTCTACTCATCAATGCCGCGCGTGGCGGCGTAGTCGATGAAGCCGCCCTCATGGAGTGGAAGACGCATAACCCGAGCGCCACTATGGCAATCGATTGCTGGCGAGAAGAGCCGGCAATCGATTTAAGATTATTGCGCTTGGCGAGTTTTGCCTCACCGCATATTGCCGGTTACACCGCCGAGGCGCGATTGCGAGCAACGCGCATGCTCGTGGAAAAAATGGCAGCCAAACTGGACGGCGATCAGACGTGGCCTACACCCGTGGCGAAGTCCCTCGGCTTGCATCTTCAAGGTGATGGGCATCGTCTCAAAATTATCGGTGAAGCAGTCCTACATTGCTGCAATCCGACAACATCGACCAATGATTTACGTCGAACCATCGGCTTGCCTGCTTTGCGACGTAGTGCTGCGTTCGACGAATTGCGGCGCGGGGCTGTCGGGCGCCGTGAGTTTTCTGCCTACTCGATTGCAAGCGAGTCATTGCAACCGGATACTGTGAGCGATCTTTGTGCACTCGGATTCAATATCACAAACTCAGGATCGCAAAATGACGGGTAAACCGATCGGTACGCCAGGCACGCCGCAGGCAGTGAGAGTCATGCTCTTGGGTTCGGGTGAATTGGGTAAAGAAGTGGCCATTGAGGCGTTACGTTACGGCTTAGAGGTGTTCGCCATCGATCGCTACCCGAATGCTCCTGCGATGCAGGTTGCACAGCATGCCGAGGTTATCGACATGCTTGATGGTGATGCGCTCGAGGCACTGGTTGAAAAAATCCAACCTGATTTCATCGTCCCAGAAGTAGAAGCAATCGCGACACTGAAACTTCTAGAATTGGAGGGCCGAGGCACCCGCGTTGTGCCGACGGCGCGCGCAGTTAGGTTGACCATGGACCGCGAAGGTATCCGGCGACTAGCGGCCGAGGAATTGAAGCTGCCGACAACGGCATATCAATTCGCGTTTAACGAGCAGGAGTGCCGTGCTGCCATTGAGACAATTGGCATCCCTTGTGTGGTCAAGCCGGTGATGAGCTCGTCTGGTAAAGGTCAAGTTATCATAAAGGAACCGGGTCAGGCAGCGCTCGCATGGGCACACGCCATCGCCGGCGGACGTGGCTCATCGGCGGCCGTGATTGTTGAGGGGTTTATCGATTTCGACTACGAGATAACGCTGCTCACGGTGCGTCACAGCGCAGGAACGAGTTTCTGCGCGCCAATTGGGCACCTGCAGGTCGATGGAGATTATCGTGAGTCCTGGCAACCTCAAGCAATGACGACGGCTGCTTTGGCAAAGGCGCAGGAAATCGCTGGCACGATCACGGCATCGCTAGGCGGTCACGGAATATTTGGTGTCGAGCTGTTTGTTAAAGGCGATTTGGTGTATTTCAACGAAGTATCGCCTCGTCCCCACGACACCGGGATGGTGACTTTAATGTCTCAAGAGCTTTCAGAATTCGCTCTACACGTTCGCGCGATTCTTGGTTTTCCTGTGCCGAATGTGATCCCTACCGTGCCGAGCGCTTCGGTCGCTGTAATAGGGACGGGCACAGGAAATCGGATTAGTTATCATGGGATAGCGCAAGCGTTGCAAGAAATAGGCACAGAACTGCGTATATTTGGCAAACCGGAGATCAGTGGCCATCGTCGACTGGCTGTCATGTTAGCGCGTTCCGACTCCGTATCTGAAGCTCGACAACTGGCGCGCGATTGCGCCGCGAAAATAACCATTGAAGTGGAATAATTAGATTGCGCAATTAGCGCGCCAATGACAACGAGGAGCAAAAACACATGAGGATGCTGCACACGATGATCCGTGTTCGAGATCTTGAATCGTCGATTCATTTCTACTGCGAAATTCTCGGTATGAGATTGCTGCGTAAACATGACTTCCCAGAGGGGAAATTTACCTTGGCTTTTGTTGGCTTCGCTGACGAGAAAGATTCGACGGTCCTCGAACTAACGCACAATTGGGAAGTCGAAGAGTATGAGCATGGCAACGCCTATGGCCATATTGCCATCAGTGTTGATGATGTTTATGCGGCGTGCACGCGCATTCGCGAGATGGGCGGTAATGTCGTTCGTGACGCAGGGCCAATGAAAGGCGGCAAGACGGTTCTTGCTTTCGTCGAAGACCCGGACGGTTACAAGGTCGAATTGTTAGCCGATCGTCACTAAAAATCATCCGGTACTTGCCGGACAATAGAGTATGAGTGTGCTAAATTACGGCAGCGGGAGGCAGGCATTATCAGGTCGATAATGCGCAGCCGCAGACGGACACCGTCGCCCCAAATTTTCGGCGTTGGTTGACTCTCAATATTAGTATCGTGGTGGAGGTCGGTAGTATGAAAAAGGTCTGGTTGTTGGTATTGATATCGCTGGTGTTTGCGTTCCCTATGAGCGCCGCATTTGCTGCCGAGACACCGACGGAGCTCGTTCGAAATACCACAGATGAAGTGATTACCCGGATCGAAAACGACCGCGAAGAATTACGCCAGGATCCCGCTAAAATGTTTGCCTTGGTGTCGGAACTCATCTTTCCTCGGTTCGACTTTCCGATCATGGCGCAGTGGGTTCTCGGAACGCATTGGAAGGGCGCAGATCCCCAATCACAGCAATTATTTATCGACCAATTCCGTAAGCTGCTGGTGCGCACATACGCAACGGCGTTGTTGGAATTTTCCGACCAAGCGATCACTTATCCGGATAAAGAAGCGACGAGAAAAGGCCGCACTGCAGTCGTACGTCAAGAGATTGAGCAGGCCGGCAGCGCCCCGATCGCGTTGGGTTACCGGCTGCATGATGGTAGCGGCCAATGGAAAGTTATTGATGTATCGGTTGATGGTGTCAGTCTGGTCAAGACCTATCGCGCGTCGTTCTCGTCCATGATTAACGAGAGCGGGCTAGCAAGTCTTATCGAGACTCTCCGTGCTAAGAACAAAGAAATTAATCAATAGCGAGTGGCATCTCGTAGGTCTTTCGCCAGACCTTTTGGTCTGGCTTAGAGACTGGCCACAGGCCGCCTCGCGGTTGCTTTCACGCCCGGATTTTCCCCTCGGCGCGTTGTGTCATTACGATAAATAACAGTTCGTAGGCGGCCTTCGGAAACGATCGTATCCGCTAACGGGCCTCGGAGATACTTATGACCCCGAATGAAATAAAATCGATGATTGAAGTAGGAATTCCCGGCTCAACAGCGCACATTGATGGCGACGATGGCGTCCACTTTTCGGCTCGCGTCATCAGTGACAGCTTCGCGGATTGTCCGATGATTAAGCAGCATAAGATGGTTTACGCCGCCCTCGGTGACAGTATGGAAAGCGCCATCCATGCGTTGTCAATTCAAACCTACACGGCAGCGCAGTGGGAGAATGTTCGCGACCGACAGGCAAGCTAGCGGCGCAGAAATTAGTGGACAAATTAATCATTACTGGCGGTGCACAGCTCTCTGGAGAGATACGCATCTCGGGCGCGAAAAACGCAGCACTGCCAATACTTGCGGCGACTCTACTCGCAGATAGCCCCGTTACTGTACGGAACGTTCCGCACTTGCATGACATTACCACCACCATGGAACTGCTTGGTGGCATGGGACTGCGGCTTACGGTCGACGAAAAAATGAATATCGAGGTCGATAGTTCGACGATCTCCGAGTTTTTCGCCCCCTATGAACTCGTAAAAACCATGCGCGCGTCGATATTGGTATTAGGTCCGTTGTTGACGCGATTCGGGCGTGCCGATGTCTCGTTGCCCGGTGGTTGCGCAATCGGATCGCGGCCCGTGAATCTGCACTTGCAGGGCTTGGCCGCGATGGGCGCAGAAATCAGCGTCGAAGGCGGTTATATCCGTGCGACCGCAAAGCGACTCAAAGGGGTCGAGTTGGTGATGGACTTAGTCACCGTGACGGGCACCGAAAATCTCATGATGGCTGCAACGATGGCCGACGGTGTGACCGTTATCCGAAATGCCGCGCGTGAGCCCGAGGTCATTGATCTGGCGGATTGCCTAATCAGCATGGGCGCGGACATCAAGGGAGCTGGAACGGATACGATTACAATCGAAGGCGTCAAGTCGTTGAGCGGGACGAATTACCCAATTTTGCCAGATAGAATAGAAACCGGTACTTATTTGGTTGCCGCTACCATGACAGGTGGTCGAATCAAACTGAAAGACACTCGACCAGATTTGCTTGAATCTGTCTTAGCCAAGCTTTCAGAAGCCGGTGCCCAGATCAGTACGGGCACTGATTGGATCGAACTTGACATGATTGGGCGAACACTGCGTGCGGTGGACATACATACCTCTCCGTACCCAGGGTTCCCAACCGATATGCAAGCGCAGTTCACGGCTATGAACTGCGTTGCCGAAGGCACGGGTATCATCACTGAGGCGGTCTTTGAAAATCGGTTCATGCACGTATTGGAACTTCAACGGATGGGCGCACAAGTGAAATTAGAAGGTAATACTGCGATAACGACAGGTGTGAGGCAGCTCACCAGCGCACCGCTAATGGCGACTGATTTACGTGCGTCTGCAAGTCTCGTGTTAGCCGGACTAGTCGCTGCCGGCGAAACGCAAGTGGACCGAATTTACCACATCGATCGCGGGTACGAAACGATCGAGGAAAAGCTGACTAACTTGGGCGCGAGTATCCGGCGCGTGCCAGCTTAGATTTCGGGTGTCCTGTGACTAGTACTTTCTCTGCATCTGAAGGTTTGGTGATCGCGGTTTCCAAAGGGCGAATTCTGCGCGAGGCGTTGCCGTTACTCGCCGCCGCCGGCATAGAGCCGAGCGAAGATCCCGATGTGTCACGAAAGTTGATTCTCGACACAAGTAATCCGAATATTAAGCTCGTGATCATACGTGCCGCGGATGTCCCAACCTTCGTCGAATACGGCGCTGCCGATGTCGGAATAGCCGGTAAGGATGTGTTGTTGGAGTACGAGGGGCACGGGTTTTATGAGCCGCTTGATCTGAAAATCGCTGGCTGTCGTCTAATGCTGGCAGGGCGCGGTCCGGTCGACAATAGCTCGCGACGGCTGAGAGTCGCAACCAAATATGCCGCCACAACGCGGCGATACTTCGCGGAAAAAGGCGTGCAGATAGAGATCGTAAAGTTATACGGCTCGATGGAACTAGCGCCGTTAGTGGGGCTTGCGGACTATATCGTCGACCTCGTCGATACGGGAAGTACCCTAAAGGCGAACGGTTTAGTTGCGATGGAGCATGTGTGCGACGTAACATCGCGACTCATCGTCAATAAAGCATCGATGAAAATCAAGCACGCGCAAATTACGGATTTAATCAGCAGTTTAGCGGCTGTGGTCGCCTAGATTTTGCGTAATGACAAACGTACAAGTATCCGTTAGGCAGCTCGACACACGAGCACCAGAGTTTTTGGCCCGCTTGGACGAACTAACGCGTTGGGAAGAATCGAAAGACCTATCTGTTGAATCGACGGTGCGCGACATCATCCACGCTGTGCGAGATCGCGGAGATGCTGCATTACTCGAGCTGACAAATAAGTTTGACGAACGCAATGTCCTGTCAGTAGCGGAGCTTCGAATTCAGGACATCGCCTCGGGGCGAGAGCAAATTGACCCCGTTCTTACGCAGGCACTGGAAAATGCCGCGGACCGCATCCGGGGGTTTCACGAGCGTCAGATTCAGGAATCTTGGAGCTTCCAAGAACCAGACGGCACGGTACTCGGGCAAATTGTTCGCCCGTTGGATTCTGTTGGCGTTTATGTGCCTGGTGGTAAAGCCGCCTATCCATCGTCCGTGTTGATGAATGTAATTCCGGCAAAAGTTGCCGGCGTCGAACGCATCGTCATGGCCGTTCCTGCACCACAGGGGCGCTTGGAACCAGTGGTCCTTGCCGCAGCGGAAATCGCGGGTGTGGATACGATCTACTCCATCGGCGGGGCCCAGGCGATTGCGGCACTTGCCTACGGCACTGAATCGCTGCGCGCGGTAGATAAAATCGTCGGACCAGGGAATATCTATGTTGCGACGGCTAAATCTATGTTGTTCGGAACCGTAGGCATCGATATGATCGCGGGGCCTTCTGAAATTCTCATCGTGTGCGACGGTCGCACGGATCCCGATTGGGTCGCGATGGACCTATTCTCACAAGCCGAGCACGATGAAGCAGCGCAGGCTATCTTGATCTGCCCTGATGCGGATTTCCTTAATGCAGTACAACAGAGCATCGATCGGTTGCTGCCGACGCTCGAACGTCGCACAGTAATTGCCCAGTCGTTAAGTAATCGCGGGGCATTTATTAAAGTTGGCGATCTCGATGAAGCGATCGAGTTGGTCAATCGTATTGCGCCAGAACATCTCGAACTTTCGGTCGAGAATCCGCGTCAATACCTGCCTGCAATTCGCCATGCCGGTGCAATTTTCCTTGGCCGCTACACCGCTGAAGCAATCGGCGATTATTGTGCCGGTCCAAACCATGTTCTGCCCACGTCCGGTACTGCGCGCTTCTTTTCGCCGCTCGGTGTTTACGACTTCCAGAAACGCTCGTCCATTATCGAGTGCAGCCCGGCCGGTGCAGCGCAACTTGCGCAGACCGCGACGGTGCTGGCTAACGGAGAGGGGCTAACAGCGCACGGACTCTCTGCTGCCTACCGTCGCAATCCTTAAAGTTGGCAGACAGGTCTGATTTAGCGAATTTGCTGTTTAATCCTACCGATTGTCTTAAGCGCCGCGGCGTCTTAGCGATTGATCGAAGGAGGTCGCTTTACCGCTTCGATCAAATAGTCAAACGGCTGCCCAAGCCGTGTTCCCATTAGGCTCGCGGTCGTTCCGGGACGCAATTTCGATATCGTTTTAACAGCGTCCTCGGAATTGCGAATTTCGCGACCCTCGATGTGCGTTATAACGTCTCCAGAACGTAAACCGACCTCGTCCGCTGGGCCGCCCGATGTAACGGCGAGCACTACGATGCCTGCGTTGGAATTCGTTTTAAGAGAAATTTGTAACGATTGAGTTAAATCACGCGCTTGCATGCCGAACCAGCCGCGCTCTACGGCACCGGAGGCGATCAGCTGATTCATTACTTCAACGGCCATGCTCGTTGGAATGGCGAAACCGATCCCCTGATAGCCGAGAATCGCAGAATTGATTGCGATCAATTCGCCGTTGGTATTAATCAGCGCGCCGCCAGAATTTCCAGGATTTATCGCCGCGTCGGTTTGGATGAAATTTTCGACGGCATTGATTCCGACGCGATTGCGTCCCGTTGCGCTGATAATTCCTTGCGTTACGGTCTGGCCCATGCCGAGAGGGTTGCCAATTGCAAGAACAACGTCGCCAACCTTGGCTTGCATCGAGTCCCCTATCTGAATGCTAGGTAGATCGGTGTAATTTATCCGTAATAGCGCGATGTCGGTTTCCGGATCGCTACCTACGATTTGGGCCTCAGCGACTCGCCCGTCAAATAAGGTAACTTGGATCCGCTCGGCGTCGCGTATAACGTGGTAATTCGTTAGTACAAGGCCCGCGGGTGCAACAATCACACCGCTTCCGAGGCTTGTTTCGAGCGCCCGTTCACTCGGTAAATCCGGAAGTTGGAAGAAATCGCGGAATAAAGGATCGTTCAATAAAGGGTTTGGAGCCCTTGCTGCTTTGGCTGCGGAATGGACGCTTACGACTGTCGGCGCTGCCCGTTCGACGGCGCGCGCGTACGACATCGTTGCCTGATTTTTTGAGGGTAAAACTCCATCGTTTGGTCCAAACACCAAAACAAGCCAGGCAACTCCAAGCCCAACTAGGGTGAATTCGACGAAAAAAATTAATAGTTTCGTAATTCGATTTGTCACGGTTTTTCATTCCGCATGCCGTAAGTCCCTCGGCCTGCATATTTACAGTAAATCTCGCATCTATTACCTGTCGGTCGGTGGCCCATGGCGAGGTCAATTTTAGTGGTATAATCTCCAGGCTTTCGTGCTGCTGTCGATACACCACAGTACGGTACCGAGTGCTGGTTGGTGGGGTCAACTAGCTGAATCAAGCATTAACACAGCGGCTCTGTTGCATTTGGGAATTCTCCTAAGCGCCGGTTGCCGTTTGAATGACCGGAGTATGGCAACGACATGACTGATAACGCCGTCGACGTCGGCAGACGTAGATTCCTTACGGGCACGACCGCCGTTATTGGCGGATTAGGTGCTGCAACGGCCTCCGTGCCTTTTATCGCTTCATTCCAACCTAGCGCAAAAGCGAAAGCAATTGGGGCGCCGGTAGAAGTAGATATCGGCAAGTTGGAGCCAGGCCAACGGATCACACAGAAGTGGCGCGGCCAACCGGTCTGGATTGTCCGGCGGACACAAGCAATGTTGGATGCGTTGAAGGCCGCAGATGAAGCTACCCTGCGCGATCCATCTTCAGAGGAATCGGAGCAACCGATATTTGCCGCTAATGCATGGCGCTCTTCCAAAGAAGAGTATTTGGTTTTGGTCGGGTTATGTACCCACCTCGGTTGTTCTCCCAGTTTCGTACCGGAACCAGGTGGAGAGGCGATGGGTGATGGTTGGGTTGGAGGCTTTTTCTGCCCCTGTCACGGATCGAAGTTTGATCTCGCTGGCCGCGTTTTCAAGGGCGTACCTGCTCCCAAGAACCTGATCGTCCCGCCTTACCGGTTTGAAACAGATACGCGAATCATTATCGGAGAAAGCGAAGGGGGTGCTTCGTGAATGCGGTCGCCAAACAGCTAACGGGATTGAGAGACTGGGTGGACGACCGCTTTCCCCTAGTGCAGCTATGGAACGACCATATGGGTCGGTACTACGCGCCGAAGAACTTCAATTTCTGGTATTACTTCGGTGTTCTTTCGATCGTCGTTCTTGCCATTCAAATCGTCACCGGAATCTGGCTGACGATGAACTACAAACCGGATGCCGAATTGGCGTTCGCGTCCGTCGAATATATTATGCGCGATGTCGAATGGGGCTGGTTGATCCGGTATATGCATTCAACCGGCGCGTCTGCGTTTTTCATCGTCATCTATCTTCACATGTTTCGTGCGCTGCTCTACGGGTCGTATCAAAAACCGCGCGAATTGCTTTGGGTATTGGGGATGTTTACCTATCTCGCGTTGATGGCCGAGGCATTTCTCGGGTATTTGCTGCCATGGGGGCAAATGTCGTTTTGGGGCGCGCAAGTCATTATCTCCCTATTCGGCGCCATTCCGTTCATTGGTGACACCTTGTCGCTCTGGATACGCGGAGATTTCGTCGTATCAGATATCACCTTGAATCGATTCTTCTCTTTGCATGTGATTGCAGTTCCGCTGGCTATCGTTGGATTGGTATTCCTCCACATCATCGCATTGCACGAAGTGGGATCGAATAATCCAGACGGCGTCGACATCAAAAAGAAGAAAGGCGACGATGGGATACCGTTAGATGGGATTCCGTTTCACCCGTACTACACAGTAAAAGATTCCGTCGGGGTTATTGTATTCCTGATCTTCTTCGCTGGTGTTGTATTCTTCGCGCCAGAATTTGGCGGGTGGTTCTTGGAAGCGAATAACTTCGTGCCGGCAAATTCGCTGGTTACGCCTGAACACATTGTGCCTGTATGGTATTTCACGCCGTTCTACGCGATTCTACGCGCTGTGCCAGACAAGTTAATCGGCGTTCTACTAATGGGCGCCGCAACGAATATCTTGTTCCTGTTACCCTGGTTGGACCGAAGTCCGGTGAGGTCAATCCGCTATCGTGGCCCGATATTTAAAACGGCGTTAACGCTGTTCGTCGTCAGCTTCGTATCGCTCGGCTACCTCGGGACGCAAAATCCGACTGTCGTAACGACGTGGATGGCGCGCGGCTTTTCGGTAATCTATTTTGGTTTCTTCGTCCTTATGCCCTTCTACAGCAGAATGGACGCGACGAAGCCAGTACCGGATAGGGTGACAGACAAATGAGACGAGTAATTTATTTTCTGGTTGTAATGCTATGGTCGCATGCCGCCCTTGCAGCAGGGGGACATGGAGTTGTGTTGGAAGCTGCTAATGTCGATTTGGCCAATAAAACGTCACTGCAGCGCGGCGCGCGCCTGTTCGTGAACTACTGCGTGAGTTGTCACTCTGCTGCGTTTATGCGTTACAACCGTATTGCGAAGGACTTGGACCTCTCAGAGGAGGCCGTGCAAACGAATTTGATGTTCACTACCGATAAAATCGGTGATCCTATGGAAATTGCCATGGATCCGGCTGACGCTGAAGCCTGGTTTGGGGTCGCACCACCCGATCTTTCGGTCATTGCGCGTTCTCGGGGTGCTGACTGGTTATACAATTTTCTATTGGGTTTTCACGTCGATGAATCGAAACCGACAGGTGTAAACAACCGCATTTTCAAAGACACGGCGATGCCTCACGTACTTTGGGAACTGCAAGGGTTGAAGCGTCTCGTCGCGACTAGCGAGGTCGAAGACTCGGGCGGACATGGTGTTGCAGTACCGCAATTCGAAACGGTAATACCCGGCTCGCTAAATGAAAGAGAATATAAACAAGCGGTTCGCGATATTGTCGGATTTCTCGTTTATGTTGGGGAGCCTGCAAAACTTGTACGGTACCGTATTGGTTTTTGGGTGATTATGTTCTTGTTGGTTCTACTTGTGCCGGCCTACTTAATGAAGCGCGAATATTGGAAAGATGTCCACTGAAATGACCGGCTTAGCAAATAGACGATCGGTAATGACGTTGTACTCAGATGCAACTGATCCGATAGGACACGGCGTGCGCATTGTGCTGGCGGAAAAAGATATTAACGTCGAGGTGAATTACGTCGACGCGGATAGCCGCCCGGAAGATTTGAACGATCTTAACCCTTACGATTCGGTTTTGACCCTGATCGATCGAGAGCTCGTGATCTACGAAGCGCAGATCATGATGGAGTACGTGGACGAGAGATACCCTCATCCACCGTTAATGCCAGTCGATCCGGTTTCTCGAGCGACTAACCGGCAATTCCGTTACCGAGTGATCCGCGATCTCTACAGTCTCCTGGACGATCTTGCGGGCACAAACGAAATTGCAGTGGCAAATGCACGAAAATCGATCAGAGACAACTTGCTCGCGATCGCGCCAATATTCTCCCAACATGCGTATTTCATGTCCGACGAATATTCTCTCGTAGACTGCTGCTTGTCACCTTTACTATGGAGACTGCCGTTCTATGGAGTGAAATTGACTGCCCAAGCGAAGCCTATCGTGAAATACGCAGAGAAGATTTTTGCGCGAGAAGGTTTCCGTGCAAGCTTGTCACCTTTCGAGCGCGATATCGGCGAATAGCCGCGCCACAAATGTCCATCGTGGTTTGGATTTGTCTGCGAGCTAGCGGGTAGCCGCCACACAAGCTCATAGAACACCACTGCGTTACGAATGCAGAGCGTGTCGCACATCGGGTTTAACAAATGACGTCAACCAGACCTTATCTAATAAGAGCCCTATATGAATGGGCTTGCGATAACAGTTTTACTCCTCATCTCCTTGTCGATGCGACCAGCGAAGGGCTTACTGTTCCGACCGAATTTGTTAACGACGGCAAGATCATCTTAAACATTGCCCCCAGCGCGGTTACGAACCTTTCGCTAGGGGACGACTTTATTTCGTTCAATGCGCGATTCTCCGGAGTGGCAAGAGAAATTTTCGTTCCCACCTCTGCTGTGCGAGCGGTTTACGCGAGGGAAAACGGTGTTGGAATGGCGCTCCCGGATGATCCGAGTGACCTCAGTGCGCAAGATAATCCGCAAACTCCTACGCCACAAGAGCCGCGCCCAAGCGGCCCGAAGCTGAAAATTATCAAATGATTCGCAGTGCCGCGAAGACCTAGCGGCTCCTGTTTGTCGTTAGTTCTTATACTCGAACAACTTAACGACTTTTTGAACACCACCGACTTCGCTCGCGGCGGCGGCGGCGAGATTCGAACTCTCGGTACTCAAAATTCCCATTAAATAGACAACTCCATTGTCCGTAACAACTTTCACTTTAGTCGCATCGACATGTCTTAATGTGAATAATTTCGTTTTCACTTTCGCCGTTAGCACACTATCTCCGCTGCGTGAGATGATCGAGCTGGGCGCGGCTAACGCGATCTCGTCGTACACGTGACGAACTTTTTCGAGCTTCGATATCGCCGAAATAGCAGCCGCTTTTAACCGTGCTGTCGGCGCTTGACCTGTTACTAGGACAACCTGGTTGTAGCTTGTCGTACTGACGTTCGTATTCTCTTTCAATTCAGCATTGCTGCGAATCGCGTCCAATGCCTTTAGTTCGATCGCTTGATCCTCGACGAACGTGCCAGTCGTTCGCTCGTCGTGCGCGACCACCGCGCTAGTAGCCGCGCTGCCTACTAAGATCCCGGCACAGCCAGACAGCGACGTTAACGTGAGGATTGCGAGAAACCAACTGACGTAGCGACTGCCGCCAACGCGAATATGTAAATGTTTCAATCTGATTGCCCCAGCAAATGATCGTCCACTAAATCGCAAATGCAATGTATCACCATCAAATGTACTTCTTGAATTCGCGCCGTCGAATTGGACCCAACCCTGACTTCGACGTCACCTCGCTCGAGCGAATTAGCGGCTTCTCCGCCGTCGCGACCGCTTAACAGTACGACTTTGGCATCTTGCTCATGAGCTGCGTCGATCGCGTTGATGATATTGCTCGAGTTCCCGCTGGTAGAGAACGCTAAAAGAACGTCGTTCGGTCGACCGAGCGCGCGTATTTGTTTGGAAAATATATCAGCAAACTGATAGTCGTTCGCGACCGAAGTGATTGTTGAAGCATCGGTCGTCAACGCGAACGCGGCGAGTCCTGGTCTCTCTCGCTCAAACCTGTTGAGCATTTCGGACGAAAAGTGTTGGGCGTCGGCGGCCGAACCACCATTGCCGCACGTCATGACTTTAGCGTTGTCCATTAGACATGTGAGGATCGCCTCAGCAGCTTTAACAATACTCGGACTTAGACTAACCGATGCCTCTGACTTTACGGCGATGCTGTCGCTAAATATCTTTTTTACTCGGTCAATGCGTTCCATTAGATTCGATTACGGCCTCGGCTATCTTTAGTCTTCGATTGTTTGAGTAAATTGGTTAGGTGGAAAATGCATTTCTGATCCAGTCCGTTTTCTCTTTTCCGTCGACGGACGTGATCCCGATCGCGTCGAAGCGGCAGTTGTAATTGTGAAATCTCGGATGGCTGGAAAGGAAATGATTTGCTGTAAGAATAATTCGCTTCTGTTTTCGCGTCGTAATGGATTCGAACGGTCCGCCGAAACTATTATTGTTGCGGTATCTTACCTCGACGAAAACTAGTATTTCGGCATCGCACATGATCAAGTCGATTTCACCAACTCGGCATCGGTAATTTCGCTCGATAGTTTCTAATCCGTTGCGGACTAACCAGCGTTCCGCGTTTGCTTCGTAGGTTTTTCCGATCCTGGACGGAAGCACGGCGCGGGAAAATTTCGCCGCAATCATTGGTTCAGTAGAATTGGCGCACCAGCCACTATACGCACCCACGTCAAATCTCGCATAACTCGACCTTCACTATCCATGCTAAGTGTCCCTGTGCTTCCTGGTACCCTCAAACTAGGGTTGTACCTCATTCTGGCTAGGTACGGAAGTATTCGATAAGCGTCAAGACCAAAAGCAAACAAGCGCTTCGATCCAGGCGCTTGGTCTGACCAATTGTTTTTATATAGCGTCGCAGTTACCGGATCCGCGGCACCAAAAAGCCAGGGCATGTCGCCGAATATCAGTCCATCTATGTCTTGATCGGCGGCGCGGTTTACGTTCCCAGAAAATGCATGAGAGGTTGAATAAACTGGCACGGCCTCGGCCCGAAAGTAGCGCAGTTGCGGCAATATTTGTCGCGCACTAATAGGAAAGCCGGCGAGAAAAATGGCGTCGACATCTGCGCGGCGGCGCGGTTCGTATTGGATAGGGCGGTTAAGTACCCGACGCAGATCCTCTGCTCGAGCGTCACTTAAATCGATATTCAAAGCAGATTTCACAGATTGCGAATAAGAGTTATCTTCACTATCGTATCGAACTTGCTCTAGCAACACCCCACCCAATGCGTCCCATCGGTTGCTGAAGCGGCCAATCATCCGTTCACCCCAAGGCGTGTCAGGCCCGATCACTACGGCTCGCAGGTGACCGTCGGAACGGATTTTTCGAGCGGCATCCTCGGCTTCAATCTCCGGGCTGAGACCAAACTGAAAAAGCATCGCGTTACCTACCGGGCCATCATCTTGTGAAGATGCATTCAACGTGTCCGCGAGGTTTAAGGTTAGGGTTCGCACGGGTAATTCCGCGCGCGCTGCGAGCGCATCCACGGTCGATTTTTCCAGTGGGCCGATAACGAGGTCGGAGCCAATTGCGACGGCCGTGTCATAAACTGAATTTACCGAATTTCGATTCGTGGCGTAAATTGATATGGTGGGTCGAGTGCTGGGTTCCGAGCCGTACCAGGCGCTAACGAAGCCATCTCGAATCGCCCGTGCAGCGTTTTGGTAGCGTCCTGTGAACGGAAGTAACAACGCGACGTGTCGGGTCTGCGCGGATAGACTTTCGGAAATCTCAAGTAACTGATCCGCGATCGTAATGTTGGCAGGATGATTTTGGTAACCGCTTCGCCATGCTTCAACTGCGGCGCTAAGAGTCGCGTATTGATGCAAATTAGCTTGCGCAACTCGAGCCAAATCGAGCCAGCCGCGTTGCGAAACCGTCGCCCTAGCATGTGCTAAATTAATCGCATCGCTGTCCATGCGGGACACCGCGCGCCACAGATCTCCGTGTAAAGTCGCGCGGATCGGTTGCGGGAGGACGTACTCGTCCGCGCTCAGGAACGACGCGGCTGCCGCTGCGTAGTCCTCTTGGAACATCTCTAGCCGCCCTAGCTGGCGATCATAGACATTACGTTCATAGGGCTTTAGCGTGCGTCGATCGACGCCGCCTAGTTCGCCCCCCCCATTTGAGCCAGGCCCGCTCACCGCCATGTGCGCGAGCAGTGTAAGAGGAGCATCGCTTGGGATATTTATAGATTCCGTCGGTAATATCTCGAGCGCTAGCTCGCGACGTCCTGAATCGAGGTAGGCTATCGCTGCCAGGGCGCGCGAACGATTGGCGTTCGAGGTAGTATCGG
The DNA here is from genome assembly GCA_047611905.1 of Gammaproteobacteria bacterium. Classification (GTDB taxonomy): domain Bacteria; phylum Pseudomonadota; class Gammaproteobacteria; genus UBA11873. Next base: position 15,179 of record JBLFWZ010000011.1, on the reverse strand, counting down.
TGCTCGCAAGGCGCACGTACTCATCGGCGGCGGCAAGAAAGTTTCCGCTCCGTAGGTATGACCGCGCGACCGCATCTGGTAATGGAACGGGTTGGATAGTTCTCGTTGGCGGCGCGGAAGCGCAGGCAACGAGGAGCAGTAACCCAAGTAGTAATCCGCAGCGACTAGTCGCGGCACTGAATCGTGGATAAAAAATCATGATGGCCACAGTATCGAGCCACCCACTAGCACTGTCAATTGAGCGGCCCGCGCTGTATGTCGTAGCAACACCGATAGGAAATTTGGCGGATATTTCGTATCGCGCTGTCGAGTTATTGAGGCAAGTGGACATCATACTGGTTGAAGATACGCGGGTGACGAAGCGGCTACTACAACAGTATTCGATCACCGGTCGTCTTTTTGCGCTACATGAACACAACGAAGAACGATCTATTTCCACGATATTGTCGCGATTAATTGACGAAAATATTTCCGCGGCGCTTGTCTCAGATGCCGGCACGCCTCTCATCGCCGATCCGGGATATCGATTAGTCCGAGCGGCCCATGAACAGGGAGTTCGAGTTTTGACTGCGCCAGGTTCGTGCGCCGCAATCGCCGCGCTGTCTATCGCAGGAATTCCTTCTGACCGATTCGGTTTTGAAGGATTTCTTCCGCCGCGTTCTAGTGCGCGAAAAACGCGTCTGCGAGCATTAGCAAGCGATCCTCGAACGTTGATTTTTTACGAAGCACCGCATCGTGTGCTCGCAACGATGGACGACTTTTGTGAGGTGTTCGGACCCACTCGCGAGGTTAGCGTGGCGCGCGAGCTAACGAAGTTGCACGAAACGCTCTACCGCGGATCTTTGGGATCGGTCACCGCAGCCATGCACAACGATCCCAATGCGGCGCGCGGTGAAATAGTTGTTGTTTTAGGCGGAGCGACTCACATCGACGACGCGGCGGAGGAAACTCGGGCATTGAATATGCTAAATGTTTTAACGAAATATCTGCCGACGGCTGATTCTATTAAGGTTGCCGCCGAAGTCTGCGGGGTCAAACGAAATCGACTTTATCGCTTAGCGCATTCCAACGAAAAAACCGATCACTAGTTGAATTGATGCTGGGTAACCCGCAGACTGGCGGCGTGAGTCGGCCAGGCGGTCGCTGTGTTGCGGAGAAATCCAAAACACGGAGGAAAGTCCGGGCTCCATAGGACAGTGTGCCAGGTAACGCCTGGGGGGCGCGAGCCTACGGAAAGTGCCACAGAAAATATACCGCCAGGTTGACAGTTTTCAACGAATCTCGATGATTAATGTCCAACCCGGTAAGGGTGAAATGGTGCGGTAAGAGCGCACCGCGCCGGTAAACGCCGGTGGCAGGGTAAACCCCACTCGGAGCAAGACCAAATAGGGAAGTACATTGCATTGCAATAAAGCGTTGTCCGCGCTAACTTCCGGGTAGGTTGCTACAGGCACATGGTGACGTGTGTCGCAGATGAATGATCGCCGCTCGGCGTTTGCTGAGAACAAAACCCGGCTTATCGGTCGACTCACAACTCTACCGTCCAAGATCTCGTTCTGCTCGCAAATCGCCGCAATTGCTAATCTAACTTCTAAGCTTTAGACGGTATCCATTTGATTATTCGAATTATCTAGTTTCGGAATGTTTTTCCAGGCTGGCTAACACTGCGCCCTCTGCGCTAAGTGATTGTTCAATAAGCAAGAAATCGCTCTGAAATCGGCTCACATTCCTTGACAGCTTTCCCGTCGCGTACGTATGATTCGTCGGTGGGGAAAAGTGGGGATTTGTGGATCATGGGTAAATTTTTCCAATCGGCAGTAGCCAACACCGTGTTGCCTAGCCGATTGGTCATTCTACCCGACGAGTGGTCCCAGTGATGCGATGTTTAAAGGATTTAGCACAATTAGCATCGATGCCAAAGGACGCCTGGCAATACCCGCTCGCCATCGCGATCAATTAACCAATGAGGAGTCGAATGCCCTAGTCCTCACCTTGAATCCGTGGGACCGCTGCCTGTGGCTCTACCCCAGCTCCGAATGGGATCTCATAGAGGCCAAATTACAAGGCCTTTCCGATTTTGACCGAGAGGCTCGTCGAACGAAGCAAATTATCCGTGGTTACGCCACTGACTGCGCATTAGATGGCCAAGGTAGAGTTCTGTTGCCTCCTGAATTACGAAAATTCGCGCGTCTGGAAAAACGAGTCGCGTTCCTTGGACAAGGTAACAAATTTGAAATGTGGGACGACGACACCTGGAACGCGCAGCGTGACGAATGGTTAGACGGCGTCAATGACCGAGATAGTTCCGGGTCGGCTGTCCTGAATACGTTATCTCTTTGAGTGGCGTGCCGAAAACGTGCATGCCTCGGTACTACTTAGAGAAACGATAGAGTCGTTGTGCATTAGGGCCGATGGCGTCTATGTCGATTGTACATTTGGACGCGGCGGTCATACGAGAGAAGTGTTGCATGCGCTCGATCATCGAGGGCGAGTATTAGCCATTGATCGAGACCATGAGGCCATCGCTGCTGGGAGTGAACTGGGTGCGGACACCAGATTGGAATTCGTGCATGAGCCATTTTCTCGATTGGATCAAATCTTGGAAGTTCGACATCTGCGCGGCAATGTCGATGGATTTATGATGGACTTAGGGGTTTCCTCACCACAACTTGACGACGCACAGCGGGGCTTCAGCTTTCGTTTTTCGGGGCCCCTAGACATGCGCATGGATCCGTCTGCAGGAATGTCTGCTGCACAATGGTTGGCGACTGTTACCGAGACGGAATTGCGCGAAGTACTCTGGGAACTAGGTGAAGAGCGGTTCGGACGTCGCATCGCAAGAAAGATCATCGAAGGGCGAGCGCGTTCGCCAATCACGACCACATCGGAGTTGGTGGAACTCGTTAAGCAAGCGGCCCCCCGCGGACGTTCGCGCATTCACCCAGCGACTCGCACGTTCCAAGCGATCCGGCTGAAGGTGAATTCAGAGTTGGACGAACTGCGTATCGGTTTGCAACACGCAGCGGACAATCTTCGCATCGGCGGGCGGCTCGTCGTTATTTCGTTTCATTCGCTCGAAGATCGGATCGTGAAACGATTTTTTCGCGATTTAGCAAGAGTTCCAGATTCATTCGCGCCGGTTGAACCTACCACGAAGTTTCGATTGGTAACGAAGAAATCAATTACGCCGAAAAGCGAAGAAGTCCAGCAAAACCCGCGTGCTAGAAGTGCGCGTTTGAGGGTCTTGGAGCGACTGGAGTGATCAAGCGAATTGCTTTTTCGTTATTGATTTTTTCAGTATTTGCGAGCGCTCTGCAAGTGGTATTGCATCGGCATGCAAATCGACAATTGTTCCTCGCCCTACAAGAACTTCAAGTGCAACAAAACGATCTCGATCGACAATGGGGTCAGTTGCTATTAGAGCAAGGCACCTGGGGCACCCACGGTCGGATCGAAGATATTGCTCGAAACCAGCTGAACATGACGGTCCCCGAAGTAAGCGAAATTTTCAGGGTGCGTTCTTGAATACTCGGTTCACAATAAATACCCGATACCGGCGTGGGATCGTGCTCGCCGTGTTTGGTATTTTTGCCAGTGTCCTCGGATGGCGGGCGATGGATTTGCAACTAAAAAATAAAGGGTTTTTGCAAGACCGGGGCGACGCGCGTTACCTAAGGACGATCAAGACACCGACCCACCGTGGCATGGTCACGGACCGAAATGGCGAGCCGCTAGCGATAAGTACGCCGGTCTATTCCGCGACGGGTCAGCCACAACTCATGTTGCGCAATACCAAGCATTGGCCGGAAATCGCGGAACTCCTCGGCACAACTGTGGAACACCTTGATGCGCTGATCGCCCCGCGCTTTGCTAGAGAGTTTGTCTATTTGAAACGGCACATTTCGCCAGAGATCGCCGACAGCCTGAGAGCCGCGAACTTTCCCGGCGTACGGCTGATGGAAGAACAGCGCCGATATTACCCCACCGCAGAGGTCACCGCGCACACAGTAGGATTCACGAATGTCGATGACGAAGGGCAAGAAGGAATAGAGCTTGCGTTTGATGACACGCTAAGAGGTGAGCAAGGCTCGCGGAAAGTTATCAAAGATCGGCTTGGTCGAATTGTTGAATATGTAGAGCAAATTCAACCGACCGTGGCCGGTCGCGATATCGCTTTGAGTATCGATAAGAGAATCCAATACATTGCGTATCGCGAGCTAAAAGCGGCAGTGCAGGCGCACGATGCCGAGGCAGGTTCGATGGTCATTATTGATCCTAATACCGGTGAGGTTCTCGCCTTGGTGAATCAGCCATCTTTCAACCCGAACAACCGTGGCGAACTGATCGGGGAGAATTATCGCAATCGCGCGGTGACGGATATTTTTGAACCCGGGTCCACAATGAAGCCAATGACAATTGCAGCGGCGCTCGAATCCGGACAGTACGAGCCCGAAACATCAATATATACCGCGCCAGGATATTTTCGAGTTGGAAAGCATCTGGTCACCGATGCTAAGAACTTCGGCCAGTTGGACGTAGGTATGGTCATCACGAAATCAAGCAACGTTGGCGCGAGTAAAATAGCGTTATCCCTTGAACCAGAATTACTCTGGAAGGTGCTGCACGGTGTTGGATTCGGCACGACCAGCGGCATTGGGCTTCCCGGTGAGGCGACAGGTCGCCTTGGCGACGCGAGAAATTGGGGAGATATCGAGCGCGCGACCATCGCCTTCGGTTACGGAATTTCCGTAAATGCAATGCAGTTGGCGCGCGCCTATGGCGTGCTTGCCGCGGATGGGATCCTACGTCCTCTATCGATTATTAAGCTGGAAAAGGCGAACGATGGCGAACGGGTTTTGAGCGTCGACACGTCTCGAAAGATCAAACGGATGATGGAAAGCGTCACGACCGATGGGACCGGCAGAGCAGCGGCCATCGCTGGGTATCGTGTCGCTGGTAAAACCGGAACGGTGCATAAATCGATTGCTAATGGATACGCTCAAGATCGATATTTGTCGATATTCGCCGGGATGTTGCCAGCGACCCGCCCCGAATTAGTTGCTGTCGTAGTCATAAACGAACCGAAAAGTGGCGAACATTTCGGTGGTCGGGTAGCAGCTCCGATTTTTGCGAAAGTAATGAGCGAAGCAGCGCGAATTCTCGGATTGACTCCGGACATTCAGGACGATGTCGATAACGACCGTTACCGCTTGGCGGGCGCAATCGATCAATCCACGGGCATAGGCGCGGCGCAATGATCACGGCCAATTCTTCGCCCCATTTGATGTTGTCTGACTTAGTCAGAGGAATTGCCGACACGACGGCTTTCACCAACCAAGAGATTTTTGGTCTATGCCTAGATAGCCGATCGGTGGTCCAAGGAGACTGTTTTGTCGCCGTTAACGGCGCGAAGTCGAACGGCGCGAATTTTGCACAAGCGGCTATCGCTGCTGGTGCGGCCGCCGTTCTGGTCGAAGAGAATGAAATCCCCATCGCGACCCACGTTCCGGTCGTGTGCGTCCCACAGTTGCGCCGTGTGCTGGGGGAGATGGCGAGCCGATTTTTTGGTGATCCATCGCATCACCTCGATGTTATCGCGGTAACCGGAACTAACGGAAAAACTACCATCACGCAATTATGCGCTCAGGCGCTTAAACGGATCCGTGGGGATTCGGGTTATGCGGGAACCCTGGGTTACGGGCATATCGATGAGCTGCAGACGGCAAACAATACAACGCCGGATCCCATCACCCTACAGCGATTTTTCAGGCAACTATGCGATCGTCATTGCGGGTCCGTTGCGATAGAAGTGTCGTCACACGCGATCGTTCAATCAAGAGTTGTCGGGACGGCGATAAAAGTCGCGGTATTTTCTAACCTAGGTCACGATCATCTTGATTACCATGGGGATCTTGCCTCGTACGCAGAGGCTAAGAAGTCACTCTTTGAATATCCAGGCATCCAACATGCAGTTCTCAATATCGACGATCCCGTTGGTCGAGAACTCCTCAGCCGTCGTCATTCGAAAATAAACTATTGGACGTACGGTTTAGCCGCTCCAACCGGCGTTGGCGCGGTCGATCGACATTTTCGAGTCAGCGATCGCGTCGCCGATGGGCGCAATGAACGCCTGACCATTGCGACTCCACAAGGTGAGGTGGAAATTGTCACCTCGCTACTCGGCGACTTTAACGCCCTCAATTTAAGCGCAGCACTTGCCGCGCTCATGGCGCTTGGCATAAATGCGCATGATGCTGCCTCAGGATTGACAGAATTGCCTGGTGTAATTGGAAGGATGCAACGTCTGGACCCCGGTGACGACCACAGCCCAATGATCGTAATCGACTACGCGCACACGCCAGAAGGGCTGGCTCGCGTGCTGAATGTTTTGCGCGAAAAGACTTCCGGCGAACTCATTTGCGTATTCGGTTGCGGGGGCGAACGCGATCCGACAAAACGGCCCCCGATGGGGCGCGCTGCAGAAGATGGCGCCGATCGAGTCATCGTTACGAGCGACAATCCGCGCGGTGAGAACAACGACGACATCGCGGCTGCCATCCTTTCAGAAACGCGTAGCCCAAAAGCGATCGAGGTAATTCACGATCGTGGCGCCGCGATTAAACGAGCAATTGGACGTGCGAGTGCCACAGATTTGGTTTTAATTGCTGGTAAAGGGCACGAGATCTTTCAAGAAGTTCGCGGCACTTTCCATTCCTTCTCGGATGCTTGCGTTGCTCGCCAAGCATTGCAGGAGCGAGGCGCGTGATTCGCATGTTACTCAGCGAAGCGGCGCGCGAGCTTACGGCGACACACACCGGCCAAGATCGGTGGTTCGAAGGCGTATCGACGGATTCGCGGACAATTAAAAGCGACGAGCTCTATTGCGCGTTGCGCGGTCCAACGTTTAACGGACACGATTATTGTCGCGATGCGCAACGAAATGGTGCGGTTGGCGTGCTAGCCGAACAGGCAATCGATGCGAACCTCGCGACGCTAACAGTCGCTAATTCGAAATTGGCTCTCGGCCAACTCGCCAGCGCCTGGAGGCGCAACTTTAACATTCCGCTTGTCGGCGTTACTGGCAGTAATGGTAAGACGACAGTTAAGGAAATGATCACCTCGATATTGCAAGTCGACCATACGGTCCTTGCGACTAAGGGGAACTTAAACAATGAGATTGGTGTTCCTCAGACGCTTTTTCGTCTTAGTGAGACACATGATTACGCAGTCGTCGAAATGGGCGCGAGTCACGTCGGTGAAATTGAATCATTGAGTGCTCTTACGCGCCCGCAAGTCGCCGTCGTTACTTTATGTGCGCCTGCTCATCTTGAGGGATTTGGATCAATTGAACAGGTCGCTGAAGCGAAGGGCGAGATTTATAGTGGGCTCGGCGCCACGGGTATAGCGGTTATAAATGCCGACGATAATTTCGCACAATATTGGCAAGACGTAGCGGGCGAGCGCGCAGTTGTGCGGTTCGGTGTTGCAAATCCTGCGGACGTCATGGCGCGCAATATCTCTATCGGTGGGATCGCCAAGGGTGTTCGGTTTGCCCTGGTTTTGCCCGATGCGCAACGCGACATTGATCTACCATTTGACGGTATGCACAACGTGTCGAATGCCATAGCAGCGGCGGCCGTTGCTTGCGCGCTAAATATTTCAGCTGACTCGATTAAGGTCGGTCTCGAAACTGCTAGTAAAGTTGCTGGGCGACTATGCGTCCTTGATGGAAAACAAGGCGAACGCATTATTGATGACACTTATAACGCGAATCCTACGTCACTCGCGGCCGCAGTCGAACTCTTGGCTGCCGAGCGCGGCGAACGGTGGTTAGTGCTAGCCGATATGGGTGAACTCGGGCCCGATACCGCGCAATTGCATCGCGATGCGGGAACGCTGGTTCGAGCCGCCGGTATCGATCGTTTGTATACGTTTGGCGATCTCGCGGCCGAAGCAGGGGCTAGCTTCGGGCGCGCCGCAAAACACTACGATGAAATTGACGGACTAATTGACGATTTGATTTCCGTGTCCAATCACGACGCGACGATTCTTATCAAAGGTTCTCGAGCAATGCGAATGGAACGGGTGGTACATGCGCTGGCCGGAGCTGATTCGTCATGTTGATGTATCTCGCCGAATATCTTTCGACTTTTCATTCCGGATTCAACGTTTTCCAGTACATCACTTTGCGTACGATTCTCGGTGTGCTCACTGCGCTGTTCATCGCACTTCTGATCGGGCCCGTCATGATTCGGCGGCTGAGTTTTTTACAAATCGGTCAAACCGTTCGTAGTGATGGACCACAAAGCCACCTATCGAAAGCTGGCACGCCAACTATGGGCGGATTATTAATCCTAATTTCGATAGCAGCGAGCACTTTGTTATGGGCCGACTTGAGCAATCGATTCATATGGGTTGTGCTGGTTACCACGGCGGCGTTCGGCGTTATTGGATGGGTAGACGACTATTTAAAATTGATACACGGCAATTCCAAAGGTCTCAGTGCGCGCAAGAAATACAGCTGGCAATCACTCGCCGCGTTAGTTGCAGCATTGTTTCTTTTCTTAACCGCGAAAACGCCGGTTGAAACTGAACTCATCGTTCCGTTCTTTAAGAACGTCGCATTAAGCCTCGGATGGTTCTACGTTGTGCTTACCTATTTTGTGATTGTGGGAACGAGTAACGCTGTTAATTTGACCGACGGTTTAGATGGTCTCGCCATTCTGCCGGCGGTATTAGTCGCCGGCGCGCTGATTGTCTTCGCATATGTTAGCGGCCACGTCAATTTTTCTGGCTACCTCGGCGTTCCTTATATTGCGGGGGTCGGCGAAGTCTGTGTTTTTTGTGGTTCTATCGTCGGAGCGGGCCTTGGTTTTCTTTGGTTCAATACCTACCCGGCGCAAGTTTTTATGGGTGATATCGGCGCACTTGCGCTAGGCGCGGCGCTAGGTGTCGTTGCGGTCATCGTCCGGCAAGAACTCGTATTAGTCATTATGGGCGGCGTATTCGTGATAGAGACCGTATCAGTGATTCTTCAGGTCGTGTCATTCAAGCTTACCGGCAAGCGAATTTTTCGGATGGCACCGCTACACCATCACTACGAGCTAAAAGGCTGGCCCGAGCCAAGAGTCATCGTGCGTTTTTGGATCATCACAGTCATCTTGGTTTTGGTCGCATTGGCCACTTTGAAGATTCGATAACATGGGCGCAGCTAATATCACTTCAGTTGGCAATTTTATGAGTGAGCTACCGATCGATACGGAATGCGTTGTTTTTGGTCTTGGAAAGACAGGGTTGTCATGCGCGAGTTTTCTACGCAAACGAGGCATTGAGTGCACGGTTGTTGATACGCGTGAAGATCCCCCAGGCCGGGATGCGCTACGTCAAACTATCCCTCGAATCAGGTTGATCACCGGTGAACTTTCGCTAGATCTCTTAGGAACTTGTAAGCAGATTATTTTGAGTCCTGGTGTATCACGCGCGCATCCTTTCGTAATGAATGCTTTGCAGTGTGGCGTTGAAGTAATTGGCGATATTGAATTATTTGCGCGTCACAATAACGCGCCAGTTATTGCGATTACGGGTTCGAATGGTAAGAGCACAGTCGTCACGATGGTCTCGAACATACTCGCGGCCGCCGGGTTCTCGGTGAAGTGCGGCGGCAATATAGGGACTCCGGCACTCGACTTGCTGCAAGACGCTCACGCGGTCGATTTCTTTGTCCTCGAATTATCAAGTTTTCAACTTGAATCAACCTATTCGTTGGCTCCCGAGGTAGCGTGCATACTAAATGTGTCGCCTGATCACATGGATCGTTATGCCGACCTCGCCAGCTATGTCGAGGCAAAGACCCGTATTCTACGCGGAGCGAAATTCGCCGTGCTTAACGCAGATACGCCAGCGTTGGGGGCACTCAACCCCGATTGCACAACACGCCACTTCGGTCTTTCTCGGTCTGCTTCACCATCCTATTGCAGCGCTGAGGTAGACGGTGCGGCGTGGTTGATCGCAGATAAAAAGCCGCTAGTGCCGGTGACAGAACTCACTGTGCGGGGCGAGCACAATTACCTAAATGCGCTCGCCGCCGTCGCTATAACCGATCGTTTGCGTGTGGCTCGCGATGTCCAAATTCGGATCCTCCGTGAGTTTCAAGGGCTGGCACACCGGTGCCAAACGATCGCCACTCATAAGGGTATTGATTGGATCGATGATTCAAAAGGTACCAACGTCGGTGCTAGTTGCGCTGCCATCGCCGGGGTCTTCGCTGCCCGAAGCGGAGTTCTAGTTGCTGGAGGTCAGGGCAAGAACGCCGATTTTTCCGACCTCGCCGCGATTATTAAGCAGTACGTTCGCGCCGTGGTATTGATCGGAGAGGACGCCAACTTAATCGCCGAGGCATTAGATGGCAACGTCGAGGTACATTTTGCGCTCGATATGATTGCGGCAGTATCGGTCGCCGAGAGGTTAGCCGAATCCGGCGATGCCGTTCTATTGTCGCCAGGCTGTGCGAGCCTCGACATGTTCGATAATTTTGAAGCACGTGGTGATGCATTCGCAAGCGCAGTTAGGCGGCAATACCCAAGATGAGTCAGGCTAGTCCGTACAACGACATGGAACAGCGTATCGGTCGCGACGACGGTAATTACGATCCATGGTTCCTCGGCGTAAGCGTCATATTAGTGGGGCTCGGATTGATAATGGTCGCGTCCTCATCGATTCCCATTGCTAGCAAGAACGGCTTCATCGATCTCTATTATTTTTGGCGTCAATTAGCCGCGCTTTTTTTAGGGATAGGCATCGGCACTATCATCGTGTATCTGCCGTTAACGATTTTGGATCGACTAAGTTCGGTTTTTCTGTTTGCCGGAATCGCGTTGCTAGCACTTATTCTCGTGCCCGGGATCGGCCACGAAGTAAACGGCAGTTTGCGATGGCTTAGAGTCGGCCCGTTAACTGTCCAGGCGTCTGAGCCGATGAAAGTCGCCGTTATCATCTATGTGTCCTCATATCTCGTGCGACATAAGTTGCATGTGCAAACAGATTTTATTGGATTCATTAAACCGATTGGTGTGATGACGGTGGTCGCTGGCTTGTTATTGCTCGAGCCGGACTTCGGCGCGACCGTAGTTATCTTCGCGACAACGTTAGGGATGTTGTTTCTTGGTCGAGTCCCGTTTGTGCGCTTTTGTTGCTGGGGCCTGGTTGCGCTTGCTACGCTCGCATCACTCGCGATGCTCGCGCCGTATCGAATGAAGCGCTTGATGACATTTATGGATCCTTGGTCGGATCCCTTCGACACAGGTTTTCAATTGACCCAAGCACTTATCGCATTTGGGCGTGGCGAATGGTTGGGTGTCGGCCTCGGAAACAGCATCCAAAAATTGTTTTATCTACCAGAAGTACACACCGACTTCCTATTTGCTGTAATCGCCGAAGAGCTCGGCATGATCGGGACGCTATTCGTCATCGCACTTTTTATGTTTCTGGTTTGGCGGATTATGTTTATTGGCAGTCTTGCGCATCGCCGCGGATTGGAGTTCGCGGCTTATCTGTCCTACGGCATTGCATTAATTATCGGCATCGAAGCGTTCATTAACATCGGAGTAAACATGGGATTACTTCCGACCAAGGGATTGACCCTTCCATTGATGAGTTATGGGAGCAACAGTTTAGTCACTGTTTGCATCATGTTGGCGCTGGTGTCGCGAGTAGTAAAGGAAACGCGCGCGGCTGCCCACGCACCGAATAAATGAAACATCTAACTCAAACAATTCTAATTGTCGCTGGTGGAACTGGCGGGCATATATTCCCCGGACTTGCGGTCGCCGAATGTCTCAAAGAGCACGATATACGGACGGTCTGGCTAGGGTCAAAACATGGCCTCGAAACTCGAATTGTACCGGAAGCAGGTCTCAAATTGGTCCAAATCGCAATATCTGGATTGCGAGGTAGTGGTCCGTGGCGTTGGCTTTTCGCTCCATTCACCTTAACGATCGCCGTTTTGCAGGCAATCTCGGCAGTACTTAGCGTGCGCCCAAATGTGGTGCTCGGCATGGGTGGTTTTGCGAGCGGCCCAGGCGGTTTTGCGGCCTGGATCTGTCGTCGTCCGTTAATCATACATGAGCAAAACTCGATACCAGGGCTAACGAACTTACTGTTAAGTCGGCTTGCCACCAAGGTGCTACAGGGCTTCCCAGGTGCCTTTCCAGAGCGCCGGCGACCAATTACCGTTGGTAACCCGGTCCGCAAGTCTATTGCTGCGACGACCTTGCCGCAGGAACGGGAACTCGAATCCGGTGCATTTAAGATTCTCGTTATCGGTGGCAGTCGCGGAGCGCGCGCTTTGAACGAGGGAGTTCCAAGCGCATTAGCAAAACTATCAGCCAAAAACGTGGAAGTCTTACACCAATGTGGTCGGGGTAACCTCGCCGATACTGAACACAGGTACGACGACTTTGAGGGCCTTACCAATGTCACGGAATTCATTGACGACGTTGGTGCAGCATACGGCAGTGCCACTATTGTCATCTGTCGTGCCGGGGCGCTGACGATCGCGGAGTTAGCAGCTGCCGGTGTAGCGGCGATTCTTGTTCCGTTTCCGCACGCGGTTGACGATCACCAAACAGCGAACGCTAAGTTTTTGCTAGATTCGAACGCCGCGTTGATGGTGGCAGAGGGAGAAAACTTCGAGCAGCGTTTGGCGGATTCTATCCATGATCTGTATCAGGATCGCCATCAAATTACGCTATTTGCACAACGCGCAAACATGCTAGCAACACTCGACGCGGCAAGTATCGTCGCGACCCATTGCCGAGAATTGTTAGATGGATGAGTCTGTCGACCTGCCGATGCACCGCGTTAGTCGGATCCACTTCGTCGGAATCGGTGGGGCCGGCATGAGTGGCATTGCTGAGGTGTTGAACAACTTAGGCTACCAAGTCTCCGGCTCAGATCGCAGCGCGAATCGGATGACGAGGCATCTGCGCTCGATTGGGGTTTCTGTGTTCGATAGTCACGACGCAGAGAATATTAGCGGCTCTAACGTAGTTGTTTACTCAAGCGCGATCCCAGATTCTAACGTCGAGCTCTGCGCCGCACGAGAGCAGCGAATTCCGACGATCCCGCGGGCAGAGATGCTTGCGGAACTAATGCGATTTCGCCGTGGTATCGCAGTCGCAGGAACGCATGGAAAGACAACGACAACGAGTCTGATTGCCGCTATATTGGCCGAAGCTGGCTTAGATCCTACCTACGTAATTGGCGGACTCGTTAACGCAATAGATTCCCACGCTCGTCTCGGAACAGGGGACTACTTAGTTGCGGAAGCCGACGAAAGTGACGCTTCATTTTTGTTGCTGAATCCGTTGATAGCTGTCCTCACCAATATCGATTCCGATCACATGGGAACGTATGACGGCGATTTCGCGAAGCTACGGACGAGTTTTGTCGAGTTTTTTAAGCGATTGCCTTTCTACGGTGTCGCCGTTGTTTGCGTTGACGATCCAGAAGTTAATGCTATTTTGCCCGATTTGCGTACCAAGGTTGTGACCTACGGAACTTGCAAACAGGCTGATGTTCGAGGGTTCGATTTCCGTCAAAAAGAGGCGCAGTCGCAATTCAAAGTTGCACTGCCGAACTCGAGCGAAATTTTGTCGGTAACGTTGAATATGCCCGGCGAGCACAACATGCTGAATGCACTGGGCGCAATTGCAATAGCGAGCGAATTGCATGTCAACAACGAGGCGATTACTGCGGCGCTGAAATCATTTCAAGGCATTGCGCGGCGTTGCCAATGGATGGGTGACACACACATCGGCAAGGCGCGCATATCGGTTATCGACGATTATGGGCATCATCCGAGCGAGATTCGGGTAACGATAAAATCCGTGCGCGAGGGTTGGCCTGGTCGGCCGTTGCTGGTCGCATTCCAACCGCATCGATTTACCCGGACTCGAGATTTATTTGAAGATTTTGCTGACGTGTTAAGCGCCACGGACAAGCTCGTCATCATGGAGGTTTACGCGGCCGGGGAAGACGCAATAAGTGGTGCAGACGGCCGGGCTCTTTGTCGCGCAGTGCGAGCAAGGGGCAAAGTCGATCCGGTCTTCGTGCAAGACCCTGAGCAATTGATCGCAGCGCTGGATGGCATCGCGGAGTCCGGAGATATTTTGTTATTACTTGGGGCGGGAAGTGTTGGCCGCACAACGGAATTTTTGAAATTCGAAAGCGCAGACTCAAACAGCGATGTTGGTGTGAACAATGCAAACTAGCGTGCGCGGAAAATTGGCGATTGACGAGCCGATGTCTCGACACTGTTCGTGGCGTACCGGAGGCTTGGCGCAACGCTATTTTGAACCGGCGGATCGTGCCGATCTCATCGCTTATCTAGCGCATGCGCGGCACGATGAGGCCTATACCTGGATCGGACTTGGCAGCAACTTATTGGTTCGAGACGGGGGATTAACAGGTACCGTCATATCGACATCAAAGACCTTGAATGGCTACGAATGGATCAACGCGAATCGTCTTTACGTGGAGTGCGGCACGCCGTGCGCTAAAGTCGCAAAAGAGGCGGTAAAGAATTCAGTCGGCGGCGGTGGATTCCTCGCCGGAATTCCAGGTACAGTCGGCGGTGCTCTGGCGATGAATGCCGGAGCTTTTGGCCGCGAGATCTGGATGCTGGTCGAAAGCGTCGAATTACTGCGGCGCGACGGTACGATCCGTCAATGTGATGAATCTGAGTTTTCCACGTCTTATCGATTCGTCGATGTGCCAGAAGGGCATTGGTTCATCAGTGCGGTATTGCACTTCGCGGAAAATGATACTCGTGATGCAGACAATCAAATACCGAAGTTACTCGCGAAGCGTGGCGCTTCTCAGCCAACAGGCCAGGCGAGTTGTGGTTCAGTATTTAAGAATCCGGCAGGGGATTTCGCTGGACGGCTGATTGAGAGCGCAGGACTTAAGGGCCTTCGAATAGGCGGTTGTTTCGTGTCGAACAAGCACGCGAACTTTATTATCAACGACCGAGACGCGAGCGCTTCTGATCTCGAATCGTTAATCCTAAACATACAGCGCGAGGTTGCGAAATCATCTGGTGTGACATTAGAACCTGAAGTTAGAATCGTTGGTCGTTCGGCCAGCCACGAACATCCGGGGGGCTAAGCAATGGTATTGGG
>JBLFWZ010000010.1:0-45587 GCA_047611905.1 Gammaproteobacteria bacterium | reverse complement strand
CATGCACATCCGTTAGCACCGGCACGCCGATTTGATCGCGCACGGCCCCAAGTGCTTTCAAGCCGGCTTCGATCCCGATGCCCCGAAAACTATCGTGCGATGTTCGGTTCGCCTTGTCGTAGGAGGCTTTAAAGACGAATGGGATATTAAGCGCCTGAGTCAATTCTTTTAGCGTGGCCGCCATTTCCAGCACAAGTCCTTCACTTTCGACGACGCATGGACCGGCGACGAGAAAAAACGGGTGTTCTATCCCGACGTCAAAATCACGTAAGCGCATCGGCGACCTCGACCACTTTTACGGCTTTATAGGCGAGCGCCGCCTTGATAAAAGCGTTGAATAAGGGATGGCCATCGCGTGGCGTCGAGGTAAATTCCGGATGAAACTGGCACCCGACAAACCAGGGGTGATCGGGGATCTCGATTATTTCAACTAGGTTTCCATCCATCGATCGCCCGGCGATACGTAAGCCAGCGGCTTCTAGTTCCATCATATATTTATTGTTAAATTCGTAGCGATGTCTATGCCGTTCTTTAACAACCTCGGACCCGTAAGCATTGGCGACGAAACTACTCGCGGCGAGTTTGCACTGTTGCCCGCCTAGACGCATTGTTCCACCCTTATCGCTACGTTCGTTGCGTCGCTCTAACGTCCCGTCGTTGGTTGTCCATTCTGTTATCAAGCCGATAACAGGATGCGGCGTGTCCTTATCAAATTCGGTACTGTGGGCACCGGTTAATTTTGCTTTGTTACGCGCCGTCTCGATCACGGCGACTTGCATGCCCAAACATATCCCAAGGTAGGGTACTTGGGCTTCCCGCGCATGTTGGGCGGCCAGAATTTTCCCTTCTATACCGCGCTCACCGAAGCCGCCGGGCACTAGGATTCCATCGACCCCGCGGAGAATATCCAACCCTTTACGTTCGATTTCCTCCGAGTCCACGTAATGAATGTTGACCCTCGAATGGGTATGGATGCCGGCATGAATTAACGACTCAGAAAGCGATTTATATGATTCAGTCAGATCGATATATTTTCCGACCATGGCGACGGTCACTTCGTCAACGGGATTACGCATCGCCTCAACGACGGCATGCCACTCGCTTAGGTCCGCCGGCGGCGCATCCAGGCCAAACTTCTCGATCACGATGTCATCGAGGCCTTCGTCATGCAGCATTGATGGAATCATATATATCGAATCGGCATCGTAGGCAGGAATAACGGCCGATTCTTCGACGTTGGTAAATAGCGCGATTTTTCGCTTCTCGGTGGCGGGCAATGGGCGATCGACGCGGCATAAGAGGATGTCCGGTTGAATGCCGATTGAGCGAAGTTCCTTAACCGAATGTTGCGTCGGCTTGGTCTTAATTTCTCCCGCGGAACTGATATATGGGACCAACGTAAGGTGAATATATAACGTATGTTTGTGGCCGAGCTCCATACGCATTTGGCGTATGGCTTCCAAAAACGGCAGTGACTCAATATCACCAACCGTCCCGCCTATTTCGACCATCACGATTTCCGCGTCGCCAGCCCCGGCCTTTATTGAGCGGATGATCTCATCGGTGATATGTGGAATTACTTGCACGGTAGCGCCGAGATATTGTCCTTGGCGCTCCTTACGGATCACATTCTCGTAAATCCTACCCGTCGTAAAATTGGATTTACTGCTAGTTTTGAAGCGCACGAAACGTTCGTAATGTCCGAGATCTAGATCGGTTTCCGCACCGTCATCCGTAACGAACACTTCGCCGTGTTGGAACGGGCTCATCGTGCCCGGATCGACGTTGATGTACGGATCGAGTTTGATCATCGTAATGTCGAACCCGCGAGTTTCCAGAATCGCGGCAAGCGACGCCGACGCAATCCCTTTGCCGAGCGAAGAAACGACGCCACCAGTGGTAAAGATGTAACGGGTCATGTGCGTGATTCGCAGGTCAATTCGCACGTGGGAAGAGAGACTAATCGGGTGCGGATATTCAGCGCTTTTTTGTTGGTGAAAGTCCGTCCCATGTCGCGGCCCAAGCTACCAGAATAGGCTGGAATTCTCAACGACCTGAACGACTAGATCGGTCATCGGGTTACGCTGCAAGTGACCTCCAATGGTCGATCTTTGTGTCGGGATCCTAAACAACTACGACCGGATCGCATAGCTGGACTCAATGTCCTGGGCTGAGAGGACGCCGAACGTCCGATAGGTCAAGGGCGCAATTTCACGGCGAATGTATAGGGCCTGCGCGCCGGATTTCGCTAGCGTGGCCCTCGCTTCCTGCATCGACGCTTGCATGTGAATCGGCACTAATTCTAGACGCTGTGCTGGGATCGCGAGTAAGCGGACAAATTGCTCGTCGTTACCTTCAAGAAATCGAGCCAAATCAGACGCCGGCAACAACGTTCTGACATCATCCTCGTCGCGTACGATGACCCACTGCGGCGTGTCCTTGAGCAACCCCCGCGCCGCTTCCATGGTTATCTCATGGGGGCTTTCGACAAAATGCCGGTTCATCAATGACGACACACCAATACGCCTCAAACTCTGTGAAATCGGATCGTTGCGGTAATCGAGCCCGGCATCACGCATTAACATAGAGAAAACCGATTCCTGCTTGAAGACCTCCTTCGCTGTAATATTCGCGCTCACGATGGCGAGCATCGCCGGTAGAATTAAATGCGGGTTTGCGGTCAACTCCAATAGTGCGACCAGTCCGGCGAGTGGCGCTTGCAGCGCGGCACTCATCATCGCGCCCATCCCTAACATGACGAATAGGCCGTGCGCAGAGCTCAATCCCGGAATATATTCGACGCCATAGGCGAACAATCCGCCGACCATCGCACCGATAACAATTGTAGGTCCGATAAGGCCACCGGGAATGCCGACGGCAATGCATGCGGCACTAACGATTAATTTCGCTACCAGGATTAACACGAGAGATTTAATCGCAATGTCGCCGAGGATCGCGGCATTGACGGTGTCGTAGCCCATCCCCATCACTTCCGGGACTTCGATCGAAATAACTCCGACCAGGACACCACTGAGAATAATTGCAACGCTGCTCGGCATCTTCGCGCTAAGACGGCCAAAATATCGGATCGCGGCGACAAAATATGCCGACAAGGCGCCAAGGCATATGCCCATCATCAAGATATAGATCAAGTCCCACATGGACGCCAAATTTAGCTGGGGTACGTAGAATACTGAGCCGGCCCCGAACACAGCCCGACTCATAATCGTAGCCGCGACGGAAGCGAGAATCACAGGCGTGAACGCCGCGATCGTGTATTCCATCATCACGACTTCCATGGCGAATATGACACCAGCAAGCGGCGTGTTAAAAGACGCCGCAATCGCTGCCGCTGAACCGCACGAAACCAGAATTCGAATACTATTGTTGGGTAACTTTAAATATTGCCCCGCTAGACTCGCAGCCGCAGCGCCGAGATGGATGCTTGGTGCTTCGCGCCCAACCGAGTGCCCGGAAATTAGCGCGATAGACCCGGCGACAAACTGGGTAAGGAGGTTTCGAAACGGCAAATGTCCCTGGTGATATTGCAGCCGTTCCATCACATGGATCACGCCAACCACCCGTGTGCGTTTGTCCAAGCGGTGATAAATTAGTGCAATTAGTAACGCCCCAATTATCGGCAGTGCGAACCTAAATTCGGTTGCCAACGCCTCAAATTTTTCGGCATCCCCGTAAGGTATAAATTGCCCTTGCGCCCATTCAACCAACAATCGAAACAAAACGATTAAACCACCCGCTAAAAGCCCGCCGACGAGTCCCAGCACAGAGATCGCGAAACCGGCTTGCGCAGACGCAAGGCGCAGACGGAAACGGTCGAACGCGGAGACAAGTACTGGCAACGATTTCATGTGCTTGCGGGTCGGGTTCGGAAAATTTATTTAGTTGGAATCAAAATCGCGGTAATCTGATGGCTAACGACCTTCGTCGCCAAGTATTGTTTACGTTTTGTCTAAGTGTGGAAATATTCGTGCATCTCCCGGGCAGAAGAAACTCGCTAAAGACGAGACGACGAGTGATCATAGCAGATGAGCTTTTAGCCGAATAAATTTCCGTAATTACTATTTTTTTATACCTGGCACCGGAGTCCCCAAAATGTCCGACATTGAGATCGCGCAGCGCGCCAAGAAGTTGCGAATTATTGACCTGGCGTCAGAAAAACTCGGCATCGAGCCGGAGCATTTGGAGCCTTATGGCCACTATAAAGCGAAAATTTCGCTCGAATACATCAATTCACTTAAGGCGAAACAAGATGGGAAATTAATCCTCGTCACCGCCATCAGCCCGACACCCGCCGGCGAGGGCAAGACGACAACAAGCGTCGGTCTAGCCGACGGCCTGAATAGCATTGGTAAAAAAACGATCGTTTGCCTACGTGAACCATCGCTCGGTCCGTGCTTTGGCATCAAAGGAGGTGCTGCCGGTGGCGGCTACGCACAAGTCGTTCCGATGGAAGATATAAATCTGCATTTCACAGGCGATTTTCATGCCATCGGAGCGGCGCATAATTTACTGTCTGCGCTGGTCGACAATCACATTAACCACGGCAATGCACTCGATCTCGATCCGCGCACCATCGCGTGGAAGCGCGTCGTCGATATGAATGATCGAGCGCTACGCAAAACCATTGTCGCGCTCGGCGGTAGCGCTAACGGATTTCCACGCGAAGACGGCTTTGATATAACCGTAGCCTCAGAAGTCATGGCGATATTTTGCCTCGCTACCTCAGTTGCCGATCTGCGAGAACGCCTCGGCAATATCGTTGTCGGTTATACCCGAACTGGGCAAAAACCGGTGACAGCCGCCGAGCTTCGCGCCAATGGCGCCATGACGGCACTCCTAAAGGATGCGATTAAACCGAATGTCGTACAAACCTTGGAAAACAATATTGCGTTTATCCACGGCGGACCGTTCGCAAATATCGCACACGGCTGCAATAGTGTTTCGGCGACAAAAACGGCGCTAAAACTAGCTGATTATGTGGTGACTGAAGCCGGCTTCGGCGCGGACCTCGGCGCCGAAAAATTCATCGACATTAAATGCCGTATGGCAGGTCTCAAGCCAAGCGCTGTCGTATTGGTCGCCACCGTACGCGCATTGAAGTATCACGGTGGTGTGCCGAAAGACTTGCTCGACCAAGAAGACCTTAGCGCGCTGGAAAAAGGCATGGTGAACCTGGAAAAACACCTAACAAATATCACCCAGCATTTTGGTTTGCCATGCATCGTGAGTATCAATCACTTCACCCACGATACCGACGCTGAGATAAAATTATTGGAAAGCAAAGTGAGTGCTTTAGGTGGCATCGCGGTCGTTGCGAAGCATTGGGCGCACGGCAGTGCGGGCGCCGCAGATCTAGCCACAGCTGTGGCTGAAACCGTTGACAATAGTAAGGCGGAGCACACTTATGTTTACGAAGACGACGCTTCACTTTGGGACAAACTCGAAGCCATCGCGACCAAAATTTACGGCGCTGCAGGTATCAACGCGAGTGCGAAAGTACGTCGGGATATCGAACACCTAAATACGCAATACAGCGCCTTCCCTGTGTGTATCGCCAAAACGCAAATGTCTTTTTCAACGGATCCTTCGGCGCTCGGCGCGCCGAGTGGACATATCGTTGAAATAAGCGAAGTTCGCGTATCGGCCGGTGCGAAATTTGTCGTCGCGGTCGCGGGCAATATGATGACTATGCCAGGATTGCCGAAGATCCCTGCGGCTGAGAGTATCGACGTCAATGCGAATGGCGATATCGTTGGCTTATTTTAATTCCTGATGATGTCGGCTGCATGCTCCAGTTCCACACGACATGAGCGGCGCAGAACTCATATGAGTACGAAAGTGCTTCGCCTGTGCTCGGCCATCGATTGCTCATCGATACGTTTAGTGTGCGTAGTTTTCGCATTGTTCCAAACTTGTGGTGTCGGGGCCGAGGAGCTTAGCGGAATCGCACACGTGCTCGATGGCGACAGTCTGCGTGTTGGGAAAACCGAAATGCGACTACACGGAATCGATGCACCGGAAAGCCGCCAGCTGTGCACCATCGGCACCGAACAGTGGGCTTGCGGGCAAAGCGCCACTCGCGCCTTACGTGAAATTCTCGGAAGCTCGGCAGTTCGTTGTGTGTGGACAAAGCGAGACCACTACGGCCGCGCTATAGCCACTTGCTTCAAAGACGGCGTGCTAGTGAATTCCAAAATGGTTGCAACGGGAATGGCGCTCGCGTACGCCAAATATAGCAAGCGCTACGTCGCCGATGAGTTGCTAGCGCGTAAACACCGACGCGGTATCTGGCGGTCGACTTTTATCGAACCCTGGAAATGGCGACGCGCTCACCCGCGCGCTCGCAGTTAGACGAATCCCCAGATCAAGTCTGGACCGCAGTGCGCTTCGTCGTGCCCCTAGTTCACCATACCAAGGGTTCTGAGAAAGTCGTGGCATAACGTGCGGCGAACGATTCTCGGGTGAAGGAATGATTTTGCGTTCCGGCACTTTCAATCTTTATAGCGCCGCATAGTGACGCAATCCGACCCGTTACTTCCCAACTTAAATTATTCATTAGCCCGTATAACAGACCGGCCCGATAGGCGTCGCCGCAGCCGGTCGGATCGATAACGTCCGCGACGCTAGCCGTCGGAATCGTTGTAACGCCGCCGCTGCTATAAATCGCGGAGCCCTCGCTTCCGAGCGTTACGACGAGCGCTTCGACGTTGCCGGCGATTTCTTGCGCGCTCCACCCGGTGCGCTCTTGCATCACTTCCGATTCGTAGTCGTTCACGGTTACCCATGTGGCGAGCTCGATAAAATGCTTCAAATCATCACCGTCGAACATGGGCAACCCTTGTCCGGGATCGAATACGAACGGCACGCCGAGGTCGGCGAACTGCTGTGCATGCTGTAACATCGCGTCACGGCCGTCGGGCGAAATAATGCCGATGGAAACATCTTTGGCGTCGGCTACCTTATTGACCGCCGCGTGATTCATTGCCCCGGGGTGAAATGCGGTGATTTGATTGTCGTCTAAATCCGTCGTGATGAACGCTTGGGCGGTAAACGCATCATCCATTACGGCGACATGGGATCGACTCACGCCACAAGTGTCCATCCATGCCGCATACGGTGCGAAGTCTGAGCCCACTGCACCCATTGGCAGCGGTTGGCCGCCGAGTAAATTCAAGTTGTAGGCGATGTTACCCGCGCAGCCGCCGAATTCCCGGCGCATTTCAGGGACTAAAAACGACACATTCAAGATGTGTATTTTGTCGGGCAATATATGATTTTTGAAGTGATCTTGAAAAACCATAATATTGTCGTAAGCGAAAGAACCACAAATTAGAGCAGACATGAATGTTCCTTTTGAACGAGCAAGATTATTATCTCCATTATGGCCTAACGTCATGTTTGATTGCACACAGTAGCGAAGATTCGAGCTGCTATTTTCTTGTTCCTCGGTGTGATTAACTTAGCTACGTGTCATTCGTAACTGTCTTAAGCAACGACAATATCGTCCTCGCGTTCGTATTGTTTGGACTGTGCGCTACCACCTTTCCTCTCTGCGAATTTTACTTACGCAAGAAATTTGACGCCCTCGCATCGCGCTCACCACTGTGGTTCGATCGTGGGGCTGCTTTCGGACGCGCAATTATCGTCGGCGGATTCGTCTATTTTTGCTACCCAACAATGTTTGGATTAAGCGTAGCGCCAACGCTGGAATACTTAAAAAGAAATAGTGACGCTCAATTCGGCATTGATTTCGCATTCGCCGCCGTAGTTGCCATATCCATCTTTGCAACATCCGGTACGCGCTGGAAATTCACCCTGCCGTTTCAGGCATGCTTTGCTACAACCTATTTGTTCTTCGAACTCACGAGGTATCTCGGTGTGACGACCGCATCGCCATGGCCAGGACTCAATGTGGTGTTGACAGTATCCCTTGTCGCCTACGTCGCCGATCGCTTTGCTTCGAGCGTTTCAATGGCTGGCGATCAATGGTTTACGGCGAAGTTCGGTTCACGTGGTTACCATGCCGCGATTGGCCAAATTTTCGGCATGTTGGCGCAAGCTCCGATAATCTTGTTGTTCGCCTATGGCCTCGGGCGCCAGCTTGCGATCTAGTGGCGTAAACTAAGTCGCAGTATCGCTAGCGATAGACCATTTCGTAGGAGGCACGAATTGCTCCTTTGCCGACTCGTGGACCGTTTCGCTCAATCAGGTGAACAAAACTTCTAGTCGGTGATGGCAGCCAAAACAATGCTCGCCAGCGCTCCAACTCTTTCAACGTGGTAGCTGTCCTCCATGAGCCCAGTCGACAAGAAGGTGAAGCTTAATTCGCGCTCAGGGTCCACCGTAAAAGCGGTCGAACCGGCACCAATCCCGCCGTAGGTGCGCGGTGAATTCATCGGGCTAAATACCCCCGCGAGATTGCCTTCGCCGCGCATAAAAAATCCAACCCCGATATTCGCGGCGTAGGTTGTCCAGTTCCGTGTACCGCTCCACATATCGAATAAAATGTTACGCAATTCGCCTGTATGGTTACGCGTGCAAAAGTCGAGCATCGCCGGCGAAAGGATCCGAACGCCATCCAGTTCGCCCCTGCGGCGTAACATTTCCGCGAATCGGTGTAGATCCTGAATCGAGGTGATGCAGCCTCCGCCAGGAATTTCGCAACCCGGAGTCGCAAGCAAAGACCCTAAGCCTTCAACCGCCTCGGGGGGCAACAGCGCGGGAATATTTTCATAAGATACTTTAACCGGGCAAAGCCGCGCGGCTAAATCATCGCGTACGCCGAGACTGGTATCGCGCATTGCTAGCGGGTCAAATAAATCTTCGCGCAGCATGTCGGTATAACTGCGTCCGCGACCATCGACTTTTAAACACATTGCCGCGATGACGGTGTGGCCGAGCAAAATCGAGTAATTCACCCTTTCACCCGGTTGCGATTCGAGGGGTAACGCGCAGGCAAATTTAGTGAGTTCCTCGATGCTCATCAGAACATCCGGTTTGACGGGCGGAATAGCCGAAAGTATGCCGCTCGTGTGCGTTAGCAAATGGAATAAATTGACCTTCTCTTTACCCAAAGTCGCGAAATCCGGAATGAGCTCCGCCACCGGCGCATGAAGCTTCAGGAGCCCGCGCTCAACGAGTGACAAGGCCAGCACGTTGGTGAACTGTTTAGCAACCGACATGGTTGCAAACACGGAGTTGCTTTGTAGAGGCGCGTGGTCTGCCAGGTTTGCGTAGCCTTCAGTAAGGTTGAGAACTATTTCGCCACGGCGCGCGACGATCATTGAAACCCCATGACAGCGTCCGGCCTCGATGTCTGCGACCACATGCGCGCGTACGCGCGCTAATCGTTCGGCATCGAATCCGAGTCCTTCGACAGAAGTCGCGGGTCCACTGGTTGCTCGTGTCGTTATGTGTGTTGACATCGATTATCTCCTTTCAAAATGTTATTAAACGTGAATTTCGACCTCCTAAAACGAATTTGCGGTGCGAAAAATTACGCTGGTAGCGCTGACATTTGCGCGATTTTCGGCGCAGCTCGATCACCCAGCAATGCCGCTAGGAACTGACCGGTATAGGATCCCGCGTGACTCGCAATTTGTTCGGGGGTACCAACAACAACAATTTCGCCACCGCCACCGCCACCTTCGGGGCCGAGATCGATCACCCAATCGGCTGTTTTAACGACATCTAAATTATGCTCGATGACGACAATCGTATTGCCGTGATCCCGCAATCTGTGCAGCACCTTCAATAACTGTTCAATATCGTAAAAATGCAGTCCCGTCGTGGGTTCATCCAATATGTATAAGGTCTTACCCGTATCACGCTTGGACAACTCTCGAGACAGTTTGACCCGTTGCGCTTCACCGCCGGATAAGGTCGTTGCGTTCTGTCCCAGACAAACGTACGACAATCCTACTTCGAGCAGCGTTCTAAGTTTGGGATAAATCGTCGGCACCGCCTCAAAATAATTCACAGCCTCCTCGACAGTCATGTCTAGTACTTCACTGATGTTTTTCCCTTTGTAGAGAATTTCCAGGGTCTCACGGTTATAGCGTTTGCCCTTGCAACTGTCGCAAGCCACATAGACATCCGGCAGGAAGTGCATTTCAACTTTAATTACTCCGTCACCCTGACACGCCTCGCAGCGCCCACCTTTAACATTGAAACTGAAGCGGCCGGGTTGGTAGCCACGCGAGCGAGCCTCCTGAGTCCCAGCAAATAACTCTCGTATCGGGGTGAATAGACCTGTGTAAGTCGCCGGATTCGAACGTGGCGTACGTCCGATCGGGCTTTGGTCGATGTCGACGACCTTATCGAATAAATTCATGCCCTCAGCTTTTTCGTACGGCGCGATTTCGTGCGATGCCTTGTTTAACTCGCAGGCCGCTAGGTGATATAGCGTGTCGTTAATTAGCGTCGATTTACCGGACCCTGACACACCTGTCACACACGTCATTAGCCCTGCCGGTATTTCGAGATTAACGGATTTGAGATTGTTGCCCGTCGCGCCGCTCAGTTTGAAGATTCGATTCTCATCGACGGGTGTGCGTATTAGTGGCACTTCGATCCGTCTTCTGCCTGAAAGATACTGCCCAGTTAACGACTCTGAACAAGCTGCCACTTCGTCCGGTGTTCCTTGGACGACAACTTTGCCGCCGTGGATCCCCGCGCCAGGTCCCATATCGATTACGTAATCGCCAGCGCGGATCGCTTCCTCGTCGTGTTCAACCACGATCACTGTATTGCCCAGATCACGTAGGTGAGTGAGGGTCGCTAACAGACGCTGATTGTCACGTTGATGCAATCCGATTGACGGCTCATCCAATACATACATAACCCCGACCAAACCTGCGCCAATTTGGCTCGCGAGTCGTATCCGCTGGGCCTCACCGCCCGACAAAGTATCTGCACTGCGATCAAGCGTCAGGTAGTCAAGACCGACGTTGACTAAAAATTGCAGCCGCTGGCCAATTTCTCGGACAATCTTCGACGCAATCTCGCCTTTGTGACCGGGCAGATTTAAAGTCGCGAAGAATTCCTGGGCCTTGCCAATTGGCATGCTGGAAATTTCCGCGATACGTCTGTCGGCAACAAAGACGTTGGACGCAGCACGATTTAGTCTTGTTCCGCTGCAGTCGGGACAACTTTTCGACGCCTGATAACGCGCCAATTCTTCGCGCACGACATTCGATTCGGTTTCTCGGTAGCGGCGCTCCATGTTCGGTAAGACACCTTCAAACACATGCTTGCGCTTGTACACATTGCCACCCGATCGAAAGTACGAAAATTCAATCTTCGTTGATCCACTGCCATACAAAATGACCTTGCGGATCGCTGGTTTCAAATCTTCGAACGGCGTGTCAATGTCGAATTTGTAGTGGCTAGCCAGTGCGTTGACCAGTTGGAAATAGTAGGCGTTGCGTCGATCCCAACCGCGGATCGCGCCGGCAGGCAAACTAACGCTTGGCCGTTGCACTACTCGACTCTCATCGAAATACTGAATGCCTCCCAAGCCATCGCAACGCGTGCACGCGCCAGCAGGATTATTGAATGAGAATAAACGCGGCTCAAGTTCGCTAATGCTGTAGCCACATTGGGGGCAGGCGAAACGCGCCGAAAACAAGATTTCCGCTGACTTGTCGTCGTCCATTGAGCGGACTCGCGCGAGGCCGTCGCCGAGCTCAATCGCGGTTTCAAACGATTCGGCCAAGCGCTGTTTAATATCTTCACGAACCTTGAAGCGATCGACAATGACGTCAATTTCGTGTTTTTTGTGCAGTTCGAGGCTGGGTGGATCATCGAGCATGATGACCTCGCCATCAACCACCGCGCGGACGAATCCTTGCCGTGATAGCGACTCAAAAACTTGCACGTGTTCGCCCTTGCGCCCGCGGACAATGGGCGCAAGAAGCATCAGGCGCGCGTTGTCTGGCATCGATAAAACTTGATCAACCATTTGCGAAATAGTTTGAGCTTCCAAAATTTCGCCGTGGTCGGCACAACGCGGTTCGCCGACCCGCGCGAACATGAGCCTCAGGTAGTCATAAATTTCAGTGATCGTACCGACTGTCGAGCGTGGATTATGTGAGGTGGATTTTTGTTCGATCGAAATAGCTGGGGAGAGGCCTTCGATATGATCAATATCGGGCTTCTCCATTATCGACAAAAACTGACGCGCGTAGGCCGATAAAGATTCTACGTAACGGCGTTGCCCTTCCGCATAAATCGTATCGAATGCGAGCGAAGACTTCCCCGAACCCGACAATCCGGTCACTACAACGAGTTTATCGCGTGGCAAGTCAACATCGACGTTTTTTAGGTTGTGCGTGCGCGCTCCGCGCAAAGAAATCGTATCCATTTATTGGGTTGCGGACTGCACCGGCCATCTAAAAATCAGTAGAGTACTATACGGGCTTTTCGGGTCTCTGACCAAGCCGGCTAGCGCTTGAACAACGGTCATAGGAGCCAATGCTCGGGGCCGCCCGAGCGTCGGGACGATTGACAAAAATGGGCTCGGCCATTGGTCCTTTTTGCCTCACAATCAGCTTTGCCAAGTCCAACTGACAAGCGCCTCGGCGGGCGCGCACGGGAAGTTACGGCCGACGTTGTAGACGCATCGCCGGTTATCTGTCGGGATCGGCACAAACCACTGGCAGTGATCGCGCTGTTAGGTAGAATTGCTCGGTCAAAACTAAAACCTAAACACGGAAGCTTAGTCAATCTCAGTATAAGAAGGAGCAACTAATGGCACGCGGACTAAACAAAGTCATGTTGATCGGTAATCTCGGCGCCGATCCCGAAATTCGCTACACCGCGGGAGGCGCGGCAGTGGCAAACGTCACCTTGGCGACCGCAGAATCGTGGCGAGATAAGGAATCCGGCGAACAGCAAGAACGTACCGAATGGCACCGAGTGGTGTTTTTCAGCCGTCTAGCAGAAATCGTCAGCGAGTATCTAAAAAAGGGTTCCCAAGTTTACGTTGAAGGTCGTATGCAAACGCGCAAATGGCAAGATCGTGACGGTAATGATCGATACACGACCGAAATCGTGGCGAACGAAATGCAAATGCTCGGCTCACGCCCAGGCGGTGGTGGTGGTGGTGGCGGTGGCGGTGGGTCCAGCGTCGCGCCATCTAGTTCTGGCGAACAGGGTAGCGGCAACTTTCAATCCGAAAATCGTCCCAAAGCCACCGAGAAAAGCGGCCAAGAGCCACCGATGGACGACTTTGACGACGATATACCGTTCTAACCATCATCTGCGACGCCGTAGTGGTGCTCGGCAATGGATTCGTGCGTTGCAAAACGCCAGCCACTTCCAGCAACCGCTGCGACGACGCCGTGTTGGCCATCGCGTGAAAACCACCCCGAGACTACTTAGTACGGTCGCGCGCCCAATCTCACGACGACGAGGGCGCGGTTCAAAGATGTCGCGTCCTGCCACTCAATCGCATTGATCTGTGATGCTCCGGACGCGCAAACTCCTCTATCTCGTGCTCTGTTTCGCAATACTCACCGTCGTTCTAATCAAAACCGGAAGACCGCTTATCACAAGCAGCGCACCACTCGGGGTCGTGTCGTGGCAACTGGCATTTTCTGAAACTCGAGCGCGGCAGGTCATAGAGTCCTGGGGTGAGGAAGGACACCGAGCCGCTTTAAATAACCTGATCGTCGATTTTCCGTATCTCATCACCTACACCCGGTTGCTGTCACTGCTGTGTAAATCGGCGACGCATCCGCCCAACAGCCGATTAAATGGGCTTTCTGCGCCGGCGTCGCGCTACGTGTGGTTTGCTGCACTTTTCGATGCAATCGAGAACATCGCGCTCTTATACGAACTCGAGGTTGGGGTGAGTGATCTGATCGCACGTATTGCAGGGGTCGCGGCGAGCGTAAAATTTAGTGTTATTGCGCTCGCGCTTATTTTTCTTTTCTCGAGTTATGTCAGCCCCAGCAAGACCCACTCACGATGGCCTTAAGCCATTCATCGAACATCGGCGACGAGAGGCACGGGAGCTGCACTAACTAATTTTCAACCCGGGGATTTCGGCCCAAGAGAGCGTTCTAACTCCGCAGTTACGTCGTCGGTAGGACGACGCGGTCGACTGGGTCGGGCGATCTCTCCGAAATGCGGCCAGAGTCCGCGACGGACATTTTCCGGCAGAACATTCTCGAGGTACTCGAGTGCCGTGCCCCTTAAGATTCGATCAGAGCTTAGTACGGCGTGGCGGGACAGCATCAAGGCATCGCGGTCGAGCGTGAGGCTCAATAGCGTGAATACGTGCTCCATCGAATAGTCGATTCTCGGATCACCGGACATCGGCGTTCCAATTAATTCCATGGGCACTTCGACCTCCGCTTCAATATTGCGCGACAGCCACACGGAACGATCAACCGACACTTCACGTTCAACGACATCGAACACGTCGCCGGCGATGATAAGCATATGTGGATCACGTTCGTTCATTCGCGCCAACGCACGGGCGCAGCTATAACGAACATTGAATTCATCGTCGTCGAGACCTGCAAAGAGCCCCTTCACGGCGCGAGGATTATGCGTCACCTCCAAAATGCTCGGGATACGTTGCCGCGCTAGAAGCGGCATGTCGGGGTCGAGTAAAGCGTCGGTTAAAGCGCCCATGGTTTGGGGGGCTTTCCATCGAAGTTCCATGCGTATGTCTTGCGCAACCTCATCGATGGCCAATAGCGGTATCAAGTACGGAACAAGTCGGGAACCCAGCAATGGCTCGGCTAAGCAACGCCGAATTCGTGCTGGATTTGCGGATAACAATCCAGCAACGAGCGCGCCCTCGTTCTCGAGAACTTGGGGGGTGATGCCATCTGCTGTCAAATTTCTAGAGTCGATATCGTCGGCCGTTATCGACGCATTGTCTGCGCCTCGTTCGCGTTTCATTTGCTTGATCTTCGCCATCAAGATTTCGCGTTCCGTAGCCACTGAGGCCTCAGCCAAGGTATGGCGGGTGGTCGCATCAATGACATCGGCTTCGCTCAGTGATATTGCGCCGTCACGTAAATTTGTAGCGAGTTGACCGATGTATCCGCTGTACAATTTTCGCACCACGATCAAAGTGACCACGGCGATCGACAGTGCAATGCCAATCACAAGAGATGAGGGCAAATTTGGCGACAGGGCCAACAGTAGCAATAACAATCCACTGCCCAGCACATCGCCGAGACGATCGGAGGCAACATCGATAATCGTTTTGGTTGGCCGTTTCGTCGACGCAGGTAACGGCGTATAGAGCAACTCGAATGCGGAACGAAAGAACGAATTCGTGAACGCTACTTGGCTGGCGCGCAGGACCACAATTGACCACAGTCTTCCAACAACCGCAATCCCGAAGAGGCCGACACCGAGCAATACAGCTGGCATCACCGCCAGCGTAATACCGATCCCATATTTCTTCAAAATACGAGGACCTAACGCTGATTGAATTAAAAACGTCAACACGCCTACAGCCGCGTAGAATTGCCCAAAGAAAACGACTAATTCCTCACCGCTAGCCAGTCGCGCTGCGGCTTCCGACTTAAACGCATAGTCGATAAGCGCCGCCATAATGGCGACCAACACCATGAGCAATCCCATCAATTGCAAATAGCGATGAGTCAGCAAAAGCTGTAACCTCGATTCAATGGTAGTGCTGAGTTGATCGCGGCTCGTTGTGCGGCGCGATTCGCCAATCGCGCGTACGCTTATGCAACACACGAAATGCAATCCGCCGAGCACCAGTAGCATTGAACGAAGATCTAGCACGGCAGCGACCTGGCCCGCTAACAATCCGCCCAACACGCCGCCTAAAGTAGCCGCAGCTGCGACTCTGGCTATCGTGTGTTTCGCGGTATGGGGATCAAAACGTTCGTTCACAACCGACCAGAAGCCGCTGATCAATACCGCGCCGAAAATCGCGATTTGCAAATACAACGATACTGCGACGAGCTCCGGTGCTGTGGCGTAAGCCCACCAGTTCGCGACGAAAACAATCGCACTAATGCCGAACGCGTAGGGGATAACTCGCCACGGACCGTAGCTAACCAGCATCCGTGACATGAATATTACCGCCAGCATAGACAAGATAGCCGCGGTGATAACAACCTTCGGTAAGTCGGTGACGTCGTAGTGAGATAAAAACACAGCGTCGCGGGTGGCTTTTCCGGCGACTTGCTGAGCAATCATCAAGGTCGCCGATGCCAATGCGAATGAAGTCGCGGCACTCGTACTCGATTTGCCGAGGCGTCGAATCATTTTGTTAGGCCGCCCGAACAAGCTGCCGATAAGAGTTTGCCAGAATGCCTATGGTGATGATCCAAAGCGCGCATATCGCGATTGTCAAAAATGAAAGTTCACCGATATCGAGTCGCACCGGGGTCCATTGCGTTGCCAGCAGAATGAGCCCCGAGCCAAGCACTTTAAACAGTCGATAACCGAGCATATCGATCCATGCTTTCGCTTGGTACGTCTGAATCGGATCAACAGGAATGTAAAGTTGTTCCTTTGACGCGCGATTGATCGAGTACGACAATCCGCGATCGCCGATTTTCATGATCGCTGCCGTACTTAAACTTGAACTCAAATAAAACCCGAACGAACAAATCGATAACAGCAATGGCTGAACGACGAGCCCAGCGAAAAAGCCTAAGTAACGATGGATCAATGGCGTTGCTAGTAAGTTAATTCCAATCGATACCAAGCCCATAATACTGAAGAACTTTCCAATGAACGCGGTGCGCTGATCAAGATCTGTGTAGGCTTGCTCTATCGCGCTTATGAACTGATATTCAACTACCGGTTGCGCCAATTGGGATAGACATAAAACGGCGGCTATCAATAACAAATACTTGTTTTTTAACAACGAGCGCCAGTCTGCTTTGATCTGCTGCATCGATTCTTCTGCAGGTATCTCTTCGTACATGCCTGCGCGCCACATGAATAAATTCAGGACAAACGTAGCAATTAGGAGAATCGCACACACATAGAGCAAGTCAGCGGTTTCTAATGAAGTATTCTCAAGTAGGATGCTCGCGAGATAGCCACCCGCAACTCCGCCGACTAGCCCGCCCGTACCAACGAACCAAAAACTACGTTTGCCATCTGCCGGATCGGTGATGGATACCGTTAAGCTCCAAAACTGCTCGACCAACACCACACTGAAGATATCGACAAAGATATAGAACGCGACTGCTGCAACTGTGCTGTTTTGCTCGAGTATGGTTCTAAATAGAACGAGCAATGCCGCGAATAGAAGCAACGAGCCAAGCACTACCCGCACCCGACTGTAGCGCTCAACTATGCCGTGATAGAAGCCGATAAGTAGGGTGAGGACCACCGCCGAGTAAACCCAGGCGTACGGGAACCATTGTGATCCGCCGAATTCAATCAGCAATGAGCGAGAAGCGGACTTAACTTGGTAATAGGCCAGGATAATGAGGAAGAAATTTGCAAACAGCGCTAATGAACGCTTCACAAGCCGCGATTGCTGCGTTGTCGTCATATGTTTTCGTCAATAGCTGCTAGAGCTAAGTCCTAATTTTTATTGCCACTGTCTGCTAACCAGTGATAGAGTCCGGCGCTTATGGGGGATTACCGTAGCATAATCGCAGCAGGCATAGGTTTGCTGCTTTGCACAGTGGCTTGGGCCGATGGGTTCGACGGGCCCCCGTTATTGCTTGAAAGTTATGACCAGAAACTGCAAAGCGCGGTCGAAAACCGCATCCAGATGCTGGGATTAACGAGCGCCGCGGTGCGCAAAGACCTGTGCTTGACGTTAGTCGATCTATCTAACCCAAACGAACCGCGAGTTGCCGAAATCAACGGTGACCACATGATGTACGCGGCAAGCTTACCCAAGATCGCAATTTTACTCGGCGCTTTTGTCGAAATTGAACGTGGCCGAATGGCCCTCGATATGGACACGATCGAATCACTGACTCGGATGATCCGCAATTCTTCGAACGAAGACGCGACCAAAATGCTCAACCGAGTCGGAAAACATCGGGTCAATGAGATATTGCAATCCGAACGATTTAGGCTCTACGACCCGTTACTTAACGGTGGCTTGTGGGTCGGTAAAGAATACGCGACCGGCACCGCATTCAAGCGCGATCCCATTCATAACCTATCCCATGGAGCCACCGCCTTACAGACTGCGCGGTTCTTCTACATGCTCGACACGCAGCAGTTGGTGAGTCCTAAACTGACTCGGATGATGAAAGAGATGCTCGGCAATCCGGGTATCGAGCATAAGTTTGTAAAAGGCCTTTCGGATCGACCCGGGGTTAAGATTTATCGCAAATCTGGTACCTGGCGCGATTGGCATGCGGACAGTGCGATCGTCGAAGCCGGTGGCGGACGACGCTACATCCTTACCGCGCTCGCAAAAGATCCGGCCGGTGGTGAATGGCTCTCGGGGCTTGCAGCATCCCTGCATGATCTAATAGCGCCGACCCGACTCGCCACAGCTGACCGTTAATCCGCAATCCGCTCCTAGTAGTCTCACAGCACGCCGTCGGAACACCGCTCGCACGATCAAATAGTAATCAACGAAATTGTCGGAACATTCAGCTCCGATTCAGCATGAAATCCGCGCACTAGCACGACAAACTCCCCCGCTTCAGCTAACTGCAGTTTCTTAGCAACGCCGCGTGCGACAACGGCAGGATTATCCTTACCGACTTGTTGATTAAGATGCGGGATAACGCCCCACATCAGACTCATTCGCCGACAAGTTTGTTCGTCCCGTGAAATTGCCACTACTGGCGCCTTAGGGCGCGCCGCGCTAATTGTCGCGGCGGTCATACCGCGGTTTGAAATCACGAGTACTGCTCGGGCGCGAGTGTCGCCAACCAACTTTGCAACCGCATCGGCGACCGCGTCACCAAAGGGGATTGTTGTCTGGTCTACGCCAGAAGGTTCGCTTCGTTGGCTATTTAGGGTGTGCCAGTTGTAACTTTCCGTCTGCCGCGCGATCCGATCCATCATAGCGACTGCCTGTACGGGAAAAGCACCCACTGCGGTTTCGCCGGACAGCATAACGGCATCGGTACCACTGCCGACGGCGTGTGCGACATCGGTGACCTCGGCGCGCGTCGGACGCGCATTTTCAATCATCGACTCCAACATCTGGGTCGCCACAATGACAGGTTTATTCGCGGCTATCGCACGTTTAATTAATTCATCTTGCGCAACCGGAACTTGTTCGGGATTTAGTTCGACACCCAGGTCGCCGCGCGCAACCATAATGGCGTCGGTCGCGGCGATAATCGCCGAGGCATTCTCCAGCGCTTCGGGCTTCTCAATTTTCGCAACAATCATCGGTTGCCATGATGCGGCATCGATGATCGCTCTGAGACTCTCGATATCGGAGGCCCTGCGCACGAACGACAAAGCGAGAAAATCGACTCGTTGCGCAAGGGCGAACTGTGCGTCCACACGGTCCTTATCGGTAAGCGACGGAGCAGATACATTAACGCCAGGGAGATTGATCCCTTTATGATCGCCGAGACTGCCGCCTGCGATCACAGTGCAATGGACATCAGTCCCGTCGACGCGTTCGACCTTGAGCTCCACAGCGCCATCGTTCAGCAATATTCGGTTACCGCTGCGAACGTCTTGCGGCAAACCGTCGTATTGCGACGCAATGACGTTGCTATTACCGATTACGTCGCGCGTTGTCACGACGACTTTAGCGTCGGCTATTAACTCGACGGATCCGTTCTGGAATTTTCCTGTACGGATCTTAGGGCCGCATAAATCGGCCAGAATCGCGGTGTGCGTGCCACATTCAGCTGAGACCTCGCGGATCGTTGCGATCGCAGCGTCGTGGGCGCTGTGTTCACCGTGCGACATATTGATTCGAAACACGTCGACACCCGCCCGGATAAGCTGTGCTATCGTCTCCCGGTTGGCCGAGGCTGGCCCCACGGTGGCGACGATTTTCGAACGACGATTTTTTAGTAAATCGAGTTCCGTTACGATTGGCATAATATCTTCGACACCAGGCAAGAAAAACGTGTTCGAGTATAACCTGGAATGATTTGGGTGATTAATTTTTGCGGATCTCCGACTGCCAAGCGGCGGCTCCGTTGGAAATCCATCGGTAGCCTCAGCGTCCTAAAAAGAACGCGATGAATCAGTTCCAACTACTTCGTTCGCGCCGCCTAGGGCCGCTATTTGCCGTGCAATTTTTAGGCGCCTTCAATGACAACGTATTTCGCTTCGCGCTCGTCATCTTCATTACATTTTCGCTTGCCGAAGAAGTCGGTATCGACCCCGGATCGCTGGTTGTCATTAGCGGTGGAGTTTTTATCTTACCGTTTTTCTTGTTTTCCTCATTGGCCGGCGAGATCGCCGATAAGTTCGAAAAATCCGGCCTTATTCGTCGCATAAAATTCGCCGAAATTTTGGTCATGGGTCTGGGCGCGTTCGCTATTCGTGTCGAGAGCCCGACACTGCTTTTCTTCGTGCTATTTCTAATGGGAACTCAGTCTGCATTTTTTGGCCCGCTAAAGTACGGAATTCTCCCGCAACACCTCGACGAGTCAGAACTCACTGGTGGTAACGGACTCATTCAAATGGGTACCTACGCGGCGATATTGAGCGGCGGCCTTACGGGTGGATTGCTCGCCGCGATTGGCGATATCGGGCCCAATCTGGTTATCACATGCGTCCTATTTCTCGCGATCAGCGGATGGCTGTGTGCACAATTCATCCCGCCGGCGATAGCAGCGGACGCGGATATAAGAATCACAAGGAATCTGCCTAAAGCTACTGGGCAACTCGTAAGGTATGTAGCACAAGACCGAACAGTGCTGACATTAGTACTATGCATATCTTGGTTTTGGTTTCTTGGTGCAACGTTCTTAAGCCTGATTCCGACCTATGCCAAGCAACTCCTGAACGCCGACGAACAGGGCGTCACTGTGATGACCGCGGCATTCACCATTGGAATCGGCATTGGCTCGCTACTTTGCGAGCGCTATTCGCGCGGCCGAATTGAACTCGGATTAGTGCCCATAGCTTGTATTGGAATTTCCTTGTTCGCCGCCGACTTTTGGCTGATCGGAGTACCGGCCAGCCAACCAGGCCAATTGTCGATCGAGGCGCTGTTGGGTTATTTGCCTGCGCTGCGCGCGTTCTTCGATCTCGCGATGATCGGCGCATTCGGCGCCTTGTTTATTGTGCCGTTGTACGCCGCTCTGCAAGCTCAGGTCGATGCCGCGCACTGTGCGCGAGTGATCGCTGCCCTAAACGTCATGAATGCGGCATTCATGGTAATTTCCGCGATATTTACACTGCTTCTGCTACATTTTCAGCTAGGCATCCCGAGCATTTTCGGGATAGTTGCGATATTAAATCTGGTCGCCCTAGCGGCAGCGAATGTGGCGCTTCCAGAATTCTCAAAGCGCACACGAGCGCTAGTGCTGCGCCACAATAATTCGCCATAGACGCTTCCGGGAACGTTCGGGGCTGCTACACTACTCGCAACAAGATTCGACTGAAAAAGGCCGCTATCCATATGAACAAATTACAATTCAGCCTATTCGCCTGCGCCGTTCTATTAGTCACGGCTTGCAGCAAACAAGAGCCGACACAATCCGCCAATACAGCACCTCCAACAGAAGAGTCTTCTGTTGGCTCACAGACAACCAACGTTAGTCCCGTTGGTGAATCAGACGCGGAATCGGCGGCGGCAATCGCCGAACAAAGCACGTCCACGTCTAGCGAGGGGACACCGCGCTACGTCGATCATACTAAGGATAAAGTGGAGTTCGCTCTGAAGCGTTCGCTGGCCGGCGCACAATCGCTGCTCGAAGACGTTAAGGATCCGGTTCAAGCAAGCTTGATCAAACAGCAAATCGCCGAACTGCACGCTAAATTGGAGGCGCTGTAGATTCCGCCTGTAACCCGGCGAATATTTTGCGCAGTGTTCGTCAGCCTTGCCGATCGCTGCGCGCCAAGCGCCGCCGATTAATTGCCCGGCGCAGCTTTCGGCAATGCTTAGCGATTAAGTTTATTTCTTCTTGTTTGCTATCTTGCCGAACAGAACGGCTGCAACATCACGATACGTGCTGGCAAAGTGCGCCTTAATTCCCTTCCTAATGTAATCCGGCAGCTCGTCGAAATCTCCTTGGTTCGACACCGGTAGTATCAATTCCTTAATCCCATTGCGTTTAGCCGCAATAATTTTTTCGCGCACACCGCCAATCGGCAAAACACGACCGGTGAGTGTTAGTTCGCCGGTCATGGCTATGGGTCTCGGAATTTGCCGATCCAACGCCAACGACAACAATGCGCTTGCCATCGTAATGCCAGCACTCGGGCCGTCCTTAGGAGTGGCTCCCTCCGGCACGTGAATATGTATGTAAGCTGAATCGAAAAATGCGGCATCGACGCCAAATTCGTCGAGGCGTGAAGCCAAAAAACTGTAGGCGATTTCTGCGGATTCACGCATGACGTCGCCGAGTTGGCCTGTCAGTTTGAATCCGCGCGAGTTGTTGTGCACTCGACTTGCTTCGACGTCCAAAGTAACACCCCCCATAGCGGTCCATGCAAGACCCGTCACAATTCCAACTCCGCGTTGCGGAGTCTGCTGACGAAATACCGCCTGGCCAAGGAATTCTCCGAGATTGTCGCGGGTGACACTTGTTTTGCTACTTTTATCCTTGAGCACGGCGACAACCGCTTTTCGCGCGATACGGCCAAGTTGTTTCTCTAAATTCCGTACCCCAGCTTCGCGCGCATAATCGTCAATCACCCGGCGCAACGCAGAGTCCGTTATCGAAAGTTGTTTTGCCGTTAAGCCCGCTTTTTGCCGTTGCTTCGGCCATAGATGGCGCTTGGCAATGCTCAATTTTTCTTCTGTTATGTATCCTGACAATCGAATCAGCTCCATGCGGTCCAACAACGGACGCGGAATTGTGTCAAGTTGATTTGCGGTACAAATGAATAAGACTTTCGACAGGTCGAAACGGACGTCCAAGTAATGATCCAGAAATGACGAATTTTGCTCGGGATCCAGTACTTCTAATAATGCTGAGGCTGGGTCACCTTGATAAGAATTTCCAATTTTATCAATCTCGTCGAGCATGATGACCGGGTTGGATACGCCTGTTTCTCGGATTGCTTGGATAAACTTCCCTGGCATCGCACCGATATACGTTCGCCGATGCCCTTTAATCTCTGCTTCATCGCGCATGCCGCCAAGGCTAAAGCGATAAAACTCCCTCCCCAATGCATCGGCGACCGAGTGTCCAATAGAGGTTTTCCCCACGCCAGGCGGTCCGACCAAACACAGAATTGAACCGGCTATCTCGCCCTTTAGCGCGCCGACACCTAGAAATTCTATTATGCGATCCTTAACATCGTCTAAGCCTTCGTGATCACGGTCGAGTGTTGCGCGAGCTTGTGTTAAATCGAAATTATCCTCGGAATACATACCCCACGGCAGTCCGGTTAGGGTATCTAAATAATTTCGACTGCCGGCATACTCGGGAGAACCGGGTTGTAAGAACGAAAATTTTTCCATCTCTTCGTCAATGCGTTTTTTCGCGAGATCCGGCACTTCGCATTTTTCGAGACGCGCGCGAAATTGATCGAGTTCGACGGTCTTATCATCCTTCGATATGCCCAATTCTTTCTGAATTTCCTTTAGCTGCTCCTTAAGGAAAAATTCGCGCTGATTGTTGGTGAGTCGCTCTTCAACTTTGCGCTTGATTTCAGTTTGGAGTCCGGCGACCTCAAGCTCATGCTGAACCAACAGCATCACCTTCTCCATCCGACGCAAGAGCGGAATTGTTTCTAGGACATCTTGAAGCTTCGATG
This sequence comes from Gammaproteobacteria bacterium, assembly GCA_047611905.1. Lineage (GTDB taxonomy): Bacteria > Pseudomonadota > Gammaproteobacteria > UBA11873. The sequence continues at coordinate 21,725 of JBLFWZ010000010.1, read as the reverse complement.
CAGGCGCACTCGTTAATGCCGCCGCAAAATCGGCGAGTGGTGACGCCTCGTCTGGATTAAACCGTTCTAGATAGGCCCGAACGTTCTCTTTGTATAAAGGATTGAGCGGCAATAACTCCTTAATCTTGTCAATAATCGCTAACGCATACGCACGGATTTCCTGATTCTGCTCGAAGACCGTCGTCGGGTACTGGACTTCAGCGACAACCGGTATTACTGAACTGGGAATGCGCACGATCCTGAAGCGTTGCACGCCTTCGGCGATGAATTGAATTTTTCCTTCGGCGCGAATTGGGTGATGCACACGCACTAGCGTTCCCATCGACGCAAAATCTTCTGGCTTAGGCGACTCTTCGGGACTGTTGCTGGCGAGAACGAGACCAACAAAGTGCTCCTGATTCTTCCCCACCTGCTCCAAAGTCGATGCCCAACGTTGTTCGTCAATCACTATGGGCATGGTTTGCGCCGGAAAAAACGGCCGACCGTGAAGCGGCAGCAGCAATAAGTTGTCTGGTAATTTCAGATCTAAGCGAGCTGGCATGCCATTACTTTGCAATACATCAGAATTCATCGCGAGCCCCGTATTCCTGTCAAATTACCGGCCGAGGAAAATCGTCGACCGTTCGATAAGCTAAATATTAGGTACCTACGGCCTAGATTCAAGGGTCACAGAGATCTGCCGCGCAGGTTCAAGAAAAAAAGTCCCTTCAACGTGGGACGCTGTGTAGCTAGCTAACGGTTTGGGAGGCGCGATCAATTGCTTGGAGACTCGAAATAAATTCCTCCGCATTTGCGAATCTTCCGTTAGGGTCTTTAGCCAATAACATTTCAATGATCGGTTGGTAGTTGTGGACTGGATTTGGTAGTTGGGGGATCGGAGCGTGCACGTGTTGATAGACGAGCGCCGGCGCCGTCTCCGCCTTGAATGGTTTGCGGCCAGTCAGCATTTCGAAAAAAATCACACCGGCGCTGTAAAGATCCGAGCGATGATCAATAACATTGCCGAGCGCTTGTTCCGGACTAATATAATTGGGCGTTCCGAGTACGCTGCCAAGTTTGGTTAACTCACCCGTCTCATCCAGACGTTTTGAGATGCCGAAATCTGCGAGTGCCAAACTATCGTCAGATCGGAACATAATGTTCCCAGGTTTTAGATCACGGTGCACTATTCCGTTTGCGTGAATCGCGCTCAGCCCGAAACCAATATGGCGAATGTAATTGATCGCATCTTGCAATGAGACACCGTGTTCTATCCGCTGCTTTAAATCGCCACGGGTGAAAAATTCCATCGCGATATACCCGTAATCTTTCGTAAAACCGTGTTCAAGAAAGTGCACGACGTATGGATTGTCCAGTTCCGATACGAGTTCTGCCTCTTGAACAAACCGCTGCAGGGCTTGCGGTTCTTTAATCGTCGCGACATCGATTATTTTCAACACCAAGGTTGTCCGATCGCTCGTGCGCTCCGCTAAGTACACTCGTGAGCTAGCACCTTGACCAATTAGTCTGACGAAACGATAGCCTATTCGATGGCCGTCCGGGGTGCGGTCATTGCTTAATTTAACTTCGTTGAAGACAACCGCGTCATTGTCTAATTTCGAATTGATCGTTGTTTCGTCTGGCGAGAGTTGAGCGGCACGCTCGGCCACGGCTTCCAGGACCATCGGCGCGATCCGCCCGACCTGCATATCGGCTTTTTTTATGTAATCGCTCGCACCGAGCTTGATGGCTCGCGCTGCGACATATTCGTCGCCGATCGAGGTCATGAGAATCGCGGGCGGAAAACCCGCAGAACCGTGGTATTTTTGTATCCAATTGAGTCCGTTTTCGTGCATGCCGAGCTGGTAATCAATAAGCACGACGTCGTAAATACCCCAATCAAAATCATCGCTTGGCCGGCCTTGTTGCTCCGGATCGTACTCGGTGACTTCAATGTCTGGGATCGCACTAGCCAGCATGCGCCGGATCAGCGTCATGTACTCTTTGGAATCGTCGACGATAATTAATTTCATGGGATCAGCGCGGTTACCGGGAGGGACCCCGAGTTAATGCAATTATGGTGCCGAATTCAGGTCACATTTGCAAACGAATTCAGCGAAATACACAATATTTGTGAAGAGATTCGTTACTATCCCATGTCGAAATTTCGCGAGGACCACGGGACTTAAACGATTCGCCGCCGCATTACTGAGCACGACGAAGCGACGCTTTCCATTCGCCGCGTAGATGTTAGATTATCTGTCCGGCTAACGACTTTTAAAGGGTCCGGATTGAACCGCCTAGACGATAGGTTCGCTGACTACCTGTCCCACGGTACTGCAACCGGCAATTCAAGATTTCACCGCATCCATGCCAATTAAACGGCGAACCCTTGCTGCGACCAACTCTGCGTCGTCTAACGGAGTTGGCGACTCATGCGGTTTGCCTCCGTCAAAATAACGCGCCGTTCCCCGTTCGATCAAAGCGCTATGAAGTTTTGTAATGTCACCATGCGGACGTACCCAACCGCGAGCGGCGAGTCGTGCACATAGCAATTCAAGTCCAGCTTGCGGCCGCTCACGTCCACGACGATTCAATGGTCGCGCAAATGCGCGCCTCATCACCCATTGTGAAACACCTTGCCCAATTAAGAATTTGACCCGATGCACGTCTTTGCCGCGCTTTTCTAGCGGGTAAATAAATACCGGCTTACCCGTTGCAGAAGCTTCTGCAAGCATCGACGCACTTTCGCCGCTAACGACCAAGATGTCGGCCAGGGCTAAATAACCGAGGTAGGGATTCTCATCCTCGCTATGTGCTGCACTCCAATGATAGGAATGTACCGTGACGTTACCGAGCGCCGCGACCAGCGCCCGCGCCGCTTTCGTTTCCGTTCGACGGCTTGTCGTAACGAAAACCGAGCCACCGACATCGCGAGCGAGGGTTGCGACCTCACCTCCCATGCGACTCGCCTGATTCGCATCCAGCGCGTAGACGCTATCGTCGCCACCGACTAATAGCGCAATGCGAGGTGCTGGGCCTGCGCCTAAAACCGGGCCCCAGCGCTCGACAGCAAGGTCAAGTTCTTTCTGTCGTACGCGCGTTAGTGGAACAGTCGTTTCAATGCGACGCGGATCGGGATACAGCCCAACATACGATGGGGCTACCGATAGATCAAATTCATTACCGAGATGTGCTCCTTTTCGCCCCAGATGAACGGTTCGTGAGCGACCCTTCGAGGCACTACGAATCCATTCTGCGACAGGTGCGGCACGTGCGCCTGTGGCGACGACGAGATCTGGCCACGGTTCAACAAGCTGCGCCGCGCATTCCGGAGTCAAACCGCGGAGCGTTGCACCGCGAAGAAAATTTGGCCGCTCCGCGAGAGGCGTAAATTCTAACTTTATTCGTTGATATGGCCACCCCAAAGCGTCTATCAAGCCAAGTGATTGGGTAGTGTGTCCGGGTTTGTGGTCTTCCAATAACCACACTTTCGGCAGCGTCGCACCAAGGAATTTACCGCCTTGGCGATAAACAGTGTTTTCATTGCCGAATGTTTCCCCTTTGCTAAACACTAGGCACCAATGGACGTTGGGATGGCGCGAACACGCCGCCTCGAGTAGTGACGCCCACCATTCGACTTCGTGAACCGTTCCACTATCTCGCGTTACATCAGTTTTAGCTTGGCGATCACGCACCGCTAACACTACAAGTCCCTTAGCCCGAGCGACGATTTCATCAACGATCCACGGCGCATCGTCGGCCGGAAAGGATTCAAGGTCAGCACTACAAACGACCGCTTCGACGACGGTGTCATCGGCGCTGGCATCAAGAAAGCTAATGATACCGATAGATTGCTGAACGATTGCCTCATGGACCGGCCGCACTACTAACTCTACCGGCGCATTCCCTGCATGAATTTCGAGCAGCGAGCGAACGCTGGCGCGCCCAAGTAGATCGTTAACGCAATCGACGACGACCGAATCATGACTAAACGACGGGTGCGTCCGCTTTCGGTATCGTTCAATTGCCACGACATAATCCGCGCTTGGATGGGCTCGCGTAAACACGTTAAAACCGGCCAAATTCGCTTGCTCTTCCAGGCCGACAAACAGTTCACCAACAGGATTCGGCTGATAGACGTAGCGACGCGGGAAGGGACGCCATGGTTGCTTATGTATAGTCGTAAAATGAACACATTTCGACCAACCCGCGATATGATCTTCGTCGCGCGCGTTCCATTCGCCGCCTAAGCTGCCGTACGCTTGTGCGGTTAAAGCGGTATCAATGAGTCGATTTTTTCGCCAATTACGTGCTCGTTCAAGCGTCCAAATTTTGACCATCGCCTCGCAGTCCATGATCATCACCGAGGTATCGCGCTCGGACACGGCGAGGTAAGCGTGGCTGCCCAGTTCGTGATCGAATAGCTCGGCCGGATCGTCACAATAAACCTGGTCTGTGTCGTTATAGATCGCTCGGCCCTTGCCACCCGCGAAATGCGGCACCGCGAAACGATAATTTGTGAAACCCGTTAACCAACGTCGATCATCAAAGCCACTCAGTTCCTTTAACAGGCTTATTTCGTAAACCCGCGCTGGATCACGATGCTTTTCGACCGAGTATATGAACACGCGCTCCGCGCGAAATTGCGCAGGCTCAGTTCCGACGAAAATCCGCACCGGAGGTTTGCCATTTGGCTGAACGCCGGGCCGAACCGGTAACACAATGATTTGGGGCGCGGCGCGACTCAGGTTATCGCTAGCCGGATCTAGGGTTGCAGCCACCGCTTAGTCAACCACTAATGCGGGCATTGTTACGCCAATTGCGACAGCCGGCGCATGCGTCTTATCTGGCATACAACCATTTGACCAAGCAGGTCGTGTCGTACAACGCCGAAACCCCGCAGAGTGGTCCTGCGATTGCGGCAAAGACGTCAGCGTATCGCCCAAAAAAATGAACATTACGCACGACGTTAAATCGTGGTTTTTGACTGGTTCGAGGGCCGGGGACTGCATGGGGCGTGCATCAAAATTGGGCTAAAAAGTCGCCTAAGCGCGGCCCTGCACTGTGACACAAGCGGCGACGAAAAATCAATCGCGCAACCTAGAAACGATTCTTTCGCCGCTATTACTCCAACGCTTCGTGTGACTTGCACTCCTGCGTTATCATGCGCGCTTGGCAAGTACTTAGAGGGCGAGCGCCTTCGCTCTTTAAACTAACCCTCATTTCGATCGCAAAATGTATGAAAGTCCTGCTTGAGTTCGCCCGCAACCATCCCTATCGCAGCGCGATGACCTTGCTTTGTTTGCTATTGGCAGGCGTTGCCGAAGGCATAGGCTTATCTTCGCTGTTCCCGGTACTCGAGCTTGCCGTTCCCGATACCAGCGGCACCGAAGCATCGCCTTTTGCCGCAGCAGTGCGTGACAGTTTGGCCGAAGTGGGAGTGCAACCCTCTTTAGGGATGTTACTAATCGTCGTCGTTGGCGGCATCGTTGCTAAGGCCGTACTCGTCTTGCTTGCCAACCGGCAAGTCGGCTACGCCGTGTCAAGTGTTGCCACGGAACTACGGTTATCGCTAATTAGTGCCTTGATGAGCGCGCGCTGGCGTTACTTCACAACCCGTCCGGCCGGCACAATAGCCAATGCTTTCACGACTGAAGCGGAACGCGCTTCCCATGCATTTCTGCATGGCTCGCAAGTGATCGCCGCAAGTATCCAAATCGTTTTATACACGGGCATCGCGCTCGCGATATCCTGGCAGGCAACGGTCGCGGCGCTCGCCCTCGGCTTGATTAGCGCGACCGCACTGACCTGGCTAGTGCGTGCCGCACGGCGCGCCGGCGAGCAGCAAACCGAGTTACTTAAAACCTCCGTCGCGCATCTTGCAGACGCCTTGCACGCCATTAAGCCGCTGCGCGCCATGGCTCGCGAACAGTTGATGAGTAACGTCTTGATCCGCGAAACCGAAGAACTCAATCGCGCTCAGCGCGGCGAAGTTTTTAGCAAAGAAGGTCTCAAGGCCCTGCAAGAACCCATCCTCGTAGCGGGACTCGCGCTCGGTCTCTATGCGGCGGTCACTTATTGGTCGATGTCAATTTCCTATTTACTGATGTTCGGGGTTCTCTTCGGACGCACGCTCGGCGCTATCGGCACGGCCCAGAAAGAGATTCAAAAATATGTAACTCGCGAAAGCGCCTACATATCTCTAATTGAAAACATCAACGCTGCCAACGACGAACGAGAGCCTGTCAAAAGTGGTCAAACGCCAAGTCTGCGACAAGGAATTACGCTCACCAAAATCCAATTGACCTATCGAGAAGAGCCGATCTTAGACGATGTAAACTTGTTTGTGCCGGCCGGAAAATTGACCACCTTAATCGGCGCTTCCGGCGCCGGCAAGACTAGCATTGCCGATATGATGGTCGGTTTGGTATCGCCATCGCAAGGTACTATCAGTATCGACGACGTGGATCTTAATGACATCGACCTTCGCCGTTGGCGCGAGATGATCGGCTACGTTCCTCAAGAATTGTTTTTGTTAAATGAGAATATTTTTACGAACGTCGCTTTAGGCGACTCTACGATTTCGGAAATCGACGTATGGCGCGCGCTTGAACGGGTCGGCGCGAAAGCGTTTGTCGAAGCCTTACCCGACCAACTGTTGGCATCGGTGGGCGAACGCGGATTGCTACTATCAGGCGGACAACGGCAACGTATTGCATTGGCCAGAGCGATCGTTTGTTCGCCGAGCTTGCTCATCCTAGATGAGGCCACTGCCTCACTCGACCCAGTTACCGAGTACGCGGTCGCGGCAACAGTCGCGGAATTACGCGGAGACATGACGATACTCGCCATCACGCACCAGAAGGCGTTCGCAGATCATGCGGACGTCGTCTACAAAGTGCAAAACGGATCAGTCGATAAGGCGGCATGAGAACGTCATTAAGCGCGGCCTAACAACGCCACTCTGTGTTGAGTCGTTCCTAACCTGGCCCGTGATCCGCCCCCGCCGACGGGCGTATTCTGTTACGGCGGCCCGCCCTTGGCAAGGTCGGGCGACAACTTTTATTATTTTATTATCAGACCACCTTATGCGGAAATTTTACATCACGATACTACTCACCGTTGTGAGCCTCGGCTGTACGGCAGCGGACGATCAATTGCCGAGGGATATCCCAGAATATAGGCAATGGGTGTCCACGATGAAGACGGACCGCCGCGGCCCGTTCGCGAAAATTCGGTGGTTTTGTAACGACGGGCAAGTGCTCCTGCCGAAGCCTTTCGCGTGCGTCGAATTCGGCGGCGGCCATCAGCATGGTTTGTGGTCCGAGCAGACCCTATCGTTGCGCAAAGCAGGCTTCAAGATTGCGAATTTTTACGCCGATCTCGATATTAATTCGTTTGTTAAACAAGATGCGCTATCGGATCCCTTCGCACAGATGCTGGTGGAACAATTTCTGATCCGGCTGGACGACGGATGGATATTGCGCCGCGCACTTTACTACCGTGGCGCCTACCAAGCCGAGCAAGAGCGCGACGGCGCGCGCAAGTTGCTGCTTAAGCTCGCCGAAAACCCGGACTGGTTAAATTATCGATTCCTTATGCTGAGAAGTGCTGCGCAGTTTTTGCCCCACGGCAGCGACACGGCGTCCGTACAGGAAATTCGTCAACTATCTGCGTCGCTTTCCGACCGCGACCCTAACTTCAAGTCCGTGCGAAACAAAATACATGGGCGACCCGAACTGACAGATGCGAAGACCGTACGCAGTTATCAACAAGACAATAAAGTGGATGAACTCTCCATTGATTTCGCTCGATTAGCCAGCCTGATCGAGCAAGTACATACAGCAGACATCGGCAAACATCTTAAATCTTTAAACCGCACCGCAGGCAGCGCGGGAAACATTAAGGCGCTGGTCGAGCGCGCCCTTAGCAAACTAAGCCAGAAACCCAACAATAGAATCAAAGTTACTGTTCTTAGCCAACTATTGTTCGACCTTCGCGAACAACTCTCCGAAGCAAGTCGCTCACGACAGCGCTTGGCCATCATTGACGCGAGTCTAGCAGTTGAAAATGAACTATTTACCTCAAGCGCCGCGCTCGAGAGTCAAATCGACGCTTTATCGCGACGCGAACGAATCGGATTGTTAGCCGATCAAATTCGTGCGCTATACGGTGTCGGGCTTATCTCGAAGCGACAATTCGATGCCGCGACAAGTTCGGTCGATAAGTTCTTCAACAATCCATCCGTTGATGTTCAAACATACAAAGGAATGCTCGACTACCTCGCCTTAGCGCCAAATTGGGGAACGCAAAACATACGCAGATTCTTTGGCGACGGCATCGAGAAACTTAGCCAGATAGAACCCAAGTCGGCGCATTTTATCCAAGACCAATTGCGTAGCAGTCCGCTGTTTCATTACGCCTTAGTGCTCGATGGTCTAGCACGCGACGCAAACGAACTCGCCGGGGTTCGAAACGAACTTTTTGGGAAAAATGTCGGGGTTGGATTGCGCGGACTAAATCCGGGGCTGGCGCACGGTCGTCTGCAAATGGCACTAGGCGACAATGTCGCCGAACTCGACGTCAACGGGATCTACTTACTCCCCGAGACTCTATCTGAATTACCACCCGTTGCAGGAATTTTGACCGCCGGCGAAGGCAACCCTTTGTCGCATGTGCAGCTCTTGGCTCGGAACTTGGGGATCCCCAATGTCGGCGTCGATCAAAACCTCATTGAGGAACTTAAGCAGCATGCCGGGCAAAACGTGTCGCTTGCAGTTAGCCCTGCTGGCTCAGTTAGATTAAGCATAACTAGTTCCAGCCCGTCCGAGTTGACGCAAGCGAGCAACGAACACAAGCCGATCATTCGAGTAGAAGTCGAAAAATTAAAACTCACGGAACGGTCTTTTTTAAAACTAAGCGAGCTACGTTCAACGGATTCCGGCAAAGTCGTTGGTCCTAAGGCCGCCAAGTTAGGCGAGCTTAAGCATCACTATCCTCAAGCAGTCGCCGAAGGTTTAACCATACCCTTTGGAATTTTCAGAGATCTGCTGGAGCACCCCATGGAGGATCGGGGTGTGACCGTGTTCGGATGGATGCAAAGCGAATATGCGCGCTTAGGCACGCTCGAGCGCAATAGCGCCCTGCGTCGAGACCAGACCGAATTATTTCGCGCTAAGCTGGAAGCCATTATCCTCAACGCAGACCCTGGCGACGAATTTCGGTCCCGACTGCGATCAAAAATGATCGAGACATTTGGCGAAGACGGTAAGTTCGGAGTTTTTGTTCGAAGCGATACAAACGTCGAGGACTTACCCGGGTTTACCGGCGCGGGACTTAATTTGACTGTTGCGAACGTTGTTGGGATCGATAATGTCATCCGAGCCATTTCTAAAGTTTGGGCGTCACCGTTTAGCGCACGCTCTTTCGCCTGGCGACAAACCTTGATGGACATGCCAGAGCATGTTTATCCGGCGGTATTGTTGATGCGCAGTGTCGACGCAGACAAATCTGGTGTTTTAGTTACTCAAGACATCGATAGTGGAGACAAAAACTGGCTTTCGGTCGCCGTCAACGAAGGAGTCGGCGGCGCTGTTGATGGTCAATCAGCGGAATCGCTGCGGATCAACATCGTGACCGGGGATGTGAAATTGATGGCTGCGGCAACCGCGTCCGTTAGACGTAAAGTTGACCTCGCCGGCGGTGTGAAAAAGCTTCCCGTGAGTTCCTCTGAATTTGTATTGCTTAATGAAGACATCGATCAATTAATCACCTTAGCGAAAGAATTGCCGACCCGGTTTCCGGCTATTGTCGATGCTTCAGGGCATGCCACTCCTGCCGACATTGAATTCGGTTTTCTTAATGGAGAACTAAAGTTATTCCAGATCCGGCCATTTTTAGAAAACGATCAAGCGAGAAATAATTCTCTGTTACAAGAGCTCGACAGTTCTCTGGCGGCGCGTGAGAACTTACCAGTAAGCCTTGATGCCTTACCGTAGATAACGGCGCGACCTAATAGGACAATCTATGAGTAATTTCCGCAAGCTGCGTAAACGGTTCGAAAGCCAAATCGTAATCTCGCTATGGCTTGCCCTAGCCTCGAACACTTGGGCCGCCGGCATCGATAAATTAGTCGACGAAGTCAAGGTGGCACGCAGCGCGGTGGAATCGATCGACGACCAGGTAAACGTCAACGAGGCAGAGCGTATCGATGTTCGCAAACGCTATGACGCCAGTGTGGCGAAACTCGATCTTGCGCGCAGCGAAATCTTGGCTGATCTGAGTGGCGCGAACGCCGCATCGATCGCGCAAAAACGTCAACTTGGTCAATCTTGGCGGGCCATTAGCGATGCACTACATGTCCACCCCAGCTTTATTGGAATTGAGGTTATAGATTCTCGACCGCCAAACTTTATCTCACCGATAAGCCGCTAGAATCACAATAACGTTGACAGCTCGATTAAAATACATCAGAGAAATGGACACCAGGAATACATGACGAAGGCAAACCAACATCCCAAATTGGGAAAAATCCGGCGTGCCAAGCCTGTCTCTAGCCTGCTAATGGTTGCGTGCTGCTTAGCGGGTTCGAATTTTTATCAATTTTCTGCTCACGCCTACCCGATAGACGCCTATGAGAAGACAGGCATTGGGCGGCTCGAATATATGCAACGAGTGCAAAACGACGTTCTCAAAGGCACTAAGCAACCACAAGGTGCATTGCTCACGACTGCTCAGGTGGACATTAGACTGCTCGACAAACCTGACATGGAGCTTCCGCCTAACGACGGTGTCTTCAGGCGTCAGGTGGAAGGACTGCTAGGAAAGTATGCCGATCGCTACGGTGTCTCGGTGCTCGATTTGAGTGATGCCGAGAACCCACGATACGCGGAGGTCAATGGTGACGTGGCCCGCAATCCAGGCAGCGTTGGCAAGCTCGTCGTAGCGCTCGGACTATACCAAGCGCTCGCCGATCTTTACCCCCACGACCTGACAGCGCGGTGGAACTTGTTACACGACACACAGATTGTCGCTGACGAATTCATCATCTCGGATCACCACACGGTGCGCATGTGGGATCGAGAAAACGAAAAATTGGTTCGGCGCCCGTTAAAAATCGGCGATTCGGGCAGTATGCTGGAATATCTCGATTGGATGGTCTCCCCGAGCGCAAATGCTGCTGCGGCAACCTTGACGAAACATGGGATGCTTTTAACGCAGTTTGGGAAAGACTATCCAGTCGATGAAGCGACAGCAAAAGATTACTTTTCTACCAGCAGCCGCAGCGCACTTAGCGATCAGCTTTCTACGTTCATTCAAACACCGGTTACGCGCAATGGTCTCGATTTAGCGAAATTGCGCCAAGGGAGTTTTTTTACGCGCACTGGCAAACGCAAAGTTCAAGGGACGTCGAGCTATGCCACTTCTCGCGAGTTGATGAAATTCATGCTGAAAATGGAACAAGGCCAATTGGTCGACGAGTTTTCGTCACGCGAAATAAAGCGTTTGATGTACGTCACCGAGCGGCGCATCCGTTACGCCTCGGCGCCCGCCTTACGCAATTCAGCGGTCTATTTTAAAAGTGGCTCATGGTACAAATGCGAGCCCGAACCCGACTTCGTCTGTAAAAAATATCACGGCAATATACATAATTTCATGAACTCAGTTGCCATTGTTGAATCGCCGTCAGGTGAGCGGAAACTCCATTACATTGTGACGTTAATGTCGAACGTGCTACGCCGGAACTCGGCGGTCGATCACCAAACGTTTGCGATGCGACTTCACCGGCTCATCGAGGCGTATCACAAGCCGAGAGTTGAGCCGGCGACGCAGATCGATGTCAAACAGCCCGCGGATCAAGCCGAACTTCCAAAGAGTGTCGACTAAAATTCAGGCGTCAAACGCACTTCAGAATTATCTGGGCGCGGCTAAACTGCTTAGCGGCTCACGTGCTAATTTTCATGCCGTGGACCGGTTTCGGAATACACCCAAACTCCGGCCGTTGCCCGGTTCAGTGCGGAACTTTGGACGCGCTGCGCGCGGGTCTCATTTAGCTTTTCGATAACAGCCTTTGGGCTATCGGCATCGGCCTCATAGATGGCCAAATAGGGCATCGGACATTTTGCGCCTGCTTCATCCCCGAGCACGAAACGCTGACCAGATGTCCAGCCAGTCGACGCCAAAACTTCATCGATATGAAGGTTCTCATAATAATCATTAAATTCGTCCTCACGTCCCTCAGTGGGTTCAGTCAGAACCACAACTAGATGTTTCGCCATTTTCTTCGCTCCTTTTAGCTAACGTATACAATAGGTCACTTACGAATTCTCTTGCCTGCTGCTCGAGTCGATAGTCGAGTATCGGCTAGCGTCAGCATCGTTCACTCAATCCGATCGCGCGTTGTTCAGCAGCTCGAGTCCGGCAGCCGTCATTGCCGTCACACCGGTTCTTATAGTCGGCGCGTATTCAGGGGCAAAAAACGGAGAATGCAATGACGGCAGAGTGGAGCCTGTCGATTTCGAAAGCGCGTGTCTGGTCCGATCGACCGCACCTAACCAGTAGATCATGCTCGGGATCTTTGGTTCGACTTGGCCGTAACGACCGAAATCTTCGCCGCCCATGACGGGGATCGTCTCGATGACGTTGTCCTTGCCTAGCGTTTTGTTGAACGTCCGGACGATCCGATCCGTAAGCGACGGATCGTTAAACGTCACTGGCGTGAACTCGTCTTTTATTTCCACACGCGGCATTTTATCGGACGGAATGTTAGCTGCGTTCGCCAAATTCGCGACCATCCGTCGAATGGCAGAAATCATTTTCTCTCTGACATCTAAAGTGTAAGAGCGCAATGTTAGTTGCATTTTGACTTCCTCCGGGATCACGTTGTGCTTGTGACCGCCGTGAATTGACCCCACCGTCAACACGGCCGGCTCGAGCGGCGACAATTCACGACTAACAATCGTTTGCAACGCCGTGATTATCTGAGCCGATAAAACGACTGGATCTTTGGTCATATGCGGGTACGCCCCGTGCCCGCCTACGCCGTATACTGTGATATCGACAGAATCGACATTCGCCAACGCGGGCCCAGCGACGTAGCCGATTTTCCCGGCCGGCAGACCGGCACTGACATGCAATGCCAGGTTGTAGTCGGGACGTGAAAATTTTGTAAATAGGCCCGCGTCCAACATTGCCTTGGCGCCGGCGCCGCGCTCTTCTGCAGGCTGCGCGATCATAATCAAGGTGCCTTGCCAATGGTCACGTTGCTTCGCTAGTGCGCGCGCCGTGCCGACCAGGACGGTCATATGAATGTCATGCCCGCACGCGTGCATCACGGGTTTTTCCTGGCCATCGATGCTAACGCCGGTCGCCTTGCTCGCATACTCAAGTCCTGTGCGTTCGGCAATAGGCAGGGCATCCATGTCGCCGCGAATCAGGACGGTTGGGCCGTCACCATTTGTCATCGTAGCCACCACCCCAGTCCCACCGAATTGACGGGTCACTTGAAAACCCGCGCTTTCCAATTCTTCCGCGATGCGTAACGCCGTACGTTCCTCCTTAAACGATAGCTCGGGATTGCGGTGCAAATGCAAGTACAGCGATTCGAGGTGCGCGACTTCGTCGTCGCCGAATTCGATAGCGCAAACGTCAAGCGCGAACATTACTAAGCAAAAAAGTAGGATGCGATTGTGCCACTGCATATTAGTTCCTCGAATTCGCCACGTTGAGACAGGCATACTGTTGCGCAACGCGAAACGGTAATCTATACGAACAATCCTAGCAGAGAGCGCCTATGGCCACGATTAACCATCACGGAACGGAGATTTGGTACGAGGTAACCGGTTCAGGCCAGCCGCTCGTTCTAACGGGAGGATTCGGCCTCCTTCACAATCAATGGGATTTCGTGCGCGAGTTTCTCGCCACAAGATACCAAGTGATCGACTGGAATTATCGTGGTGCCGGGCGCTCGGATCGAGCATGGCCGGGCGGCAGCTTCAATCAAGATACCTGGGTAGACGACCTCGAAATAGTATTGAACGAACTCAATATCGATTCAGCCGTTCTCTGGGGCACTTCCACCGGGTCGCCGATTAGTATCCGTTACACGGCAAAATATCAGCATCGGGTGAAAGCGTTGATCACCTACCCCATGTTTAAGGCCGATGCTAGCTTTCGCAACGCTTTCGAGGGTTTTCGTTTAATCGGCGAGACCTTTGGCTATGACGCGCTCGCTTGTTTAACCAGTTGGATCGGCTGCGCGGAGCCTAATGTCTTTAAGGCTCGACAAGGCGAGATTGCGAAGCGGGAAGCGGGAAGCGGGAAGCCGAATGTTTTGCGCAGAATTTCTTACTGTCTACGCTTGCGGAAACGATGCGCATCGTTGCCACCAATGATTTCACAACGGATGTCGCAAAGATTAAGTGTCCGACTCTATTGCTGATGGGTGAGTCCGGACACCTCGGCTACGGCGAAGATGGCAATCGCAATCTTGCAAATGAGTTTCTCGCACTGGCCCCGCACGCGAGTCTGAAATTAATTGCTGAAGGCGGAGGGACTTATTGCGTGATTGAGGAGCCACAAACGACGGCCCAAGCAATAATCGATTTCATCGACGCTTTGGAACGCTAATTTCAAACCGCGCCCGATCGCCCGCGATAGGCAGGCACGAGATCGTCGGTGGCGTATTGGTACGCAGACGAAAAATCTTTTTGACCGAGCAAAAAATCCTCGATATCGCAATTATCGTCTAGTCGGAAGGAGTCGAAACCGCACCGGATGAGATAGAACAACTGATCGCGACGCACCTCCCCTGACGCGCGTAGCTCACGAGAATACGCATAACGCTCACGCAAAAGACGGGCGTTTGAATAATGTCGACCATCAGTGACTGCCGAAAACTCGAGTGAGATCACGTCAAAATGCGCGACGTCTTTCACGATGGATTCAATTTCGTCCTCGCTCGAAAGCCATATGCCGTTACGACCGGCGCGCGCCAATAATGTGTCCCGATGAGCATTCCAGCGGTTCGCAGACACAATGACGTCACCGCAGTTAGGTAGCGCCGCCGCGTCTTCGCGCAACGTCCAGCTATCGACCACTAGCCGCTCATTTTTAAGCAATTGCATGTGCACTGCTCCTATCTTCTATCGATTTTTCGCCGTAAATCCGTGCCTTAAAAGGTGCCAAGCCAACTCGTCGGAACGTGTCGAGAAAGCGTTCCCCCTCCCTTCTCAGTTCCACGTAAACGTCCAGTAAGCCTGCAACCGCATCGGCGACGTCTTGCTTGTTAATCGCCGGACCTAAACGTTCGCCGAGGGTACACTCGTTATCTGCCGATCCACCTAGCGTAAATTGGAAAAACTCCACGCCCTTTTTATCGACGCCCAAGATACCAATGTGTCCTACGTGATGGTGACCGCAGGCGTTCATGCAGCCAGACATTTTTATTTTCAATTCACCAATGTCGTGCAAATAATCCAAGTCGCTAAAGCGCTCGTTTATCTGTTTGGCAATCGGGATGGTGCTGGAATTTGCGAGTGAACAAAAATCGAGACCCGGGCAGCAAATGACATCGGTTAGAAGTCCGATATTCGCGGTCGCCAGATCATGGCCTCTTAAAGCTTGCCACAGCTCGAATAAATCATCCGTCGCCACGTCGGGTAACAGGAGGTTTTGATCGTGCGTGACCCTTATCTCACCGAATCCGAATTGATCTGCAAGACGCGCTATCACATCCATCTGATCAGCCGACGCGTCACCCGGCGCGACCGTCGGTGCTTTAAGGGAAATATAAACCGAGTTGTATCCGGCAACTCGGTGGGCGACTGTATTGCGATCGACCCAGCGCGCGAAAGCCGTATTCGCTTGGTACCAAGCATGAATACTCTTTCCTTGCGCGCGCGACTCGTACGCAGGACCCGAAAAATGAGCGCGCATTCGATCGATATCAATCGGTTCCAACGTTAGTTGGGACGGCTGATTTGCCGACCATTCGGTCTCTACGGCTAAGGCAAAGCGCTCTGCGCCCAGCGCATTGACCAAGATCTTGATTCGCGCCTTATACTTGTTGTCGCGCCTTCCGTAGCGGTTGTAGGTCCGCAATATTGCATCGGTATATGACAGTAAATCGATGACTGGCAGAAATGCTCGAATCACCGTACCGATATGTGGTGTGCGGCCCTGCCCGCCTCCGACAAGCACTTTGAATCCGGTTTCTCCGGCTTCGTTTTTTACGATATAAAATCCGATGTCATGCACGGCGACAGCGGCTCTGTCTTTCAGCGCGCCGCTAAAGGCTATCTTGAATTTCCGCGGCAGGTAAGAGAACTCGGGATGCAACGATGACCATTGCCGAATCATTTCACAGTAAGGACGCGGATCTTCAATCTCATCGGGAGCAACGCCGGCCAAATGGTCACACGTTGTATTGCGGATGCAGTTGCCGCTCGTTTGGATGGCGTGCATCTGAACTGCCGCGAGATCGGCCAAGATATCTGGCACGCGTGCGAGTTTCGGCCAATTGAACTGAATGTTCTGTCGCGTACTAAAGTGACCGTAACCTTTGTCGTATTTACGTGCAATGGAGGCCAATGTGCGCAATTGTTGCGACGACATAACCCCATATGGAATAGCAACTCGCAACATCGGTGCGTGCGTTTGTAAGTAAAGACCATTCATAAGTCGCAACGGTCGAAACTCTTCTTCGCTAAGGCGACCCGCCAAAAATCGAGTAGTTTGGTCGCGAAATTGCTCTACCCTCTCATCAACGATTTTTTGGTCGTAGTGATCGTATTGATACATCTGGGCTCGCCTGTGTGATTGCACGAGGCAAATCCGACTTCGCGCCGACCTCGCGTGGGTGCGAAATCTAGCAAAGATGGAATATTCTATATACGAATATATTTCGATATATTTATGCGAATACGGTATATGCAGTACTTGCCGGACAATGATGCGGCTTATTGTGGTTTTACGGGCCTTGAGCAGGCACTGAGGGTTAACGAATGGTGGTGGTTTGGGCAAAAAAAAGGGCTGCATAAGCAGCCCTAAACGCTGGTGACAGGATGGGACCTGTCCTTACTTACCCACAGAGGTAATCGGGTCGGCTTGCGCCAAATAATTTCGTCCTTTTCTCGTCAGATAGCCGTCTTCGCTAACTAGGCCCTTCTTGACGGCGACTCGCAGTAAGCCGGTGTTTGCCGACTTCGGAAGATAAATCGATCCATCTCCATAGCGGTGCGCCAATAATTTCTTTATTGGCTGACCATATTGCTCGGAACTCGTCCCCATCTACCCTGCACTCACCTTTCACGAGCCTCGGCTTGTTCAACTTCACCGAGGGTTAATTGCGAATTAATCGCGTGTTCTTAGGTAATTAGAATAGACTAATAATTAAGATTGTCAAGTTAATAGTTTAACTCTTTGTTATTTATAACTATAAGCATGCAGATCGTATCTTAGATTACGCGTGCTGATGACACTATGGATCAGCACGCGACACAACGATTTATAAGCAAGGAAGGTTGGAATACCTAAAGGCTTGTACGGCGCATCCGTCCCGACTTCGGCGCGCGTTTGCCGATCTAGCGCAACGGATCTGTGGCGAACAGGCTAGTCGCAGATATGCGGTCGAGCGAGATACTCGTGGGACTGCATTTCACGTAGACGGCTGACGGTTCTTTTGAAAGGCATCGCCAAGCGAGTTCCCGCGTACAGTTTTTCCGCTTCGGCCGCCGCCGAAATGATCAGCTTCACGTTGCGGTCGTAGAGTTCATCGATCAAATTGATGAAGCGGCGCGCGGCATCGCTAGTGTCTTTATCCATTATCGGAACATCGCTCAACACGATCGTGTGGTGGCACAACGCGATCTCGATGTAATCGCCGGTGGAGCGCGCGCCTGCACATAAGATTTGAAAATCAAACCACACGACGCCTTCAGCGTGTCTGATGGTCTGAATCGGGCGGCCGTCGACATCTACCGCACCGCCTGGTTCGCCAGGTGACGGCGCAATGTCGATAAAGCGCTGGCGCAAATATGCCTCTACATCATTAGAGTGCGGGGTGTAATAAATTCCAGCCTGTTCAAGCGCGCGCAATCGATAATCTAGCTCGCCGGCCAATTCAAACACTTCGAGATGCTTTTCGAGTAGTGCAATAGCGGGCAAGAACTGCTGGCGCTGCAGCCCGTCGCGATACAGATTCTGTGGTGCTTCATTGGAGGTCGTGATCAGACTGACGCCATTACCAAATAACGCGCGCAGCAAATTACCTAATAACATCGCGTCGGTGATGTCGCCGACATGGAACTCGTCAAGGCATAGGACATCTATTTCGCTCGCCCATTGTTTTCCAACAATGGCTAGCGGATCAGATTCGCGGTTGAGTAGCTTTAGTTCCTTGTGAATTTTCCGCATGAAGCTGTGAAAATGGATCCGCAGCTTACGCTTTGTCGCTAAGCAGTCGAAAAAAGTGTCGACGATGTATGTTTTACCGCGCCCCACTCTACCCCATAGATATATCCCTCGAATCGGCTCTGGGTTCGTTTTATTAATTCTCAGGACCTTGTTGAACAGGCCACTAGGTTTCTTAGAGTCGACATTGGCTAAATCACGATAGAGCCTCTCCATGTGGTCAATTGCCTGGGCCTGAGCGGAATCTGGCATAAGCGCGGCCGTTTCGATATCTCGGTCGTAGCGTTCACGAGGACTCAAAGACATTTGAGCGTTTTGCGATTGCACTGGCAAATTGGCATGGTCGTTAGATTCAGACATACGTACACTGTTGGTAACTTAAATTACTGCAAGATTTCACGAACAAATGTTTACTTTTTTGTCTTTTCAGCATCAGTCTCGCACTCTTTTAGAGTCACGACAGGTCTCAGAAAATGGTTGGTTCGGAGACATCGTCCCGCGCCGCCCAAGCTCTTTGGATTGATCATGGCACAAATTCAACAGATCCAGATAAAGTTCGTCGCGGTAGAAGACCGGCTGTTGCTTCGCGTATCGAGTAGCGACGAATTGGAGTTTAGATTTTGGCTGACCCGCCGATTCGTCAAACTGATAACGCCGGCAATCGAAAATGCGTTAAAAGGATCCCCTACGGTGCTAACTCAGGCATCTCCCATTGCGAAAAAAGAAGTATTTGCCTTTGAACATCAAAAAGCCGTTAATAATTCCGACTTTAAAACGCCGTTCAAGGAATCGCCCAAACAACTGCCATTGGGGAGCGATCCGATTTTGCTAGCGAAATTGCAAATGCGCCGTAACGCAGATGGAACGATGACAATGGCACTTGCGCCAGAGCAAGGCGCAGGGATCGATCTCGCACTAAACCCCAACTTGCTTCACTCACTTGCGGAATTGGTCAGCAACGGCATTCGACTGGCCGAATGGGACATCACTTCAACACTTGCCCAGCCAATGGCTGACGAACTGCCAGACAATCAAACGATAAACTGACGCCAATCGCCGTGTTGCTAAGCTCTATTCGTACAATACTCGCCTAGTTAGGTATGCCGCTCATTATCGCCATAGCTGTACTCGCGCTCGCCGTCATCTTCGGACCTCAGCTGTGGGCGAAATCGATTCTGAAATACCACAACAAACATCGTGACGAGATACCTGGAACAGGTGGCGAGCTCGCAATTCACCTTATCGAAAGCTGCAAACTTGAAGGCGTGACAGTCGAACGCATTCCGGCCGGCGATCATTACGATCCCATCGATAAAGTTGTACGCCTCAGTGAATCGGTTCACGACGGAAAATCGCTTACTGCGGTGGTCGTTGCTGCCCATGAGGTCGGTCATGCAATCCAAGATCGACTCGGCTACGTTCCACTAAGACTGCGCACGAACTTGGTTAAAATTGCAAGGTTCAGCGAAGGACTAGGAGCTATAATTCTCATCGCCTTACCCTTTATAACGGCCCTGACGAGAATACCAACGACTGGCATATTAATGCTCATTGTGGGGATCGTAGTGCTGTTCGTGCCGGTCGCCGTACATTTAGTCACTTTGCCGGTCGAATTCGACGCTAGCTTTAAACGCGCCTTACCGGTTCTTTCGGCGGGATATATTCCGGCACGCGAAATGCCTGCTGCAAGGCGGATCTTGACAGCCTGTGCGCTCACATATGTTGCCGCTTCATTGTCGGCCGTTCTAAATTTTTCACGCTGGATTTATTTTTTACGACGTTAATCTACTAAGACAAACGGCGTTAGGTGAGCCGCCATCAGAAGAGTTGAAGTTGATCGGATTCTTTTGTCGGCGGACAAAACAAATCGGTTTCGAACGTATGCGGTGACTGATTTAGTTCGTGGCGTGCGCAGGCGCGCCGAAATCGCTGACCGACGAGTTCGGCAATGGGCCCCGTACCTTTGAACCGGCGCCCGAACTGCGTGTCATTTTCTCGCCCCTGGCGAATGTCACGGATCCGGCTGAGTACATGGTCGGCACGCAACGGGTAATGTAGAGCTAACCATTCCTTGAATAGTCCGTTCACTTCGCGCGGTAATCTAAGCATGATGAACCCCGCATAGCGCGCGCCATGGTTGGCTGCCGCTTCGACCACGTCCTCCAAATGATGATCATTGAGTGCCGGTATCACGGGCGCGAACATCACGCCTGTTGGGATCCCAGCCTGCGCCAAATTTGATATGGTTTGCAACCTTCGTTCCGGAGCCGCAGCACGGGGTTCCATGCGGCGTGACAACACGCGATCTAATGAGGTCACGGATACAAACACTTGCACTAGACCCAACGCCGCCATTGGCGCCAACAGATCAATATCGCGCTCGACCAACGAGGATTTTGACACGATCGTAACGGGATGATGATGCGCTGCCAATACTCCGATGATGGATCGCCTGATGCACAGTTTCCGTTCAATCGGTTGATAGGCATCCGTGTTCGCGCCCAGAGAAATCACCGAACACCGATAGTTTTTACGTGCCAATTCCTTGCTTAGCAATTGCGCCGCGTTAGGTTTCGAAAACAAGCGACTTTCAAAGTCGAGCCCCGGCGATAAATCCAGGTAGGCGTGTGCTGGGCGGGCATAACAATAAATACACCCATGTTCGCATCCACGGTACGGATTGATGGTCTGGTCAAACGGCAGATCCGGCGAGTTATTGTGACTGATGATTGTTTTTGCGCGCTCGACAGTGACGGTGGTCTTCAAGGCGGGCGGTCCATCGTCGTCAACCCCCCAGCCGTCGTCACAGATCTCGCGCGTCGTGGTGAGGTAACGGGCATCGTTGTTACTGCTCGCGCCACGACCGCGGACGTTTTTCTTGTCTGGCACGGCGTTAGTGCAATTTTTGCGCTTGCTCTCGAGCTCGCTTAATTCGCGCGTGTACTTCAGAAAGCTGCGGACCGGGTGGTAGTAGGCTTACCGCTCGCTCGTAGTCGGCAACGGCGCCGCGCGCGTAACCGAGCGAATCATATAGCGCGGCGCGCTCTAGAAGTTCGGGAAGTAAATCTTTTTGAATAACCAGCATGTGGTTAATCGTATTTAGCGATTTTTCAACTAAGCCTTGTTCAACATAGATTGATTTCAAATTACGTAGTTGGCGTAACAAAATTTCTGACTTAGAGGCCGGGCGCAGCGCCGCCTCTAACGCATCGATCGACGTATTCGGTGCCGCTCGTTCAAGCAGCCGCTCGAGAAAAGTAGCGCGTTCTAAGACAGCGCCACCGTCGAATGCATCAACTATCACGTCGCCGTCACCTTCTACGACTGCGACT
>JBLFWZ010000009.1:0-46329 GCA_047611905.1 Gammaproteobacteria bacterium | reverse complement strand
GCGTACATGTCGTCGTTTTCGCTCGCTGCATGAATCGTACTACCGCTCAGTTGTAGTGTCGTTTCAGCTTTATGGCGTTGCTTTTCGACATCGAGGACCACGTGTGCGTCGATCACGTGATCGAAATGACGTTCTACTTTCTGCATTTTGCTGTTGATGTAATTCTTCAGGGAATCGGAAATATCTACGTGATGACCAGATATATTGAGCTGCATTACATTCTCCGTGGTGATGTTTTGAAATCGCCGCGACGTTTAAGCGACTTGTCCTTCAAGCATCTTGAGAGTCGCGCCAGTAAAAGTATAGCTGGCTATTGCACTAGATATACACGGCACTAGCTGCTTAATTTAGTTGCTTTCTTTCGTTAGATGGCCGGATGTGCATAGCCTCTCGATATTTAGCGACCGTTCGGCGCGCAACCGTAACGCCCTGATCCGACAATAGGTTCGCGAGTTTGCTGTCGCTAAGCGGTTTTTCGGTATTTTCTGCCGCGATTAGTTTCTTAATTACGGCCCGAATCGCAGTAGAGGAGGCTTCCCCACCGAGTGTCGTCGCGACATGACTTGAAAAGAAAAATTTGAGCTCATAGATTCCGCGCGGCGAATGCATGTATTTCCGCGTTGTAACCCGCGATATCGTCGATTCGTGCATGCCAAGAATTTCAGCAATATCGTGGAGTACCAATGGCTTCATGGCCTCCTCGCCGTACTCGAGAAACCCCTGTTGTCGTTCGACGATAGCGGTTGCGACACGAAGTAAGGTTTCGCTTCGGCTTTGCAGACTCTTAATGAACCACTTCGCTTCTTGTAGATGGGATTTTAACGAGCTGTTGTCGGGGCTATTGTCGGCGCGACGGATCATGCTTGCGTAGTAGGGATTCACCCGAATTTGGGGCAATGATTCTCCGTTCAGTTCGACGACCCAACGACCTTTAGATTTTCGAACGTAGACGTCGGGGACAATATATTCCGCTGGTTGTTCGTTGAACACCGCGCCGGGACGCGGATTCGTCGATTGAATTAAATCTATGATCTGACGTAATTCGTTTTGCGATACTTTTAATCGACGCATCACTTGCCCGAAGTCCCGAGAGCCGAGAACATCGAGATGATGCGCGCAAATCTGTTTCGCCTCGTTTAACCAAGGAGTGGATGGGTCGAATTGGCTAAGCTGTAATGTCAGGCATTCGCGCAAATCACGGGCAGCGATCCCAGCGGGATCGAGACCTTGGATCTGTTTTAGGACGGCGGCTACTTCGTCGATGTCGATTGCGGCACCGTCCACACTATTTATTGTATCGCACACCATTTCAAAATCGGATTTGAAGTAGCCGTCGTCGTCGAGCAAATCGATGATCGTAAATCCGATTGCGCGGTCGGTCTCGGTCATAGGTAGAAGATTTAGCTGCCACAATAAATGCTCTCGCAAGGTCTCCTCGGCGCTGCGTATCGACTCAAAGTCGGTTTGCCCGCCACTCGAGCTCGGTGTGGCCCCAGCCGGCTCGGGCCCGTCATAGATTTCTTCCCAATCGCTGTCGACAGGCAAGTCAGCCGGAATGTCCTCGGTGGTGGTTGGGATGTTGTCGATATCGGCGCCGTCGTCGCCTTGCTCCGAATCGTGGCTCTCGGTCGCCGCCGCTGGCTCCGCGAATGTTCCATCGTCAGACGCTCCAGAATCTTCGTCCAGCTCGAGCATCATATTGGAGTCGAGTGCGTCCTGGACTTCGACGCTCAGCTCGAGCGATGACAATTGCAATAGCCGGATGGCCTGTTGCAATTGCGGAGTCATCGTTAAATGCTGTCCGAGCTTAAGCTGGAGGGACTGCTTCATGATAATTTTGAATTTAGCCTAAGGGCCTTGCCGCAGTATCTGAATTAGGACCTTAGAGTTTAACTCATAATACTCCGCCAACATCGTGCAATGATTAAATATTGTTAGAGATAATTTTCGTGACCTAGGTCTCAACACTGATGGACTCAAACATCGGTGGCATTTAATGCAACTTGCACTACAGCGCTAGTTCGCAAGAGCAACAGCGGTCTATCCAAACATGCGCCGGAACCTAAAGTCGCGGTTGCGCACATGGTCGGTTTCGAGAACGCTACGCGTGTAAGCGGCCCACGCCATCGGCGGCACACAACACGACCGGCAGACACTCTTAGAGCGTAAAGTCGTCGCCTAAATAGACTTCGCGAACGTGTTCATCGGCGAGGACCACCTCTGAGGTGCCCTCGGCGATAATTCGCCCTTCGTTGACAATGTAAGCTCTATCGCAAATGCCCAAAGTCTCGCGGACATTGTGATCAGTGATAAGAACGCCGATACCTAATCCACTCAGGTGCTGAACGATTCGTTGAATGTCACCGACTGAAATCGGGTCTACGCCGGCGAATGGCTCATCGAGCAGAATAAATTGCGGTTCGCTAGCGAGGGCCCTGGCGATCTCGACTCTGCGGCGTTCGCCGCCCGACAATGACATCCCTAAGGTCTCGCGGATGTGCGTAATATGAAATTCCTGAAGTAACGCTTCGAGGCGGGTCTTGCGTTGCTCAAGGGTTAGTTTTGGTACTATTTCTAGGACCGCAGCGATATTTTGTTCGACCGTCAGTTTTCTGAATACCGAGGCTTCTTGCGGCAGGTAACCGAGCCCTTGGCGTGCCCGCAAGTCCATCGGTAGGCGGGTCAAATCGATGTCGTTTATATGGATAGAGCCGCCTTCGCTCGCCACGAGTCCCACGATCATGTAGAAACTGGTCGTTTTTCCGGCGCCATTAGGTCCGAGCAGTCCGATCACTTCACCGCCTTGGACACTCAGACTGACGTCGCGTACGACTTGCCGCGATTTGTAGGTTTTCGATAAATTTCGAACCGTCAATACGCTCATCGTTAAATTAGGGCGACTCCGGTTTCTTCTTTTTAGGCGGAATGATAATCCGTACTCGTTCGCGCTTACGTGGCGGTTGCCCAACCGTATTTACCTGTTTTGGCGACCCGTGTGCAGTGATAACGCTCTTTGCCGTATCGTAGTTAATGCGGTCTCCGGTGAAAACCCGCTGTCCTTGGGTAAGCTTGGCTTTTTGAATGAGGTGCAGCAGACTTTTCAGCGCATGGTATTCAATCAGTAGACCTTCACCTTCGACATCGTCGCCACTATCTGGAGTTTGCTTAAAGTAGGCCGGGCGCCCTTCGATAAACACGTCTTCTAACTCCTGATCCTCGGCGAAATTAACCCGTAATTTGTCGCCAGTCATTTTTATCGAGCCTTGTGTGACCACAACATTGCCGAGATAGATGGTCTTGCCTTCTTGATCGTCAAGCTCGGCAAAGTCCGCCTGAATCTCTATCGGCTGTTCCGAATCTGACGCCAAGGCCATCGTGTCCGCGGCGAATAAAATGCCGACCAGTAGCGTATTAACTAGGAGGATTAATTTCATGTCGGGTTCTTACCTGTTTCAGTAGCTCCAAACGATCATGCGCGAAATTTGCCCGCATCCCTATCGTATCTGTCGTTGTTGTTCTACTAATGATCGTAGCCGGATCGGCGGTTTCGGCATACTGCTCCGCAGGTAGAACGCGAAGTTCCGAGGTGAGAACTTCAAACTTGCGGCGACCGTCTGCATCCTGGCGCCAGATTTCTACCTCGCCATGCAAAAGAACGACTTCATTGCCCGAACTTATCCATCCGGTTTCAGCCGTCACATACCAAGGTTCAGAATTACCGTTATAAATCTCCAGACGCGGACTGTCCAACTCAGTCGTGTCGTCGTCCGGATAATGTGTCACTAAATCAGCATACAGTACGTTTTTTAATGCGCCCGTTTCGTCCAAGGTATTGCGCACCATGTCTTCGATGTAATAGTCAGGTTCATGAATACGAATTTGTACAGCTCGACCATCATCTTCATCGATTTGTTGCCAGACCCAATACGTCAAGACACCGAAAAGTGCGAACAGTAGTGAACTAACCCAGGAGTTAGTCATCGTTGATGCCCATCTGTTCCATCCGACACTTGGCCAAGGGAAGCGCTTGATGGGCTCGCCGGTTCCAGCATTGTTGGGCGCGGGACGCTGCATCTGGCTGGAAAAGCTCAAAATCGACGTCGTGCGAATCGATAACACGCCTGAACGAGATTATTTTCTGATCGACAGGCGGTTCTAGCGGCCTGACCCGATAAACCGCTAAGCCTCTAATACCCACTGAACTCGCTTGGCTAATCACTACCGTCAAAAAACGCGCGATCTGAGCAAATCGTGCATGTTTAACACGCCGATCAAACGTTGATCCGAATTCACCACCAACAACGCATTAAATTTGCCATCTTGCATTATGCGCAGCGCATCTGCGGCAAGGATATTGGCGCTTACCGTGGTGCATTGCGTTGTCATAACCTCGCGTATTGACGTTGTATTGATGTCGATCCGCTGATCGATAACTCTCCTCAAATCACCGTCTGTGAATATACCGAGAACGCTCGACTGATGGTCGACGACCGCGGTCATCCCCAATCCTTTTTGGGTGACTTCAACTAATGCTTCCGCAACACTGGTGTCCGGTGTCACAACCGGCATGTCTTTACCGGTGTGGATTAGTCCGTTGATCTTCAGCAGCAGGCGACGCCCCAGCGCGCCTCCAGGGTGGGAAAGCGCGAAATCTTCCTCAGTAAAGCCGCGCGCCTGCAACATCGCGATAGCTAACGCATCACCCATCGCCAGCGCTGCAGTGGTGCTAGAGGTCGGTGCGAGTCCGAGCGGGCAAGCTTCTTCGCGTACTCCAACATCAACATGCACGGTCGCCTGTTTGGCGAGATTCGAATGACCGTTGCCAGTCATCGCCACAAGCGGCACACCGAGACGCCTAATTAGTGGAATAAGAATCACTATTTCGTCTGTTTCGCCGGAATTGGACAACGCTAGCACAACGTCATCGGCAGTAATCATGCCCATGTCGCCGTGGCTTGCCTCCCCCGGGTGGACGAAAAATGCGGGTGAGCCTGTGCTTGCCAAAGTAGCCGCAATCTTGCTGCCAATGTGACCTGATTTCCCCATGCCGAGCACGACGATTCGGCCACGACAACCAAGCATAATTTCGGCCGCCTCGGCGAATGTTTGATCGATTTCCTTCGCTAGATCACCGATTGCACGCGATTCGATTTCGAGAACAGAACGTCCCAAAGAGAGTAGGCGCGCGTGGTCATGGGGCGGCGCATTAACAGTCGCCATATTTCGTCAATCCGTCAGCTTAGATGAGCAAGCTTCGTTAGCTCGATACATATAACATCCATTGGTAGACGCCGAACGCCAACAATAAACCGGTCCCCTCGATGCGCGATAGGCGTCCGTTGCGCCGCCATCCAACAGCCATTACGAAGAGCACCACGCTTAAGCAAATCATGATTGGAAAATCGCGTGACATCACGGCAGATTCCAACTGGCTGGGGTAGATTATGGCCGGCACCGCAAGCACACCAAGGGCATTGAACATATTGGAACCGATCACGTTACCTAGCGCAATGTCGGGCTCGCCTTTAAGCGCGCTCGCGACCGATGCCGCCAACTCTGGCAGACTCGTGCCGATCGCGACAATCGTAAGACCAATGACAAGGTCGCTAATGCCGAAATGCCGAGCGACAATCACGGCCCCGTCAACCAGTAGATCAGATCCAAACAATAACAAACCTAGGCCGACTATAAGCCAAAATACTGCGCGCTTAGTCGTCATGGAGTCGTTGATATGCGTTTCCATCTCCACGCCTAGGCTATCGCGTGCGTGGTCCGTCATGCCGAGCCATGTGGTTACTCCGATAAGCCCTAACAGACCCACAAACAACACAACCCCATCGGAGAATCCAAGATACCCGTCCCAGCACAAGGCAAAAGCGACGGCAAAGCAGATAAACATAATGGGAAATTCGCGCGCGAGTACGCGAGATTTTACGTTTAACGGCATAATCAACGCGGTCACACCAACGACCAATCCGATGTTCGCGATGTTCGAACCAATCGCGTTGCCGACCGCAATCGACGGGTTACCGTTCATCGACGCGACCCCGGCAACGAGCAGTTCGGGCGCCGAGGTCGCAAAGCCGACGATTGTCAAACCCACGAGCAACGGCGGAATGCCGAAGTTACTGGCAGCAACAGCGGCACCCTCGACAAACCGATCGGCGCCGAACGTCAATAAACCAAGACCGACGACGATCCCAATGTATGCTTCTATCATGAATGAAAAACCGTGAAACGCGCGACAATATGCCAGACCAAACGACATCGTGGCAAAAATAAACGTGACTCTAGTAGCCGATCTATAATCGCACGTTCGATACTGCAGATGATCTAAAGTTGATAAATCGCGCGATGATTTTAGCCGCCGGCCGCGGTAGCAGAATG
This sequence comes from Gammaproteobacteria bacterium, assembly GCA_047611905.1. Classification (GTDB taxonomy): domain Bacteria; phylum Pseudomonadota; class Gammaproteobacteria; genus UBA11873. Next base: position 39,942 of record JBLFWZ010000009.1, on the reverse strand, counting down.
GGTGAGTTAACCTCTGATCTACCGAAGCCGCTGCTGCGTATCGACGGGAAAACACTGATCGAGCATCAAATCGAACGCTTGCGGGCTGGCGGTTTTGACGAGCTGGTTGTGAATCTCGCTTATCGCGGCGAGCAAATTAGCCAACACTTAGGTGACGGATCCCAATTTGGGGTATCTATCGCCTATTCACAAGAACCACCGGGGGCGCTCGACACCGGCGGTGGAATTGCCGCCGCGTTGCCCTTGTTGGGGAATCGACCATTCGCGGTCGTCAATAGCGACGTTTGGACAGACTTCGATTTTTCACGTCTAGCGGAACCCGTTGCGGATGCACACCTGATCCTCGTTCCGAACCCGACGCATAATCGTTCCGGGGATTTCGCCCTAGCTGGCGGTTTCATCGCCACTGAGGGAGAAAAACGCACTTTTTCCGGAATCGGCGTCTATCGGCCGGCGTTATTCCCGAAAAACGACCTAGTTAGCTATCCATTAGCGCCGATCCTAACGGCTGCCGCGGCGCAAGGCCGAGTCACCGCGGAGCTTTACAACGGCGTGTGGCTAGATGTGGGAACCGCCGAAAGGTTAACGATCGCTAAACAATTCGCGACTTTTCAACCGCCGCGCCAGTCTGGGGTATAGTGCACGTTGCAAACCGCCGAATCTGGCGAGCCCTCCTGTACGTGAGACTGGGCTAGATTCGAGGCTTTGAGCTGCCGCAATAGACCACCAAAGAGTGGCGCCCGCGCGACCGACGTTAACGAGACCCGGCCGCGCCCCCGAGTGATCGGGCTATAACGAAACTAACGCTAACGCTGGTAAGGTATCGATGAACAACGACAACCGAAGGGTGCGTCGTGTGTGCCCTTGTCGTGGGCGGGCCGCAGAAATTGGCCTGCTCGCGCTACTGTGGGTTTGCGCGCCAATCGTCGCTGCGGAGCAGTCGCTCAAGATCGCCGCAACCGCCGCAGATCGTCAACCCGCGATCATACGAATCGTAAGGTTTATGCAGACGCCTGCGCTCCCCGCTGTGCAGCGCGATTCCAGTGACATTAAAATGCTGCGCGATTTCGCCGCCGCTAATAAACTCGAAATTAAGTGGGTTGAAGTTTTCCGAGCAACGGAAGCCCTGGCAATGCTTCGCAGTGGTGCGGCGGATCTCAGCATCAGCGCCTTACCAATCGACATCGAACGAGATGGCCATATCCTTGCCTCCGAGCCTATCGGGCTGCGACGTCACCGGGTAATTGGCCGCAATGACGCCGTTGTCGAGAACCCGCTAGAACTCGCCAATATGAGCTTGGCGGTTAAACTTTCTTCGCCAATCTGGCCGTACCTTGACCGTCTCCGTGCGGTTGTTCCGAATTTACGCTTGGAAGTACTGCCCGATGCAATAAATCAGACCGATGCGCTAGACATGCTCAGCAATGGCGTCTATGACGCGGCGGTAGTCACTGTTGAAGTCGGCGAACGCCCGGTCGCTGCTTATCCTCAGTTGAAGTTCTTGTTTGATTTGACAGGAAGCGAACCTGTGTACTGGTATGCACACCGGTCGAATGCGCAGCTAATGACCGCCTTAAACGGTTTCATACGCCGCTTCCATACGGCCTACCATAAGCCGAACCACGGTATTCGGACGTTCGAAGATATTCAAAAATCGGGGGTACTGAGAGTCATCACCCGCTTGGATGAGAGCAACTACTTTCTCCACCGCGGTCGCCCTGCCGGATTCGAACTAGGATTCGCGCGCCGCTTCGCAAACAAATTCGGCTTACGTCTCGATGTACTTGTGGGTCGAAGCGACAGCGAGGTACTCGATTGGCTGCGCGACGGCGCGGGTGACATCATCACGACTAGAATTAACGCCCGAGCAGTACACGGCAATAAAACCTACTCAATGTCACGTGAGTACCGACACGACCCGTCCGTACTGGTCACGCGATCCGACAGCCCGATCCAAGATTCGTCGGATTTATTCGGTAAATCGATAGCGGGTTATGAGGGCTCGACAAACCTTATAGCGCTCGACGACTTTGTTGATGGCGTGGCGCGCGCGATACCGATACAGGCGAGCGTCTCAATGGCTAAGGTCTTGGAACGCCTTGAGGCTCGCGATATCGATGCCTTCGTAATTGATGCGCGTCATGTTTCAACCGTATTGCGGACTCACGATAATTTGGTCGCGGGAATGTCGATCCCGAATGCCTACCGTTATCGATGGACGTTGCGCAGCGAAGACCAGCCGTTAATTGCAGCAGCGGATGATTTTATCCATTCAGAATATCGCGACGCGACCTACAACACTTTGGAGCGGCGCTACGTGCGTACAAAGAAACTTCCTGCTCGGGTGTTTGGCACTATTTCGCCTTTTGACGACTTGTTGCGAACTTATGCCGAAAAGTACAGTTTCGATTGGCGTTTGATCGCGGCGCAAATGTTCCAGGAGAGTCAATTTGACCCCAGCGCGATTTCCAATGCCGGGGCGATCGGTTTAATGCAATTAATGCCGGCGACCGCGAATGCGCTTGGGGTCGCACATCCCGACCGGCCAGAAGCGGCGATCCACGCTGGGGTTCGATATCTCGATCGCCTGCGCAATCAATTTGATGATCATATTCCAATGGACGAGCGTACGTGGTTGGCCTTGGCGGCCTATAACATCGGCTACGATAGGGTCCGTCGTGCAAGAAATCTCGCCCGCACATCTGGCCTTAATCCGGACAAATGGTTCGGTAACGTTGAGGTTGCCATGCGCGAGATGAGTCGGGCATTTGCCGTCGCCAGAGGCGGGTGTCGCTGCGGACAAGCAGTGGTCTATGTTCGATCGATCCGATCGCTTTACAACGCGTATCGCAATATCAAACTTGTTGAGAAAAAGCCAACTGGCACCGTCAAATCGTCGCGACCGCTCGTCATGTCGCAAGACACGGATGCAAAAACGGGTTGATTAAGCTGCTTCATGCGTCGGTTGTAGGGGACTCGACCGCGCGACAAATTCAACCCTCCTAGGCGACACCTCGACCTAGCCGGCTACCGCAAATCTATATCGTATAGCGGGTCGGATCATCGAGGCCTGCAGCGCTAAATCCTTCGCGGCGCAATCGACACGCATCGCACCGTGCGCAGGCACGACCTTGCTCGTCGGCTTGATAACACGACACTGTCAACGAGTAGTCCACGTGCAACCGTGATCCCAGGCGTATGATCTCAGACTTGGTAGAATTGACCAAGGGCGCTTTAATTTCGAATGAGCTACCTTCAACTCCCGTCTTGGTTGCGAGCTTCGCAAGTTCGGCAAAGGCCGCGATAAACTCCGGTCGACAATCCGGATACCCTGAGTAGTCAATTGCATTTACGCCGATGTAAATTCGACACGCGCCAACCACCTCGGCCCAGCCAAGTGCGATCGCGAGCATCACCGTATTGCGTGCTGGCACGTAAGTGACAGGAATGGATGTCGTCGGTGCACCGTCTACAGGGATGGCGATACTTTCGTCGGTTAAAGCGGAACCACCGAACTGACCGTAGTTCACCGTGACGATCCTGTGTTCCACAGCACCGTAGGCCTGAGCGATTTTTTCTGCCGCGGCAATTTCTGCCCTATGCCGCTGACCGTAGTCGACGGTTAAAGCAAAGCACGCGTCGCCATTTTCACGGGCTTGCGCCAGTACCGTGGCCGAATCTAAGCCGCCCGAAAGTAATACCACGGCGCGTTCGTTCTTCGTCATTTTCATTACGTTCACATTGCCAGGATCACAGGCACGCATTCAATTCATTAACTGCTTTTACGCCAACCGGATCGCGCTATTTTTTCGTTAATTCGATTTATAGACCAGTTTGTCGACAGCACCCTTACAGCGGTCGCAATGCCGTGCCGACCATGGCGTCACGACAGTTCTGGTGACCGCCATGGCTTCTCCATGCGTGACTATAAAGTTCACAGCCACACCGATCACAAATACCGATCGACTCCTATCCCTAATCCTCACACGCTGGGACAGGCATGCAGCACGGGTCGATCGCGAAAACTGAAGCTGTACCAGTCAAAGCTGTGACCAAGAATCTTAACAATGAACCTAGCGACCTGGGACATCGCCCCACAGGTACTTGTGTAGTTGTATTTGCAAGCGCACCGGTAAGCGATCCGCTAGGACCCATTCGGCCAACTCGCGAGGGTGCAGCACATCGTGGTTCGGCGAAACGAGTAGATGCGCCGTTTCGGCCAATTTATATTCGCGTATTGCCTCTTTCGTCCACGCATAGTCTGCATCATCGGAAATGACGAATTTGATTTCATCTTTTAGCGTCAAATGAGCGAGATTGGTGTAAAGGTTACGATGGCACTCCTCGGACGACGGAGTTTTCAGGTCCATCACGATCATTACTCGGGGATCGATCTCTGCGATTGACAAGGCACCGCTCGTTTCGAGCGACACCGAGAATCCGCTGTCGCATAGTTCCTTCAAGAGCGCTAGACATTCCGGTTGTGCCAGGGGTTCACCACCTGTCACGGTCACACGACCTACCTTGTGGCTGCGAACATCTTCGACAATATCGCTTACAGACTCCAACTGTCCGCCACTAAAGGCATAGGCCGTATCACAGTATCGGCAACGAAGAGGGCATCCCGTGAGTCGTACGAAAACAGTGGGAAGTCCGGTCGTCGAAGACTCTCCTTGGAGAGAGAGAAAAATCTCTGTGAGGCGTAGCACAACTAATATCCGCGGCGCGCGATGGTGGAAAAGCGCATTTATTGGCTAGCGTTTTCTGCAACCATTCGTCGGATCCTATCTTCCGCAAGCCGAGCCGCTGTCGAGCCGGCAAATCGGTTACGAAGGTCTTCGAGCACCGCGCGTGCTTGGTCAGTCTGCGCGAGTTCGTGATAGCTGTAACCAATTTTTAACATCGCGTGGGATAACTTCATGCTAGTCGGGTAGTGTTTAAGTAGTTTTTGATACTCTCCAATTGCCAGCTCGAACTCACGTCTAACGTAATACGTTTCGCCTAACCAGTACTGTGCATTGTCCGCATAGTGACTGCGCGGGTACAGTTCAAGAAAGCTACTAAAGGCCGCAATTGATTCGTCGTACTGTCCGGCCTTCAACAAGCTAAAAGCACTGTTGTATGCAACTTCAGAATCTGGGTTATCGATCGTTGGCACAACCGGGTTTGACGATGGCGGCGGCGTTAACGATGGTGATTCCGTAGTCGGTGGTTGCTCATTAGGCATTGCGCCGGAAAGGTTTTGCTCGGATTCGACTTCTACGTGCAACGTCGATTGCGGCGCGGGAACACCTGCCACGTCGCCTCGCGTATCGGCGCTCAGTGTCCGAAGTGGCGGAACCATAACGCCGCCGTCTGATCCGTCAGGTCGACCTGCGTTACCTTGTTCAACACCCGAAAGCCGTTGATCAATATCAACATAAGAATCCCGTTGCACTTTGCGCAACTGGTCGATCGTATAAGACTGCTCCTCAATTTCTCCTTGGAGATGCTGGATCTGTCGCTGCATTTGGTCAACCTGCTGCTGCATTTCAACGAGGCCGCGACTCGCAAGCGTGCGCTCAAGCTTCGCGAGACGCGCCGCCAAAGCGGCCTCGCCGGCAGCAGCTAGGACGGCCGGCGAAGCTAAGAGACTAGCGAGTAATATGGCCACGGGCGCGCCGCGCTTGAATCCTAGTTGAACCATCGAATTAACCTCTGCTCGCTTAGTAGACTATCTCAACGCGCCGATTTAGCTCGTAAGACTGTTGGTCGGATCCCTCTGCGATGGGGCGCTCTTCGCCGTAGCTAACGGCGCTCACTTGTCGCGCCGAGGCGCCCAGCAACACGAGTTGTTTACGCACCGCCACCGCTCTGCGTTCGCCAAGAGCCAGATTGTATTCTCGCGAACCCTGCTCATCGGCATGGCCTTCTAACCTGATGGAGGTGTCCGCGTTCGCCGCAAGGTAGGCGGCATGCGCATCGAGGGTAGCGTTGAAGTCCGCGCGCACGTTACTACTATCTATATCGAAATAAATAACCCTTACCGATAGTGGTCCGTTCGGATCATTCGGATCGCCAAGCGTGGTCGTTGTATATGGACCGACTTCGACGAGTCCAGACGTGCTGGTACCCGCATCAATCTCATCCATTTCATCGCTCGAGATCCCGCGATCCTCAATTCCAGCTCTCGGCGTCGGTGTCTCCTTGGTCGAACTTGATCCCCCGCAACCGCCGATGAAAACGGCAAGCGCAGTAAACGCAATCCATATCAATTTCTTTATTGCCACAACCCTCTCCTTTTCAGTCATGTATTGGTTAGATTCGACTCGGCTTGTTCTCGCCAAAGTCGTTATCTCTGTATCGGACCCCACGCCGGTTCGCGAACTTCACCTTTTTGCAGCGCCAATCTTTGGCGGACTCTGCCGTCCGCAGACACGGCTGCCAGCTCCGCGCCGTTATCACCCATTGTCGCATAAATTATCATTGCGCCGTTCGGTGCGAAGCTCGGCGATTCGTCAAGATGAGAGTTTGTGAGGACTTTAAAATTACCACTATTCAGATCGACCACCGCGATTCGATAACCCTTGTCACCACCATTGACGACAGCCATTAATTTGCCGTCCGGCGACAAGCTGGCGCGCGAATTGTAGGCCCCCATTTTAAAAGTTAAGCGAGTCGGTTCACCGCCATTGCTCGACAATTTATATATCTGCGGACCGCCGCCGCGATCGGATGTGAACACAATATGCTTGCCGTCGGCCATCCAACGCGCTTCGGTGTCGATAGCTGGATGACTCGTCAAGCGGGTTTGCTTAGCACTCGCCAAATCGAGGATATAAATATCTGGGTTGCCGTCGAGGGAACGCGTCATAACGAGCCGCCTTCCATCCGGAGAAAATGACGGCGAACTATTAATCCCACGACCGGAGACCACTTTTTGCCGTTTTCCAGTGCGAATGTTCTGAACGTAAATTGCAGAGTTATGCTCTTCGAAAGAAACATAAGCGATGCGATCACCTTGCGGCGACCAGGCTGGCGACAACAAAGGCTCACGGGTATCTAAGATTGTACGCGCGTTATAGCCATCCGAATCAGCCACTTGGAGTTGGTAGCGGGATTGCTTTCCCGATTTGGTGACCGTGACGTAGGCAATTCGCGTAGCGAACGCGCCTTTTATTTTGAGTATCGATTCGTAGATCAAGTCGCTGATGTGGTGCGCGGTTAAACGTAAATTAGCCGCACTCGTTGGAATTCTAAATCCAGCTAATTGTTTACTCGAAACAACATCAATGACCCGAAACTCGACGGCAAAATTGTCCCCCTCAATTTGAGTGACTCGGCCAATGACGAGATTATCCATGCCAACCAAGCGCCAATCCTTGAAGTTTATGTCGGCAAATGCTGCGGGACGCGAGGGCAAATCGGCGGGAGGCATCGCGGCAAATCGCCCACTGCCGCGTAGATCGGTGGAAATAATCGCCGTTATGTCTACAGGAGGCACGATGTCCGCTTGCCAATCGAAGGGCACAATGGCGATGGGCAACGCACCCTCGACACCCTGGGTGATACGGATTTCGAGAATATCGCCAGTTTGCGCCTGGCTTGCGACGACGCTAAACAAGCTAATAAAAATGATAAAACTGATGCGGGCTAAAGCCACTGATTAATGCTCCGGATCGAAAACAAATTTAATTTCGCGCATGCGACGGAATAAGCGTGGATCACTTGGCACCGGTAAAGGCGCCGCCTTTAATACTGCGTTTTCGGCTTGGCGATCGAACGAGGCGTTGCCGCTCGATTGAATAACCCTAGCCTCAACCACCTCACCGCCTGGGATCATGCGCACATATAGCGTGCAACTCAGCCCGTCTGCTAGATCGGGATAAACGAATGCGCCAGCAACAGTGCTGCGTATTGCTGCAATAAAGCGCGCGATTTCCGATTCGTCTGCCTTTTGCTGGTTGGCTGCCGCCAATTCCTGCTCCTCGTCTTCGAGCTGCTTGCGCAGTGCCGCTGCCGCTTTGTCGGCTTCCTCACGCACTTTGCGCTCACGCGCTTCTTTACGCTGTATCTCTATACGTTTCTGTTCGACCTCGGCGGCGAGCTTTTGTTCTTCTTGCTGCTTTTTTTCTTCTGCGATTTTCAACTTTGCGTCTGCTGCTGCACGTTTTTCGTCGGCCAGCTTTTCGTTTTTCTGATCAAGCTTTACTTTTTTTAGGCGCACTTCCTCTTTGAGATCAGCGATCTTCTGGGCCTTTTTACGACTCTTTTCTGCCTCCGCTCGACGCAGTCTTTCAGACTCCAAGCGTTCTTGTTCGGCCTCGTCTTTGCGCAGTTGTTTTTGCCTATCAATTGCACTCTGATCGACAACATGTGCTTGGACAATCGGTACCGCGGGCGGCGCCGAATGAGGATCAGAATTCGATTGGGTGCGCGTTATCAACACGAGTAGCACGACAAGGTGCAATCCAATCGCATAGGCGAAGGCGCGTGATTTTTTCGTTTGCCCTAATCGCATCTCTAAATTTCTGTATAAATCGGGTCGCTTTGGCGAAAACGGAACACCGCGTGATCAACGCTCTGGCGGCTCGGTAACCAATCCGACGCTCTCAACTCCAGCCCCCTGCAATCGGGCCATCACCGCCACGACCTTGCCATAAGCCACATCGCGATCGCCTTTGACGAATACTTGGATGTCGGGGCGATATTTGATCAAGTTCGCGACGCGCGTTTCTAGCGTTTCGGGATCGATCGCTGCATCTGGGTTATCGCCCACATCGATAAAAATCGCGCCGCTGTTATCGACAATAACCATGACCGGTTCTTGTTGAGAGGCCGGTATTACTTCGGATGGGGCCTGCGGTAATTCGATTTTTACCCCTTGAGTGACGAGCGGCGCGGTGATCATGAAAATAATCAACAACACCAACATGACATCGATGTAGGGAACGACATTGATATCGGACATTAAGCGCTGGCGGCGATGGCGTCTCATGAGTTGATCAGACGTGCATTTGGCGTTGCAAAATGGCGGAAAACTCTTCCAGAAAAATATCGTAGCGACTGTAAAGCCGATCGATTTCGCTTGAAAATCGATTGTACGCAATGACTGCCGGAATCGCCGCAAACAAACCCATTGCTGTCGCGACGAGCGCCTCGGAAATGCCTGGGGCCACCATGGCCAAGGTTGCTTGACCGACATTGCCCAAGGCTTGAAAAGAATTCATGATCCCCCAGACCGTCCCAAAGAGACCGATATACGGGCTCACCGACCCAACGGTCGCTAAAGTCGGGAGGTTATCTTCTAGTTCTTCGATACGCCGGTTTAGCGCAATGCGCATCGCGCGTTGCGTACCGTCGAGTACCGAGCTTGATTCGATTCCTTCGCGTTTGTGCAACCGTGCGTACTCTTTGAAGCCCGCTTCAAAGACTCTTTCTAAACCTACGGTCGGCCCACGATTGCCGGTTACTTTATTGTACAGAGCAGTCAAATCGTCTGTGGTTCGAAACTCGTCTTCGAAGCGTATTGCCTCCGCCTTCGAGGTTTTTAATTCGCGCCGTTTAGTGAATATCAGAGTCCACGACGCCACTGAGGCAAATAGCAGCGCTAGCATTACGAGTTTCACCAGCAAACTGGCACCGAGGATTAAGCTTGCTATGGTTAAGTCAGCTTCAAGCATCACGAATCTCCGAATAAACCTCAGATGGAATGGGCTTTGGCCGCATAAACTCGGTGTCGAGACAACCGACCTTAACTTCGCCGCGGCTCACAATGCGATCCGCGCTAAGAATATTTTGCGCGAATTCTATACTCGCTCGCCCAAGTCGTTTAACGCTCGAACAGACAACGATTTGCTCGTTGAAACGCGCCGGAAATAGGTAATCAATTAAAATCTTGCGCACGACAAACACCACACCAAAAGTCTGTGCGAGCACCGTCTGCTCAAATCCACACTGTCGCAACCACTCCGTTCTCGCCCGTTCCATAAACTTTAGATAATTTGCGTGATAAACAATTCCACCGGCGTCGGTATCCTCGTAATAGATACGGATCGGCCAATGAAATTCCCGAATATCTTTTTCGTGACTCATGTTTTCGCGCGACTAGTCCGCTTCATCGAAAAGATCTTGGACGCTCGAATTGACGACAGGCGGTGCAAATCCAAAATGCAGCCAGGCGGCACGTGTTGCCATCCGCCCGCGTGGTGTACGCATCAGAAACCCTTGCTGAATTAGAAACGGTTCGAGCACGTCTTCGATGGTGCCACGCTCCTCTCCGATTGCTGCAGCAATGCTGTCGATGCCAACCGGCCCGCCGTCGAATTTTTGGATCACCGACAACAACAATTTACGGTCCATCATGTCGAACCCATTGACGTCTACGTTCAACATATCGAGCGCGCGTGAAGCAACGTCTTCGGTGAGCTGCCCACCCGCCTTAACTTGTGCATAGTCTCGCGCGCGGCGTAACAATCGGTTCGCGATACGCGGGGTGCCGCGCGCGCGGCGAGCTATTTCCTTTGCTCCTTGTTGGTCGATTTCGACACCCAAGATTTTGGCCGCGCGCAGCACAATCGTCGTGAGATCTTCCGTCGAATAGAACTCGAGGCGTTGCACAATCCCAAATCGATCGCGCAGTGGAGAGGTCAGTAAACCTGCCCGCGTGGTCGCACCGACCAAAGTAAAAGGAGGTAGATCGAGCTTCAAGGCCCGAGCCGCAGGGCCTTCTCCGATCATGATGTCGAGCTGATAATCCTCCATAGCTGGATAGAGGATTTCCTCGACAACGGGACTCAGTCGATGAATCTCATCGATGAACAAAACATCGTGTGGTTCGAGACTCGTGAGCATCGCGGCTAAGTCGCCGGCTCGTTCTAGTACTGGGCCGGACGTTTGGCGTAACCCGACCTGTAATTCATTGGCGACAATGTGTGCGAGGGTGGTTTTACCGAGCCCCGGCGGGCCAAATATCAATACATGGTCGAGTGCCTCACCGCGTTGGCGGGCGGCGGCAATGAATATTTCCATCTGCTCGCGCACGGCCGGCTGCCCGATATAATCGTCGAGGCGACGCGGCCGAATAGCATTCTCGACGACCAGGTCATCGCTCGCCGAAGTCGTCCCGATCAGTAGCTCGTCATCCATTTTTTACTGCAGGCCAATTATCGATATAGAAACCGGAATGTGCGATCCGGCGTGTTCCGTATTGTACCGAAGCTCGCTTGAAACGCGGTTGGTCGTGGTGACTTAAACTGCGATGAGCTCGACAAATAGATGCTACTCATAAAAGATGGCAAAATCGTGGCTCAAGTCAGGCGCTGGTGCCCGAATCAAAAATTCGGCTAACACTTGATGTTCACGCCAAACCTTTTAACACCTCGCGAATAATCGCTTCACTCGATTTACCTTTCGTTTCCAATTCGAGAACGAAACGACTCGCTTCTGGCGGTTTATAGCCGAGAGCAATCAACCCGCTTATTGCGTCGCTTACGGCATCTGCCGATGTCGTTGGTTGATGCTGTGGGCTAGTCGGCATAGTTGGCGCCCAGCCTGAGACCCGATCACGCATTTCAACGACGAGTCGTTCGGCGGTCTTTTTACCGATTCCGGGTAATGCGGTTAGTCGAGCGATGTTATTTTCTTGCACGCAGCGTACAAACTCATCGCTTTCGATACCCGACAAAATCGCCAGCGCGACCTTTGCGCCGATTCCGCTGACTTTGATGAGATCGCGAAATAATTTTCGCTCTGCTTCCGTTCCGAACCCGAACAACAAGTGGGCATCGTCACGCACAATTAGGTGGGTTAGTAGAATCACCTCAGCATTTAACTCAGGCAGAGACCAGGCGGTTGTCATCGGGACTTCGACCTCGTAACCGACACCGTGACAATCGATAACGATGAGAGGCGGCCGCTTGTCGATAAGAACGCCCTTGAGTCTGCTGATCATCGCACTCTACCGGCACGAACGGTTTTAGCTCCCTGAATTGCGACGAGACCGCTTTGCGTATGGCCGTGACAAAGCGCGGTCGCTAATGCATCCGCAGCGTCTGGAGAGGGCGTTGAATCGAGATTCAGGAGTACTTTCATCATGTGTTGGACCTGTTTCTTATCCGCGTGACCCCGACCAACGACAGCCTGCTTGATTTGCGTCGCGCTGTACTCAAATACGGGTAAGGCCATCTTTGCGCAGGCGACAATTGCTGTGCCGCGCGCTTGGCCGAGTTTTAGCGCGGAATCGGGGTTGCGGCTCATAAAGATCTTTTCAATCGCTGCTTGGTCCGGCTTATAGGTCGAGATGACGTTCGTTAACGCATCGAAGATTTCTTTCAATCGATCGGGGACTTCGAGTTCCGCTACTCGAATACACCCGCTGTCGATGTGTTGCGCACGCGTTCCATTGATTTGTACCACTCCGTAGCCGGTGATGCGAGACCCAGGATCGATTCCTAGAATGGTCATTACCGACACGGCTGTGATACGACCATTAGATATCTAGCTGCGCGAGAATTTCATCGGAAATATCGGCGTTGGAATAGACTTTCTGCGTATCGTCCAGTTCGTCGAGAATATCTAATAATCGCAGTAGTTTTTCGGCCTCTGTCGCGTCCAAAGCAGTACCAATTTCGGCGCGCATTGTGACTTCTGCGCTCTCTGGCTCAAACCCGGCAGCAGCCATCGCGTCTTTTACGTCGCTATAGCTATCTGGCTCGCTCAGAACGTCGATACTGGTGTCGTCGTTAACCACAACATCCGTCGCGCCCGCCTCAAGGGCAGCCTCCATAACTGCGTCTTCGTCGCTACCGGAAGCGAAACTCAGTAAGCCAACTTTCGCAAACAGGTAAGCAACCGAACCATCGGTACCTAAGTTTCCGCCACTTTTGCTAAACGCGTGGCGAACTTCGCCGACCGTGCGGTTTCGGTTGTCGGTCATACAATCGACCATTACCGCAATACCGCCCGGGCCGTATCCTTCGTAGCGGATTTCGTCAAAATTTTCACCTTCCGAGCCACCGGCGCCCTTGGTGACCGCACGACCAATCGTATCTTTGGTCATGTTATTGCTGAGGGCGTTGTCGACCGCCGTGCGCAGACGCGGATTCGCGCCCGGATCGCCGCCGCCCATCCGCGCTGCGACTGTAATTTCGCGGATCAACCGAGTAAATATTTTTCCGCGTTTGGCGTCTTGACGGCCCTTACGATGCCGGATATTCGCCCACTTACTATGCCCTGCCATTAGTTCCCTCAAAAATTCTCATTAGTTCGTTGGCACATTTTCTCAGGTCCCCGATCTAAGCATCGTTATTGCTGTAGATCACTTGCTTGCGGGCATCTGCAAAATCGAGCAAACGTTTGATCGGTAATCTTGCCCGCTCGCACAGCTGCGCGGACAGATTAATTTCGTTAGTCCCCTCGGCCAATGTTTCTGCAAGGGAGCTGAGCTCATTCATGGCCATCCACGGGCAATGCGCACAACTTTTACACGTTGCCCCACGGCCGCTAGTTGGCGCTTCGATAAGTGTTTTTCCGGGCGCTGCAGCTTGCATCTTATAGAAGATGCCAGCATCCGTAGCGACAATGAACGTTTGCGCATCCATATCTCTTACCGCCGCAATCAATCCACTCGTGGAACTGACGACATCGGCCTGTTGGATGACGGACGGGGGGGATTCGGGATGGACTAATACCTTTGCCTGTGGGTGTACGGCTCGCAGCTCCTTGAGTTCTACGGCTTTGAATTCTTCGTGAACGATACAGGCTCCGTTCCACAGCAGCATATCCGCATTGGTCTGAGAGCGGATGTAGTCGCCCAGGTAACGGTCCGGTGCCCAGAGAATTTTTTTACCTTGCTGGTCGAGATGGCGCACCACGTCGAGCGCACTGCCGGAGGTGACCATCCAATCCGCGCGCGCCTTCACTGCGGCGCTAGTGTTAGCGTAGACGACAACGGTCCTGTCTGGGTGCTGATCGCAAAAATCGCTGAATTGATCGGCCGGACAGCCGAGATCCAGTGAACAATTTGCGTTCAAATTAGGCATTAAAACGCGTTTTTCAGGATTTAATATTTTCGCTGTTTCGCCCATAAACCGGACCCCTGCAACGACCAAGGTCTTAGCGGGGTGCTCGTGACCGAAGCGTGCCATATCCAACGAATCCGAGACGTAACCGCCGCTCTCGTCCGCCAATGCTTGAATCGCCGCATCGGTATAATAATGCGCAACTAAAACTGCATTTTGTTTTTCGAGTAAGGTCTTGATTTCCTCTTTGAGCTGCGCATCATTTGCTTCCGAGCGGGGATTCGGACGGTGTGCTGGCACACTAAAATCGGGCAGCGCAATGTTGATGACTCGTTCTATCGTTTCCGACATATTGTTGATACCAATCTTAAATTAAGCACCGCCAAGCAAGCGGGCGGCCAGCAGGGAAAGTTGTCGTTCATTATGGTGCCTTTGGACAACAAAATGATCATTCCGGTGCGCTGGTTCGACCTTGGCGAGCTACCCCAGAGGGTTAAAGCTCAAGATCGTCAATAATTTACGCGCAATATCAGCGCAAAACCGAAACACGGCAGAGTACTTACCTCGATCTGCGGCCTGCTGCCTAACTTTCGAGCTTGGTTTTTTCGGCCCTAGGTAATCGGATACCGATCTCTTTTAACTGTGATTGTGCGACCGGTGCTGGGGCAGACGTCAACAAACAGCTTGCAGTTTGGGTTTTGGGGAAGGCGATCACGTCGCGAATCGACGCCGCTCCGGTCATCAACATGACGAGACGGTCGATGCCAAACGCGATACCCCCGTGCGGCGGGCATCCGTACTGCAATGCATCCAAAAGAAAGCCGAATTTATCGCGCGCTTCTTGCTCGTCGATACCGAGCAGGCCGAAAACTGTCGATTGCATCTCGGGGTTATGAATACGGATTGAGCCGCCGCCGATTTCGCTGCCGTTCAATACCATATCGTAAGCTAGTGAAAGCGCTGAACCGGGATCGGCAATGAGTGCGTCCCGATCGGCGGTCGGGGCGGTAAACGGATGATGCAGCGCTTCCCATCGCTTGCCATCGCTACTGCGTTCAAACATCGGGAAGTCGACTACCCACAAAGGAGACCAATCCAATGTGACGAGACCAAGATCTCCAGCAACTTTGTCGCGCAATGCGCCAAGCGCGGCGTTAACAATCTGGGTGTTATCGGCACCGAAAAATACTAAATCACCATCGACAGCCGCCGTGCGCGCCATTATTTCGCTTATCGCCACGTCGGGCAAAAACTTAAGTATCGGAGATTGCATCCCATCCCGACCGGCAGCCACATCATTTACTTTTATGTAAGCGAGACCCTTGGCACCGTAGATGGCGACGAATTCCGCGTAATCGTCAATCTGCTTACGGGTTAAGCGACCGCCACCGGGTGCACGCATCGCGGCGACACGGCCGTCCGGGCTATTTGCAGGACCCGCAAATACTTTGAATTCGACGTCTGTCATGAGGTCGCCGACTTCGACTAACTCCAATGGATTGCGCAAGTCCGGCTTGTCGCTACCAAACCGTTGCATTGCGTCTCGATAGCTAAGACGAGGAAACGGATCGGGTAACTGCACCTTGAGAACCGTCTCGAACAACGAACGAATCATCGATTCCATCAACTGCATGATTTGTGCATCATCGACAAACGACATCTCGACGTCGAGTTGGGTAAATTCGGGTTGCCGATCCGCGCGCAAATCTTCGTCCCGAAAACATCTAACGATCTGATAATACCGATCGAAACCGGACATCATAAGAAGCTGTTTGAACAATTGCGGAGACTGCGGTAAGGCGAAAAATCGACCGGGATGGGTGCGACTGGGTACGAGGTAATCACGTGCCCCTTCTGGCGTCGCCTTTGTCAGCATCGGTGTCTCGATGTCGAGAAACTCTTGGTCGTCTAAGTAGGCCCGCAGCGCGCGATTGACCCGTGCACGAAGCGCGATGTTGTTCTGCATTCGTTGCGTACGCAAATCGATATATCGGTATTTGAGTCGCGTATCTTCGTGAACATGCTCATCGAGCTGAAAGGGCGGGGTGGCCGCGGCGTTTAAGACTTCGAGATCCTTAACCAGTATTTCTACTGTGCCGGTCGCCATGTCCGGGTTGTTGGTGCCCACCGGCCGGCTCCGAACACGGCCGCTTGCCTTTAGGACGTATTCACCCCGTACTTTTTCCGCAATCGCGAAGCTTTCAGCAGTGTCTGGATCGATGACGATTTGGACGATGCCCCAACGATCACGTAAATCAATAAAGATGACTCCGCCGTGATCCCGACGATTGTTTACCCAGCCGCAAACGCTGACTTCGGCATTGAGTTCAGCATCACTAATATGTCCGCAATAATGGCTACGCATAGGGCTCAGATAGGTCTATTAATTCAGGGGTCGGTTGTCGGTAACGGCCGCGATAATACGGTTTGCAGTGCAACATCGCAATCTGCAGAACCTCAGTTGGTGCTTATGTTTCGGCGGATTTTGTAGTCGATTTGGAAGTCGACTCGGCGCTAGAAGTTGATTTCGATTCGCCGCCGCTCGACTCTTTGCTCGCCGAACTTGTTTTAGAATCCGGTTGGCCGTCTGACTTGGCCGATGATTTACCTTCTGACGTTTCGCCGCCCGCATCTTTGGGCTTGGGCTTGTCCTTGAAATCAGTCTCGTACCAACCTGTGCCTTTCAGTCTAAAAGCCACCTTAGAAATACGCTTGGTCAAGGCATCTTCATTGCAGGACGGGCACGTCGTAAGCGGGCCGTCGCTAATCTTACGGATAGTCTCAAATTGGTGATCGCAAGCGCCGCAATCATACTCATAAATTGGCATGTTAATTCTCAGCAGGTTTAATCGACCGGGGGAAAATACGGCCTTCGCTCAAAAGATCAAGCGATAATAGCCGACATCGAACCAATTCACGCGATTTTCGCAAATTTTTTTTCGGCTCGCAGGAACAAGATCCATGCGCGAAGCCAGACTTACTTCAACGAATTTCGTTTCTACGTAAATACCCACATAGAGAGTCGATCGAGTCTCAACCGATATTTTGGACGGCGAGCGCGAGATTCGTTATCATCGCCGGCCCCTCGATAAACATCGATGCCATCGCCGAGCGTGACTTAGTCAACTAAGGTCGGTACAGGCGTTGGCAGTTATGTCATAGGGCCGTTAGCTCAGCTGGTAGAGCACCGGACTTTTAATCCGATGGTCGTTGGTTCGAACCCAACACGGCCCACCATTTCACCAATTTTTTTGATCCAACTTAACGTGTTAAGGCCGAGTAAGGCGTGAGAGCGCAACCAATTACGCGGCCGACAGTTTAGCTGTCGGCGTTTGCTGGCAATCTTTCTAATGGAGTCCGAAGAAACAAACGCGGCACTAAGATGCGGCTTGGGGAACGCGGGTCAATTTCTTCAATAAGAAGAGCGGTCGGCCCGGTAATTACGCGGCGCGGGTAAAGTCGCCGTTGATGACCTTTGCGGTTCCGGTCGCAAGCTCGGTCTGCTCTAGGTCCACGGCTTCGAGCACGGCGTTTGCGCGCACGAGCTTCTGATTCGGCGTTGCAAATACGACCTTTGCGATGTCCGCTACGCGCGCAATTGAAAAACTCATAAGCGCGGCACAGAGACAGCCGTAGAAGTAGTTGAAAAGGGCAGACTCGGGGGGAAGTTGAGTCAACCACAAGATGCTGGTGAGAGAGATCCCTGCACCAAGCAGTAATGTCACACCTAGAATGTCTAGTATTTCACTGACTGTTTTCCTGTCCTGCATTTAGGGCCTTCAAGCAATTCGTTATTTATTATTTATCTGGACCGATTCTGTTTCGGTCACTACCTGCCGTGGGCAATGATGATACGCTGCGAGCGACCACATTCTGAGAACTATTACGCACTCGCCGGGCGATTTGTTCGATTTAACACTCGTTTATCATTGCCAAGCCAGTACCCGACTGAGCAGCCCGGACGGGCAATTTACTTACCGGACGAGTCAAATGGTGACGATTTATCCGGTGTGGAGCGAGTATTCATCAACTCGTTTCGGTCCTACTACGATTTGCGAGAGCGGTTAAAGTCGGTTGTTCGTGCAGGGCGACGCACGCGATGGAGCGCATTGTATAAGAAATCCAATCAACTTTGCTGCATCGCGACAATACGCGCATCTGGTCTACTGCTTAGTTGTTAACGCAAGATCTTTCCTGACAGCTCAATTTGGACTTTGCACAGCGCTTAGCCGGCCGGGTCGTGAACGACAAATAAGGATTTTTTCAGATGCCAGGTCCCCAACAGGCGTGTAGAACGGGTTCAGCATTGTGGTGACACGTAAGTTCGGTAATGAAATGAGCAACCACGTCCTGCCCGTCCGGACCATATCCACCGACTGCCATGGGATGGCGAATCATCATTCGAACAGTTACCGCGTCATCCCTGAATTGAAGGCGAGCTTCGATAGAATTCGCCATTGACGTCAGATTCCGCAACCGTCCGTGGCTGCTTCAATTACTCTACGGGCGACGTAGAAACGATTTTCTGCTTCTACGACGACAATAATGTCGCACGAATCAGCTAGCTTAATGCGCGTATCGACCCCTTGCGTCGCGCGCCCTATCAAGACGAATTTCGCCACCAAGGGCACTGGGTTTTTACTCGCAACAATAGATATTGAATCGGCTTTCAGTGCCCCTGTCGTGATTTTAATCGGCACCACAGCACCATTTCCTGCGATATCGGTTACGACGATCTGAATTTCATTGCTTGCGATGGGACTTTTTTCACCACAGATCGCATTGAGCGTTTCCTCAACCGATACGGCGGCAAACGCGGCGACGGGACGCTTTGCGAATACGGTGCGCGTCCAGCTGGGGGTGAGTACGGCGGACCGTAGGCGAAGATCCTCAACAATTGCCGTCGCGTCGAAAATTGCGCGCACTTGGCAATGTGCGCATCGTTAAGCTTGAGGTATTCCAAGTCGCCGGGTTTGCATCGCAAATGATTGCGCGACTTTTGCTGAAACTGTGGTTACCGGTATCTTCAAATTTGCAGTCACGTATTGTCAGCTGCCCTACTTTGTCTCGTTCGCACCGTCGATCGGGGGCGCTCCGAATTCGTTCTGAATCCGCTTGTGCGCAACTTTCGACCTAGTTATTCAAAACCTTGACGCGGCTGGCAAACCGTTGTGCTGCTCGAAACATAGTTGATGCAATTGCGCTATCTGCGACGTTCCTGTCGTTGACGTTCACGCCCAGCGGTGCCTTTTTCTAGAAGATCGAGCTCTTCGTTAATCTCGTCCATCCTAGCGTCGACCCGCAATCGCTGGTAGTTAGAGATCGTGGCCTGTTGTTGCGCTAGCCGCAGTTGCTGTAGCGCCAACCGTAGTTCGCCAAGGCTGCGATAGTATTCCGACAGCGAGAAATGAGAGCCGGCATTTTCGCCTAGCGCGTTCTCCGCTTCTGCGAGCAATTTAAAGAAACGCGGATCACCGCGATTCGCGAACGTGTAGTTGCGTAAATGATCTTTAGCCTGCTCGGGTTGCCCTCCCAGAGTTAAAATTTCGGCGTAACCATAAGCCGCGGCCCGGCTTTTAGGATCATCTCGATAGGCGATTTCGTAATGTTCGAGAGCCGCTGGAAGGTTTCCCGCACGTAATTCTAGTTGTGCTGCAGCAATTCTGAACGCCAAGACATGCGGAGACTCGAGGATCAGTTTCGCAACCTCAATACGCGCTTTCGCAAAATTACTCGCCGCCGTGAGCGCCAACACATAACCGTAACGTGCCACGCTGGGGTGCATGTTAGTTCCCTCGCGGAGCGCGAGCTCATAAAATCGCTTAGCGGCCGCAGGATCGGTGGAGCCATTGACGTCCAGCTTTGCCCGTATCAAATGGTACTCGTAACTATCTTCCCTGATTGGTGCGCTGCCTAAGCGCTCGGCACGCTCCTTCGCTTCCGAAATTCGGTTTACAGTGACCGGATGGGTGCGCAGTATTTCAGGGATAAATGCGGGATCGGTATAGCGGCTCGCTGTTTGTAATCGTTCGAAAAATTGCGCCATCGCGTGGGTGTTGTAACCCGCCTCATGGAGGAGTTGAATCCCAATCCGATCGGCTTCTCGTTCATTGCCCCGCGTGAAATTGATTTGCCGTTGGGCATTGATGGCTTGAACAGCGGTTAGTGCGCCGATTCCGGCCTGGGGGTTTAGCGCAGTGAGCGCAACCGCGCCTAGTAGTGCCGCCATGGCGGGTATACTCGTACGTTGTTGCTCTTCGATCATGCGCGCCGTGTGACGTTGCGTGATATGCACTATTTCGTGAGCAAGAACGGAAGCAACTTCGCTTTCGGACTTCGATTCCAGCAACAATCCAGAATGCATACCGATGAAACCGCCGGGTACCGCAAACGCATTTATGCCTCGTGCTTCCAGCATAAAAAAAGTGAACTCGCCGTAATAACCAGAAAGTTCACCGAGGCTCATGCCGAGATTTTGAATATAATCTTCAACTTCTTCGTCGGTAATCACCGGCGCATAACGGCGCATTTGGCGCATAAAGCCTTCGCCAAGCTGGCGCTCTTGCTCTGGCGAAATAATCGCGCCGGCCGAATCGCCGAAGTCCGGTAATTCTTCGCGCTCGTTGAGCGCTGCTCCCGTAATTGACCATAACAACATAAGTATTAGGCATACCGTTGTGACGGTAGTCTTTCTCGGTCGACGGTCTAAATTCGTCTGATGTTCGGTTGAGTTCTTGACGGACATAGTTTTAACTTATTCAATCCTAGAAAATTGCGAGCCGGACGGTGCAATGGGATTCGGCAATGGCAAGCGCTAGTAGTTCCAAATTCCGCACGACTTTATCCTGCTATATCGCGGGGTTAGTATGCTTTCACGCAAGCGCTGGCTGCGCGTTACTTTAAGTACTTTAACCCTATTTAAGACGGATACTAGGAGCAACCATGGAGCGACGCAACGCATTTTACGCACAGTCCGGCGGTGTTACGGCGGTAATTAACGCGAGCGCGTGCGGTGTTATTCAAGCCGCGCGCGAGCACCCGGATGCAATAGCGAACGTGATCGCCGGGCGTAACGGCATCATTGGCGCTCTGCAGGAAGATCTGATCGATACTTCGTTGGAGTCGGATTACGCGATCGCCGGTCTGCGCTATACCCCATCGGGAGCGTTTGGCTCGTGCCGCTACAAATTGAAAAGTATTGAAGAAAACCAGGCCGAATATTCTCGACTCCTAGAAGTGTTTGCTGCACACGACATCGGATATTTTTTCTACAACGGGGGCGGCGATTCGCAGGATACGACAAACAAAATCGCGCAACTCAGCTTGCAACGCGGCTATCCACTCAAATGTATCGGCATACCGAAAACCGTCGACAACGATCTTCCCGTGACTGATAACTGCCCCGGATTCGGTTCGGTCGCTAAATATGTCGCCGTATCGATTCGCGAAGCCGGATTCGACGTGGCGTCTATGGCGAAAACTTCGACCAAAGTATTCGTCATGGAAGTCATGGGTCGTCACGCCGGCTGGATCGCCGCCGCCGGTGGACTAGCGCAGGAGCACGACGGCGACGCGCCGCACGTGATCCTATTTCCCGAAATCGAATTTAATGAAGATCGATTCATCGCGCGAGTAGAACAGTGTGTTGCCCGGCACGGATACTGCGCGATTGTCGTCTCCGAAGGCCTGCGGTCGCCCGACGGCAAGTTTGTCGCCGATTCCGGTATACGCGACGCATTTGGGCACGCCCAACTTGGCGGAGTGGCGCCCGTAATCGCCGCGCTTATACGACAACGGCTAGGATTGAAATTTCATTGGGCAGTCGCAGACTACCTGCAGCGCGCAGCGCGGCATATCGCGTCGAAAACAGATGTCGAACAAGCCTATGCCTTGGGCCGGGCAGCCGTCGAAATGGCGCTGGCAGGCAAAAACGCGGTAATGCCTACCATTGAACGACTTGCGGATGAACCCTACGAATGGAGAATCGGCGAAGTGCCGCTTGAGAATGTCGCGAACGTAGAAAAAATGATGCCGCGTGATTTCATTACAGCGGACGGGTTTGGAATTACGGACGCTTGTCGGCGCTATTTGAAGCCCCTAATAGCCGGCGAAGACTACCCGCCGTATCGCGACGGACTCCCGGATTATATTAAATTGAAGAATTCTCCGATAAAAAAACGTCTAGCGAGCGACTTTACGCTGAGTTGATCGCGTGCCCTGCCGCTCAGCTTTTTTCGTCGCCTGCGATCGCGATCGCCATTCCCGTCGCGAAATTTCGTGGCACCGAAAAATCGTCCAGTAAACTCGCAGTTTCGACCATCGGTAAGCCGACGACATTTGAGTAGCTTCCGTCTATCCGCTCGACAAAGGCTCCGCCGATTCCCTGGATGGCGTAGGCGCCAGCTTTATCTTGGGGTTCGCCCGTCTCCCAATAAGATTCTATTTCTCCGGCCGATACTTGCCTAAATTTAACTCGAGTACGCACGCTGATCAGCGCTACACGATCCTCAATAATCGCGACGCCAGATAACACTTCGTGCCAGCGGCCCGATAATCGCTGCAACATCTCGCGCGCATGTTCGATGCTGGTTGGTTTGCCGAGGATCAAATTATCTATTGAAACGGTCGTGTCGGCGCCAAGCACCGGGCAGGGAATTTCACAATTTGCGCGAATCGTTTCTGCTTTCTCAAATGCCATGCGCCGCACATAGTCGTTTGGCCGCTCTGTGGATCGATGTGATTCATCGATGTTTGCCGGCACAACGACAAATACGACGCCAATTTGTTGCAACAGAGTCGAACGCCGCGGCGAGGCGGAAGCCAAGATCAGGTTCGCAGCAAAATCAGATCCGCTCATTATCTGTCTAGATCGCCAAGCTTTGCTTCACTAATGCCCGCAGCGCCGGCGTGCCGATGCTCCTAAGCTCGATGGTAAGGGTGGTTTTGTAATACGGTCCAGCCTCGATACAGTTGCTCGATGAGTACCACCCTCACAAGTTGATGCGGCAACGTCAATCGAGAAAGAGACCATCGGCAATCGGCGTCTGCCAGCAATTGCGGATCTAGTCCGTCCGCACCACCGATAAAGAACGCGATATCCGCGTGCTCTGCGCGCCAGCGGTTGAGCTTGTCGGCAAGATCCATCGTCGTCCATGATTCACCGCGTTCGTCTAGCGCAATTCGGAAGGCTCGCGATGGACAGACCTGGTTTAGCCGCTCGGCTTCTTTATCAAGTTGAGAGTGCTTTGCCGAGTGCTTTACGGGCGCGACTTCGTGAACAACTATCTCGAGTTGTCCTTTTAGGCGCTTCAAGTAATCGTGAGCCGCGGCGGTTACCCAGTCTCGCGGTCGCTTGCTCACGCACAGGATATGAATTCGCATCTGGCCTTGGAGACGGCGGTGTCGAGTGTGGTCTTATCGCTCGGAAGCCTGCTCTGCCAGCTGCGGTTCGCTCACGTCGTTATCCCACAACTTTTCCAGTTGGTAGAAGTCGCGCGTTTCCTTTTGCATGGTATGCACGATGACGTCGCCCAAATCGACTAGCACCCATTCGCCCGGGTTCTCTCCTTCTACGCCGAGGGGCCGTATATTGTGTTCGCGCGCCGCATCGACGACCCGATCTTTAAGCGATCTAACTTGACGCGAAGAACGGCCGGACGCGACGATCATAAAATCGGTGATCGATGTCATCCCGCGCACATCTAGCACCCGGATATCTTCGGCTTTTCCATCATCAAGCGCGCTCGCAACCAGATCGCGCAGCGCTTCGGGTGTTAGCTCAGCACTCATATCATTTAGGGCTCTTATAAAATTCGTTTTGCAGGATGTTCTGTTGCACTGACGGCGGCACTAAGTAGCTAATGGATCGACCCTCGGCGACTCGCGCACGCACGTCGGTCGACGATATCGGTAGTAGCGGAATCGAAAGGAACAAGATGCGGCCGTTTAGCACAGAACTGAGTATATCAGGATCGGCCGTCTGGACCCGCTCCAATAGTTGCTGCAAACGCGGCTCTAAATTGTTATCGCTGCCAGGTCGATTCACGACCACCAAATGACAATAGTCTAGTAACTCTTCCCACCGATGCCAGCCACACAGCCCGTTAAAGGCATCCGCGCCGAGCAACAAACATAAGGGGCGGTTCTCGAAATCCGTGCGTAATGATGTGAGGGTATCGATTGTGTAGGAAACCCCATCACGTTCCAGCTCGCGGGGGTCGACGACCAGTTGGTCGCGATCGACACTGCTTTGGAGCATCGTCAATCTTCGTTCGGCTCCGACAATCGGAGCCGCGCGATGGTTCGGATTGTTCAGCGGAATAAGCCTGACCTGCGCTAGGTCGAGGCGTTCCAATGCCTCAATCGCGAGTCTTAAATGGCCGCAGTGGACGGGGTCGAAAGTCCCGCCGAGGATACCAATTGGCTGTTCGAGCCCATGACCTTTCATCCAGCTTGGCTCGCCTGCTTAGCGGGCATATTTCGGAATTGAATGCGGGTACCGTACATTAAATCGAGGGTTAGGTTCGGATGTGCCCATCGCCGATCACGATCCATTTTTGTGACGTTAATCCATTAAGTCCAACCGGGCCTCGGGCATGAATCTTATCCGTGCTAATACCTACTTCGGCACCCAAGCCGTATTCGAAACCGTCTGCGAAGCGCGTCGACGCATTTAACATAACGGAGCTCGAATCCACCTCAGCCAGGAATCGACGCCCAGCACCAAGGTCTTCGGTGACGATACAGTCCGTGTGCTGAGAACCATAGCGACGGATATGTTCAATCGCTTGATCGATATCGTCGACGATTCGGATAGCTAAAATTGGTGCAAGATATTCTTCGAACCAGTCTTGCTCGATGGCCCGGGTAACCCGCTTATCAAGCTTGCAAGTTTCCTCGCAGCCACGTAGCTCGACACCACAGTCGCTGTATGCCTGAATTAATTCTGGCAAGACCTGCCCACTGATTGGGCGCGCAACAAGTAGGGTTTCCATCGTGTTGCAGGTACCGTAGCGTTGGGTTTTAGAGTTCAATGCGACATCGAAAGCCTTTTTACGATCGGCCATTTTATCGATGAACACATGACATACCCCATCGAGATGTTTGATCACGGGCATGCGCGCTTCGTTGATAACGCGTTCGATCAAACCTTTGCCGCCGCGTGGCACGATCACGTCGACCCATTGATGCGCGGCGAGCAGGGCGCCGACAGCGCGCCGATCGCTCACGTCAAAAACTTGCACCGCGGCCGCCGGGAGTCGCGCTTCATTTAGGCCGTTGCTTATACACTTAGCGATAGCCGTATTAGAGTGCAAAGCTTCAGATCCGCCACGAAGAATTGCCGCGTTTCCGGATTTCAAGCACAGCCCCGCAGCATCAGCAGTGACGTTCGGACGCGATTCGTAAATGATACCGATGACCCCAATGGGTACCCTCATTTGGCCGATTTGCACGCCAGAAGGCCGGAAGCATAAATCCGTCGTCTCGCCGATTGGATCGGGCAGTTCACTAATGGCCCGTAATCCATCAGCCATCGCCGCGATCCGTTGTGCATTTAATTTCAAGCGGTCGACTAGCGCATCTTCAAGCCCGCTCGCATTAGCAATGTCGCGCGCGTTGGCTGCCAAGATATCGGCCTGCGCGCGCTCGATATTTACCGCGATATGAATTAGCGCCGCGTTCTTTGCTTGTGTCGTGGCGCGAGCCATTTCTACTGCCGCCGCGCGCCCAGCACGTCCTAAGCTATCGATGTACGCTGCGCTGTCGAAATCGTCAGCACCATCTAAATTATTAGCCGAGGTACTCATAACTATTCGCTCAACTGTCCTTCAAATTTATGCTTTACCGCTAAGATTCACGCACAGCATCTCGAGTTCGTCCCAGGCGTTACCCTGCAGCGCCCCTTTGATGATTCGATCGAGGCGCATACTATCGCTAAACAGTCGGATCATGCTTGCAACGGATGTTCGCTCCAACGCTCGCCGTACGATAGCCGAACGTGAACTCCACACATTATGCTGGTTTAGCACAGATTGCACAGACTGCCCTGCCGCTACGTCGATTGCCATATAAGACAAATTCCGTAATTCGCGATTTAAAGCCCATCCAATCACAACGGCTTCTGTGCCTTCTTCACGCAGTCCCCGCAGCATACGTACGGCTTTCACGCTGTCGCCGCCCACCGTTACATCGATCAATCCGAAGACATCGAATCGAGCGCTGTCGACCATAACCTTTAACACCGTATCAACGTCGATCTCACCTTGATCGACGAGCAAACTCAACTTATCTAGTTCTTGGGCCGCCGCAAGAAGGTTGCCCTCTGAGCGCACCGCAATCAGTTCTGCGGCCGCGCGACTAAGCCGCAATCCTGCCGAACTGCCACGCTCTATGATCCACTTATCGAGCGCCGCCGCAGCAATCTGATGCACTTGTATAGTGACACCGTGCTTGCTGATGGATTTAAACCAACTTCCGTTTTGCGCATTGCGATCTAGACGCTCCGCGCTTAGCAGGAAGATGTCTTGATTATCATCGCGCCCCAGGAGCTCACCAAGAACGGCGCTACCTGCTTTGTCGGGCTTACGACCTTTGAGCCGAATATCGATTAATCGACGTTCAGCGAACAGCGACATTTCGTTTGTTTCGGCCAACAACAGCTGCCAATCGAATCCTGCCTCCACTTCGAATAGAAGACGCTCTACGATCCCTTCCGTGCGCGCCGCTGCGCGAATCTGGTCGGCACTCTCCATTGCTTGCAACGGTTCATCGCCAAAGACTAGGTAAGCTCGCGCGAGGCTCTTGCGCTCAAGATGGGTTCGAAGGCTATTAGGCGTTACCTGCATATCGTTTCGTCACAATGTCAGTGGCAAGCGCAGCTCGCCAAGCGGTCAGAAATATTACGTCGCAGGTGGCGCAATTTCGAGAGTTTCCAAACGCAACAGAATTGTTTGCGCGGCGTCTTGAGCCAACTCCCTCTCAATAATTTTGGCTCTCTCGGTGGTACCGAGCAAAGAAGTTTCGTCGAATACGTAGTCCTGGACCCACGAGCGCTTTTCTGGCGCGATCAGCAGTTTTCCGTCCTTTGAACGCACAGACATCGTCACCTCGAGTCCGAGCTCAACTTCACGCACTTTCCCGTTATCAGGATCGACCGAAATAACTCGGCGATCAAAAGATTCGTCAGTGAGTTCGATAACGATTTGGCTGTCCGTTTTTCGACCGAGCATGACGCCGCTATAGCGGAGCTCCTGCGCCACCCATCGTTGTAACTCGGGGGCTGTTTGCGCGATGAGGTAAACGGATTTTATGCCGAGTTCTTGGGTCCGCACACCGCGTAGGTCCCAGCCACCACAGGCGGACAAACTCACGGCCATTATGAGCAGCGCAGCGAGACGGTTTTTTTCCCTCAACATGGCTGAATTATCGCACGACTACGTTGATTAAGCGCCCTGGGACGACGACGACTTTTACCACTGACTTATCAGCGATGCTGCGCTCGACTTTGGCATCGGCGAGCGCCATCGTTTCCATTTGTTCGGCAGAGCAATCGGCTGAGACACTCAGCTCGGCACGCTTTTTACCATTGACTTGAACCACGATCGTGACTTCGTCACGCTCTAGCGCTGTGCGGTCCACTTGGGGCCATGATGCATCGACTAGCGGTTTAACGTCATGCCCTAACGCGCGCCACAGCGTGTCCGTGCAATGCGGGATAATAGGGGCCAACAACAAGACAGCCGCTTCTAGGCCCTCTTGAAGAACGGCGCGGCCTTGCTCACTGTCGTCGCCACTTCGCATTAACGCATTTAACAGCTCCATAACCGCAGCAATTGCTGTATTGAATTTATATCGACGCGAAATATCGTCCGTCACTTTATCGATCGTCTCGTGAATCTGACGGCGCAGGGTCTTCTGGGCGGGATTTAAATTTGCTGTATCGAGCGGCACGCAGACGCCTTTTTGGAGATGCTTATGAGTCAACCGCCAGAGACTTTTAATGAATCGGAAAGCGCCTTCGACAGCGCTATCCGACCATTCCAATGTCTGATCCGGCGGTGCGGCGAACATGGTGTACAGGCGCACTGTGTCGGCGCCATAGCGTTCGATTAGAATTTGCGGGTCGACCCCGTTGTTTTTCGACTTCGACATTTTCTCTACCGAACCAATTTCGACAGGTTCACCATCGCTCGTCAAAATCGCTTTTATCGCACGCCCTTTCGGGTCCGTTTCGACGGTCACGGCAGTAGGGCTGAAGTATTGCGGTTTACCTTGCCCGATGTCTCGGAAATAGGTTTCTTTGCACACCATCCCCTGCGTCAGTAGTCGTGTAAAAGGCTCACTAGCCGTCATCAATCCCGTATCACGCATCAATTTTTGGAAGAACCGCGCGTATAGCAGGTGCAAAACTGCGTGTTCAATACCACCAATATAAATATCGACCGGCATCCAATATTCGACCCGATCATCAACCATGGACTCAGCATCCGGACAACAAAAGCGGGTGAAATACCAAGACGATTCGAAAAACGTGTCGAATGTATCCGTTTCGCGTGTCACCGGCGCACCGCTTCGTGGATGCGTGGTGTTAAAAAATTCGGGCATCGACTTTAGCGGTGAAGACACCCCTTGCCATTCAATTTGCTCAGGCAGTTGTACAGGTAAGCGCGCCGACGATTCAGGGACTATATTGCCGTCTTGTTCGTAGACCACCGGGATCGGGCATCCCCAGTAGCGTTGACGCGAGACCAGCCAATCTCGCAGTCGATACTGAACCTTAACCTCGGCGAGCCCTTGCGCCTCGAGACGTTGCGTAATTTGTTCAAAAGCATCTGCGTAGTCGAGGCCGTCGCACTCGGCGCTGTTTTTAAGAATGCCTTTTTCCGTGTACGCGCCGGCCGCGATATCCGGGACTTCGCCGTTAGCTGGAAACACGACTGGAATAATCGGTAACGCATACGTAGTAGCAAACTCCCAGTCGCGTTGGTCGTGGGCCGGAACGGACATCACCGCGCCCGTGCCATAACTCATGAGTACGAAATTCGCGACCCAAATTGGGATTTTCGCACCTGTCAGTGGGTGATCGACCGTGATTCCAAGCGCCATACCGCGCTTTTCCATTTTCTCGACGACGGCTTCGGCTGTCGACATCGCGGCGCAGCTGGCAATGAAATCCGCAATTGCCGGGTTATTGAGAGCCGCACGCGCGGCCAGCGGATGCTCCGGTGCGACGGCCATATAAGTCGCCCCGTAAAGCGTGTCGGGACGCGTCGTAAACACCTCAAGGTGACTACTCTCGTCGCTCAGCTTGAACTTAAGCGCCAGTCCTTCGGAGCGCCCAATCCAATTACGCTGCATGGTTTTGACCGCCTCCGGCCAACCTTCTAGAGAATCAAGATCACTCAATAATTCGTCGGCATAAGCGGTGATCCGGAGAAACCACTGCGGAATTTCACGCCGCTCAACTAGCGCACCAGAACGCCAGCCCCGACCATCGATAACTTGTTCGTTGGCGAGCACAGTTTGATCGATTGGATCCCAGTTAACCACCGCGGTTTTGCGGTAGACGAGACCTTTCTCGTACAGCTGGGTAAAAAACCACTGCTCCCATTGATAGTACTTGGGATCGCAGGTCGCCAATTCGCGGTCCCAGTCGTAGGCGAAACCAAGCCGTTGGAGTTGCGCACGCATATAATCGATATTCGAGCGGGTCCACTCGGCCGGCGGTATGTTGTTCTCGATCGCGGCATTTTCCGCAGGTAATCCGAAGGCATCCCAGCCCATTGGCTGCATCACGTTCTTACCCAACATCCGCTGGTAGCGGGAGATCACATCACCAATCGTGTAATTACGTACATGTCCCATATGTAACCGACCACTCGGGTAGGGAAACATAGACAAGCAATAGAATTTCTCTCGTGTGCGATCTTCTTGCACCGCAAAGGTGCGATCGTTTTGCCAGGATGCTTGTAAGGCTGACTCTATTGCAGCGGGGTCGTAGCGTTCTTCCATTGAGTTACTTTCTACTTTTGGATCTGTGTATAAGTCTTGCCGACAAGGTGATAGTTGCGGTAACGCAGCACGGGATCGCGGTTCAAAACTGAACCGCAGTTTAATTGATTAAATTCCCGGCGTTGTTGGCGTGGCGCGGCAGCAGAGCATACCGTAGGCCCTGCAAGGGCGCAAAATAAAGCCGGTCCGGGCACCACGCCCGAACCGGCGGTTAGTGCGAGGGTTAACTCAACCCAAAGAGGCTTATTGGGGCTTGTTCACGGTTAAGTTGTCGCGGATCTTATCTAAGGTCGTGCCACCAATGCCCTTAACAAGCATCAGGTCGTCGACCGATTCGAATGCGCCATTCGCTTTACGGTAAGCAACGATCGCTTCAGCCTTTGCCGGCCCAATGCCGGTGACATTGGCAGCGATGCTGTCGGCATCGGCAGAATTGATGTCGATAACCTCTGCGTTTGCATTACCGAACGCAAAACAAACGAGGGCGGCAACGAGCGTCTTTTGTAGAATATTCATGATCTTTTCCTTCCTTGGATCCAGGCATCTGCCCGGGTGATTAAGGCCGCCACCATGGCAGCCACGGATAAGGATACTAAACGCGACGTCCAAAACCAAGAAATTCACGCGCACACGACGCTCAATCGAAGATTTACGCGCGCACTATGAAACCCGAACTCACTCGAACCGCGCAGTTCAGGGGCGAACATCGGCAAGCATAACTTCTGCTTAGTCGCCTGCGAGCGCCACTAACTATAGAATCGGTAGCCGTATTATCCGCGACCGATTGGACTCTAAAATTCACGTCGTGCGCAGCGAATACGGTTGGATTGTCAAGCGCGACAACGGTACCAGCACGTATTTTAGAGCGTCGAGACCACTAGCCGTATCTTTGCGTCGCGTGCACGTTCGGTTAATGATCTCTTTTCCCCAAGATGGAACAAAACCATGACGGCAATTCATTGCGATGTACTAGTAATAGGCGGCGGCCCGGGCGGAATCAGCGCCGCAAGCAAACTCGCACTGGCAGGCACGAAGGCCCTCATCATTAATGAGGGCCCACTGATGGGCTACGGCATCGATGGCGCTTTTCGCTCTAAGGCAGGCTTTGAAATTAGCCGTGAGTACTTACACACTCGATTACGTAAGCATGTCTTCGGCGAACTCAAGCCACTGAAAATCGAAACGCTGCAACAGGGGGTTGCCGAATCGGCGGCAAAGCTAAGCAAAATGCTTGAAAAGCGCTTGCAGCGTTTGGACATTGAAGTCATTAAAGGGCGCGGGCGCTTTGTCGACCCCCATACAGTCGAAGCCAATGGCATCCGCTACCGCGCTGACAATATTATCATCGCTACCGGCACCCGCCCGCGCGTGCTGCCCGGCATGAAAATCGATGGCGTGCGCGTACTGACCTCCGATGAGGTTAACGAGCTAAGCACCACACCAAGCTCGATGCTGATCCTGGGAGCCGGCATCATTGGTTGCGAATTCGCGAGCATGTTCAATGCCGTCGGGACTCGAGTTCATCTAGTAGATACCCAGCCAGTCATCATGGCGAATGAAGATCCAGATCTCAGCGATTTTGTGGCCAACGCATTCGAAAAACGCGGCATCAAAGTGATCGCCAGCAGCCGCTACCAGCGCATGGAACTGCTGGACAGCAGCGTAAAAACCACCTTATCCAGCGGTGAAATTGAAACCGAAACGGTATTACTAGCCATCGGCCGCATGCCCTGCTCGGACACCATGAATATTGCAGCTAGCGGTGTCGAATTGGACCAGCGAGGCTATATACCGACGGGCCCGGATACTCGCTCCTCGGTAGCGCACATCTATGCGGTAGGCGACATCGGCAATCGAAATATTCCTAGCGACTTGGCACTAGTTCATGTTGCCGAAGCTGAAGGACGATGCGCAGCCGCACATATCCTCAAACAAGATTATCCACAGAGCATGAACCACATCCCCTACATAATTTTTACCGTGCCGATGCTGGCAGGCGCTGGGGTTAACGAGACCTATGCGCGACAAAAGTACGGCGAGGTGCGGATAGGTAAATACCCCTATGCGCGCAATCATCGCGCCCACGCCATTCAACCGGCGGCCGGTTTCGTCAAGTTAATTGTTGGGCCATCAGGTGATGACCGAATTCTCGGCGTGCGCGTGGTCGGCCCTGAAGCTGACGGTATTGTGAGTGCCGCCTCGATCATTATTGAGCGAGAGTTACCCTATACCTACCTGCTGGAATCAATATTTCCACATCCCTCCCTACTGGAATGCTTGAAAGGCGCAGCCCACATTATCGCCGGCGATAACCTTATGTACGAAGAGGGCGAGGAAATTACTTTTGCTGATCTGGAAGGATTCGAAGCATAAGTTCAGATGGGCCGAGATGAGACTTATTAGCGTTCGATATAAATAGCTTACTTAAAATGAAATTAACCGAAGATCGAATGCTGGCTAGGAGAACAATAGCTCGCGCTTCTATCAGCGTTAAATTTCTGCCGGCTTCCCATAAAGTCACTGTCACGAACCGGTCACGAAAGCGTCATAGAATCAGCTGACTGCCACCACGATATTTCTGACGAAACGAGGTTAGGATCGACACCATGGGCACAATATTAATTGTCGATGACGAACAAGCAATAAGAGACATGCTTAAATTTGCGCTATCTGGTGACGGCCACGTCTGCCTCGAGGCGCATGATACCCAAGCCGCGCAAGCAGCAATCATGACCACCGTGCCAGATGTCATCTTGCTCGATTGGATGTTGCCCGGGATCAGCGGTGTCGATTTTGCTCGACGCCTAAAACAGGAGCCCGCGACACGCGATATTCCGATTATTATGCTCAGTGCTAAGGGCGAGGAGAGCGACAAAGTACGCGCACTCGACACAGGCGCCGATGACTACATCACAAAGCCATTCTCAACCAGCGAACTGCTGGCGCGAATTCGTGCCGTACTACGGCGCTCCAATTCGCAGCTCAACCAAACCGACGTAGTCACTGTCGCCGGCATTCGGATCGATTCCAATACCCATCGCGTCACTATTAACGATCAGAATATCGATCTGAGTCCAACGGAATTCCGATTGCTGCATTTTTTCGTGACACATCCCGAACGAGTCCATTCGCGTGGCCAATTACTCGATGCCGTCTGGGGCGACGATGCCTATGTGGAAGATCGTACTGTCGACGTTCACATCTTACGACTGAGAAAACTCTTGGCAGCGCAAGCTTGCGACCAATTTATTCAAACCGTTCGTAGCGTCGGCTACCGGTTCTCGGCAGCCGGCTGAGTGGGTAGAACGTCGCAGCATTCGGAAAAACCGGTTCCGGATCTACGTTAAGTGTGCCGCGGCAGCAAACAACACAGCCTCGATCCCGCGCAAGGGAACGTCGCGATTGCTCAAAGAATTCCCGGCAGCACGAGCCTGTGCGTTAATTTCGAGAGGCGCAACACGAAAATAGGCTCTACTTTTGCTCCAGCCCGACCGATAATACCCGCGAATATCAAGTACAGGATCTAGTCATGCTTCAGGCTAGCGACTTTCGGAGACTATTTGTTGTTGTATTCTCAGCCACCGTGGTTGGCTGGATGATCGACGATATCAGTCTTGCCCTGCTCGTCGCACTCTCGTTGTATACGCTTTGGCTGCACCGAAATATAAGCCAATTGCTCAGCTGGATCCGCGATCGAAAGAACCAGCATGCGCCGGATCCACCAGGTGTTTTTGAAGATTTATGTCGCGAAATAGACTATTCGCGCGAGCGCCACAGGAAGCGCAAGAAGAAACTCGGCAGTTATCTCAGACAATTTCGACTCGCTACCCGAGCCTTACCTGATGGCACAATAGTCCTCGATGACCGCGGCACCGTGACGTGGGCGAACAAAGCCGCCACCGCCTACCTAGGGATCCGCTGGCCGGACGATGCCGGTCAGCGAATTACAAACTTGATCCGCTTACCTGAGATTGCGGAATTCGTTGATGAAAATAAACAACTCTCAAGTGTCGACATCACCTCGCCAATCGATCCTGATCTCCATCTAAATATTCGGATCACGCCGTATGGCAACGCACAGCGTCTATTCGTAGCGCGCGACGTCACGCAATTGCATCGCGCCAATCGGATCCGCCGAGATTTCGTGGCTAACGTATCACATGAGTTGCGTACGCCAATTACGGTGTTGCGTGGCTACCTCGAAAACATGTCTTCGCAACGTGAACAATGCCCGCCGTCGTGGCACAACGCAATGGCACAAATGCTGGAACATGTCGCACGAATGCAATCTATCGTTGAAGACCTTTTAGCATTATCCAAACTTGAACAGCACGACGAAGTCGACCACACCGAGGTTGTTTCCGTTGCCTCCCTAGTCGCCGACATTCATCGCGAGTCTCAATTGCTCAACGAGAAGTACGAACACATCTTCGCCTTGGAAGTCGATACCACACTTGAGATCGTTGGCTCCACGAAAGAACTGCACAGTTGTTTTTCGAACCTGGTCTACAACGCGCTTCACTACTCGGGGAAAAGCAAAGTCATCGAAATCCGTTGGTACCAAGATGCGGATGGGGCTCATTTTGCCGTGAAAGACAATGGCGTCGGCATCGCGCCACAACACCTGGAACGCCTAACTGAGAGATTTTATAGGGTCGATACTGCTAGAGATCGAACACAAGGCGGCACGGGACTCGGACTCGCCATCGTCAAACATGTTTTAACCCGCCATGGCGGCTCGTTACATATTGAAAGCGAATTAGAAAAAGGCAGTACGTTTCGCTGCGACTTTCCGCCGAAATCTATTGTCGCGCTGGAAGCTACTGAAGAAATCGATCAATCAGCCTGACCTAATGGTCGGGTCTGGGATCAAGTGTTATTTGAGGAAAATTTAAATTCCTTGTCGATATCCTCAAGCGAGGTATGTCGCACGTCCTTCCCTTCAACAAAATAAATAATATATTCGCCGATATTATTCGCATGGTCGCCGACCCGCTCGAATGCACGAACCGCCAATACAGCGTTGAGCACTTGAGATATGCTGCGCGGATCTTCCATCATGTAGGTGATCAGTTGACGCATGATCGCGTCATTCTGTTCATCGACGACGAGATCTTGTTTGGCCACTTCGAAAGCCGCTTGAGAATCCATCCGAGCGAAAGCATCCAGCACGTCGTGTAGCATTAGCTTAACTGAGTTACCCATCGCCAAAATTCCTACGTAGTAGGCTTTTGGCCTTTCGACGCCGGTTAGCTCCAGAGCAAGACGCCCAACTTTTTCAACTTCATCACCAATTCGTTCAAGATCGGTAATCGTCTTACTGACGGCCAATACGAGTCTTAAATCGCCGGCCGCGGGCTGTCGGCGTAGCAATATCCCGGTACACTCCTCGTCGATTTCGACTTCCAAGGCGTTCACACGATAGTCATTCGTCGCGACGTATTCGGCTAGCTCTGAGTCGCTATTGGCAAGCGCATCCAAGACCTTAGCCAAATGGTCCTCCACGAGTCCGCCCATGGTAAGAACGTGCGAACGCAAGTTGTTCAGTTCGTTGTCGAACTGCTGCGATATGTGATTTGGGATTTGCCTGGAAGCCATTTAGCGAAGTCCTCCGTTAACCATAGCGGCCGGTAATGTAATCTTCAGTTTGTTTTTGCGCAGGGTTGGTGAATATTTTCTTGGTGTCGTCAAACTCAATCAAAGTGCCCAAATACATAAACGCGGCGAAATCAGAGACCCGCGTCGCCTGCTGCATATTATGGGTGACGATGACTATCGTGTAATCACGTTTGAGTTCGTAGATTAATTCTTCAATTTTTAAAGTCGAAATGGGATCAAGCGCCGAAGCCGGCTCATCGAGGAGAAGGACTTCCGGTTCGATTGCAATCGCGCGAGCGATGACGAGACGTTGCTGCTGCCCGCCGGATAAACTCAACGCGCTTTCTTGAAGTCGGTCTTTAACCTCATCCCATAGCGCCGCGGCGCGTAAGGAACGCTCTACCGCTTGGTCGAGCGTGCGACGCTTGTTGACTCTCTGAATACGCAGTCCGTAGGCAACATTTTCGTAAATAGATTTCGGAAAAGGATTCGGTTTTTGGAAAACCATTCCGATCCGGCGACGCAGGTTTGCAACATCTACGTCGCGTGCGTAGATATCTTCGTCGTGCAAATAGATGGACCCGTCGATACGCACGCCATCGATCAAATCGTTCATTCGGTTGAAACAACGTAGCAAAGTTGATTTCCCGCAACCACTGGGTCCTATAAACGCGGTCACCATCTTTTCTGGGATGGTCATGTTGATCGAATTTAATGCCTGTTTGTCGTCGTAGAACAAATTCAGATTCGAAACCGTTAAGGAAGCCGTGCTTGAACCGGCGACGTCGGTGTCCGGCTCGGCAGAACGGCTCGCGCTATTAATCGAATCGCTTCCGTTTGACTGCACGTCTAGTCCTTTGCTCATCGGGAATCAACCTGAATGATGTCATTGTTATGGAAATTCATTAACTAACCATCCCCTGCTTTGTATGATTCTCGCAAGCGATTTCGGATCCGGATCGCAGCGATGTTGAGCGCCACGATTAACACCACTAATAAAAACGCCGTGGCATAAACCAACGGCCGGGCTGCTTCTACGTTCGGGCTTTGGAAACCAACGTCGTAAATATGAAAACCGAGATGCATGAATTTGCGGTCGACATGCAAAAAAGGGAAGTTTCCGTCCATCGGCAGTGAAGGTGCTAATTTTACGACACCAACCATCATTAACGGCGCGACTTCACCGGCCGCGCGCGCAATTGATAAAATCAATCCCGTCATCATTGCTGGAGTCGCCATCGGCAACACTGTTCGCCACAAGGTCTCGGCCTTAGTGGCACCCAAGGCCAGTGACCCCTCTCGAATAGCACGAGGAATTCGGGTTAGGCCCTCTTCAGTCGACACGATTACAACCGGCACCGTAAGGATCGCCAAGGTGAGCGCCGACCACAGTATTCCAGGGGTGCCGAAAGTCGGCGCCGGAAGCGACTCGGGGAAGAACAGCTGGTCGATATTGCCGCCGAGAAAATAGACAAAAAAGCCGAGTCCGAATACACCGTAGACAATAGATGGAACACCGGCCAAGTTATTGACGGCAATGCGGATCGTGCGCGTGAGCAAACCTTGGTGAGCGTATTCACGCAGGTAGACCGCAGCGATGACACCGAATGGTGTCACAAAAATCGACATCAAAATAACGAGTAGCACGGTGCCGAAAATTGCAGGGAATACGCCGCCTTCGGTATTTGCTTCACGCGGTTCTTCGGACACGAACTCCCACATCTTGGTAAAATAGTAGCGGGTTTTTTCGAACGTGCTCATCTGATTCGGGCGAATGGCGCGGACCATTTTCGCGACCGGTAATTCGATTTCTTGGCCGGCAATGGTCGCAGCGATTACCGAATATCGACTTAACTCATTATAAAGTTCTGTCAGTGAACCGCTTAGTGCCTCGTAGCGTTCGGCTAGCACCAATCCTTGTGCTCCGATTTCGTCATACGGCGCACCAGATTCTACGCCGTCTAGTGCTAGACGCTTGGTGCGCAAACGAAGCCGCTCCATTGCGTAGTTTATTTTCCCGATTTGATCTTTTTCGATCGCTCTTATTTGCCCGCGCAGCTCTGTTTTCCGCGCGATGCTGTCTTGCATCACATCCCACGCAGCGCCACCGCTAGCAATAATTTCACCGTCCAACTTCACCGAAAGCAAATTCCCGTAGAAGTTTCCCCATTCATCGCGTTCCGCCATGAAACTATCGGGAGGAATGTCTCTCGCCGTAATATCTGTCTCATTGACCCAGACAAAATCTGCCCCTGAAATGTCTCGATTGCCGACCTTAATAAGGTGGCGACGAACGAATTCCATACCTTCTGGAACGATACTTCCGGTACCGCGCACTTGCGCCGCGCTGACGGTCTCCTCTTCGATGAAATTTCCGAGCAAGCTAGTCATGCTGCCATCTTTTTCGCGTAGCTCGAGTGATTCGATCTCGGCAGGCCAGAAATGGCTTAAGCCGCGCACCGAGATCAAGATCAATAATCCGAACACCATAATTAGGTTAAGACTAACCATGCCGGCGCTTAGCCAAACCCACGGGCTGCCGCTGCCAACCCACGTCTTTACTGATTCAATAGATTTCATCGATTTCTACAAATTGCTGTACTTAACGCGCAGACGCTGACGAACAATTTCGGCAACCGTATTAACGACAAAAGTAACCATGAATAAAACTAACGCTGCTAAGAAGAGCACCCGGAAATGCGTGCTATTGACTTCAGATTCCGGCATTTCGACGGCGATGTTCGCCGACAACGCGCGAAAACCCTCAAATATATTGATATCCATGATCGGCGTATTACCGGTCGCCATTAACACGATCATGGTTTCGCCGACTGCACGACCCAACCCGATCATCACGGCAGAAAAAATACCCGGGCTGGCCGTCAAAATAACCACACCGATCATGGTTTGCCAAGGTGTTGCGCCAAGCGCTAGTGAACCGGAGGTGAGATGTCCCGGAACGCCAAATACGGCGTCTTCACTAATTGAAAATATGGTCGGAATGACCGCGAATCCGATCGCCATCCCGACGACTAGCGAATTTCTCTGATCATAGGAAATGCCAAAACTCTCCAACAGCCAAAACGGTAAGCTGCCGCCAAAAAACATCGTTTCAATAGGTTGGCTCAATGTCAACGACAACCAAATAGCGAAGCACACAACAGGAATTAACACGGCCGCTTCCCAACCGTCGCGGAAAAATGAGCGCACACTCGGCGGCAGGCTGTCGACCGCGAAAGACGCGAAAACGAAAGAAAAGGGTATGAGCAGAAATGCCAAAATTACGCCGGCTAGATATTGCTCTATGAGCGGCGCAAGCCATAATCCGGCAAGGAAGCCGAGGATAACCGTGGGTAGTGCTGCCATCACCTCGACCGACGGCTTAACGAAATTACGCATTTTAGGCGTCATAAAATAGGCGGTATAGATTGCGCCGAAAATGGCCAACGGAATGGCGAAAAGCATCGCGTAAAGGGCGGCCTTTAAGGTCCCGAAAGTGAGCGGCGTTAGACTAAACTTCGGTTCAAAATCGCCGCTTGCCGACGAAGATTGCCAAATATATTCCGGTTCGGCGCGGCTTTCGTACCAAACTTTTCCCCATATCGAATTCCACGATATCTCCGGATGCTCGTTATGCACGGCGTACTTTTCAAGCTCGCCACTGCCAGTGACGAATAAGAGTGCGTCGGCACGCGGACTGATTGCCAGCTTGCGTAGCGAATTCGTAATGATGCGATCCGTCGTTAAGATGCGGCCTGCCGTGGTATGGATTAATGCGAATTGTCCCTGCTCGTCGGCAGCGACAAAGCCCTTGCGAAAATATTCCGGCACGACTGTCGAGACGCTCGACGTAAACGGAGTGAAACTCCGCACCGGTTGGACGGTGAAATTGTTGTTGTCGTCGCGCACTGGAAACCATTGCGAAATTTTACCGCTCGAATCGCCGACCAAGATAGAGATCCCGCCGCTCAAATAATCGAGAGTCGTGAGAGTGTGATCATTCGGCACAACATTAACCAGGTCGAGGAGATATGGTTGGCGTTTGTTGCTGGTATCGAAATAGCTAATTTGTCCTTGCGCCGAGGCCACGTAAAGTTCGCGCTGCGCGACGTCGAGCAAGAGATGGCTAATATCATATTCGGTGCTCGGCAAGGCGGCGTGGGTCGTTGTGGCCTGTGCTTCATCGCCGAGAAAGGACTCCGTGAGCGTCACGTGAGTCAGCACCAATGCGTTTGCGTCCGTCACCGAGACGATCGTCATCTCCGTGTCTTGCACTTGGGCGGCCAAAATCGAAATTTTCCCGCTGGCCTGGCCAAGATCGATTGGCGTGCTA
>JBLFWZ010000008.1:0-49128 GCA_047611905.1 Gammaproteobacteria bacterium | reverse complement strand
GGGACTTCGAAAGTTATCGAGCTTTGCCATAACGTGGCGCACCAGTTGAAAATCTTCACCCCGGTAGGCACCGCGATAAGGACGGTGGTGTACATGAAGAAGAGTTCACCGGCTAATGGCATGCCCACGGTGAACATATGATGCGCCCACACGATAAACGATAAAAACGCGATGGCGCCTGTGGCGTAGACCATTGAGGCGTAGCCAAATAGAGGTTTACGCGCGAATGTGGGGATAATTGCCGAGGCGATACCGAACGCAGGGAGGATCAATATGTAGACTTCGGGGTGTCCGAAAAACCAGAAAATGTGTTGAAACATCACCGGGTCGCCGCCGCCTGACGCGGAGAAGAAAGCGGTACCGAAAAATTTATCGGTAAGCAACATCGTGACAGCGCCGGCTAAAACGGGGATCGAGGCGATCAGTAGGAACGCCGTGATAATCCACGTCCAAACAAACAGCGGTAATTTCATTAAGGTCATGCCAGGTGCACGCATGTTGAACACGGTGGCGATAATGTTAATGGCACCGGCGATAGAAGAAGCCCCCATAAAGTGGACCGCAAAGATTAAAAACGGAAACGCGTCGCCTGTTTGTAGTACCAGTGGCGGGTACATCGTCCAACCACCGGCC
The DNA here is from genome assembly GCA_047611905.1 of Gammaproteobacteria bacterium. Lineage (GTDB taxonomy): Bacteria > Pseudomonadota > Gammaproteobacteria > UBA11873. The sequence continues at coordinate 48,495 of JBLFWZ010000008.1, read as the reverse complement.
GGCGCGCCGCCAGGCATGAAAAACGTTCCGAGCAGCAACGTAAACGCGAAAGGAAGTATCCAGAAACTCCAGTTATTTAGCCTGGGTAGTGCCATGTCGGGCGCACCAATCATCATCGGGATTAGCCAGTTGGCGAACCCAGTCCAGGCCGGCATCACAGCACCGAAAATCATCACCAAGGCGTGCATTGTCGTCATCGAGTTAAAGAACTGTGGATCGACAAATTGAAGCCCGGGCTGAAAAAGTTCCAAGCGGATGACCATGGCCATCGCGCCGCCGATAAAGAACATGATCAGCGCGAAAATAAGATACATCGTGCCGATGTCTTTATGGTTAGTCGTAAACAACCAACGTTTCATCCCGCTTGGATGATAGCCGTGATGCTCGTCGTGTTCGCCGTGGGCTGCTGCCTCACTCATTGGCTGATCCTCACTTCAAAAGTTAATACTGTTTGAGTTGCGTCGCGCGGATTTTCAGTTCTCGATCCGCCGTACGCGTGCTTATTCAGAAGCCTCTTTCTTTATTTTTTCGACCCAGGCAACGTATGCTTCTTCCGAGACCGCCTCGACGACGATCGGCATAAATCCGTGGTCTTTACCGCATAGCTCGGCGCACTGGCCACGATAGACGCCCTCTTCTAGGACGGTTGCCCAAGATTCGTTGATGAAGCCGGGGACTGCATCGCGCTTCCAACCGAGGTCTGGCACCCACCAAGCATGAATCACATCACCGGCGGTCGTTAAAAAGCGGATTTTCGTATTTACCGGAACAACAACTCGCTTGTCGACATCCAATAGATAGTGCTCAACCGTTGTCGGGTCGATACCGGAATTTAGCTTTCGGGCTTCGTTACTATTTTCTGCCAGGGTGCTGTAGAAATCGATGCCATCCTCTATGTATTCGTAATGCCACTTCCACTGATAACCGGTCACTTTGATGGTCATGTCGGCATTTGCGACGTCTTCCATCATGATTAAGGCTTTGGTCGCTGGAACGGCCATGCCGACTAATATCGCCAACGGGAGAACCGTCCACACAATTTCGACGGTTGTGCTTTCGTGCCAATTGGCAGCTACGGCACCGCGCGATTTACGGAAAGCCCATAAGGAATAAAAAATCGCGCCAAACACGAATATTCCGATAACGGTGCAAATTCCCAGAATAAGCATGTGGAGGTCGTAGATTTCGCGGCTAAACGGGGTCACGCCTTTCATCAGATTGAGTTCCCAATCTGCCAGCGCCGTGCCAGGCAACGCAGCCAGCAACCACCCTAAGGTGCTACCAGCGCGGTACTTTCTAAGTATTGAAATCATCTTGCCTCCTGCCTCCCGCCGCACAAATAGGCGTCGGATTAGCGTTTCTCGATTCGTCTTAATTATTGAGCTTATTACACCTGCTTCCGTTCACGCCGATCATTTTTTAGCCGGCCTGATCCGCTTGCCGTATCGTCGACACTTCTCGCGGCCGACGTATTCTAGCGGTTTTTCTCAATCGCGTTAATCAGTGCTATCGCTAAGGCCTCGCGCTCGCCATTAGTAAGGAAACTACCTAGCTCCGTTGCTCGACCGTGAGAAGTGATCGATAAGCGACTTGGATACCAGCCACGCGGCGATCGGGCGAGCACGACTTTTACCCAGGTTCGGTCAAATTCGGCGTGAAAGTTCGGTTCATAGCGACCTTTTTCGATCACAACAGTACGCGGAAAGATGGAGATTACTTCGCGATTCTCTCCGTCACGCAGGACGATATAGAAAGCGATGGCGACCGCGAGCGCCTCAAGGCCGGAAAACGGGAGGACAAATGGGTACCCCCGGCATAAAAACCACAAGCCTATTCCTAGACTGAGCGCGCTTACCGCCGCAACGAAAATCTTTGCCTCGCGCCAAGACATTGATCTAGTGGGTTTTATAACCCACTTTGCGTCACACCCCAATTCTGCCGGAAATTCACTGATCATGTGGGTAATGGGACCGTGTAATTTACGCACCCGCTCATCGCCAAAGCTCTCGAGCAAGCGGATCCAAGTCGTCCGCTATTTTATTGATATCGAGACCCTCGCACCACTCGGTTATAGCGAGCAAGGGTGCGTCGATGTGTTGTTTTAAGGTAGCTATTGTCTCGTGGCGGTAAGCGTAGTCTCGATCTATTGCGTTACCTATCCAGCCAAGCAGTGGGATGCCGTCGCTTAGGATTGCGTCGGCCGAGAGCAAGGTGTGATTGATGCAGCCTAAACGTAGGCCGGACACCAAGATAGTCGGGAGTTTCAGTCGCTGGACCAAGTCAACCGTTTGTAAGTTCTCACTCAAGGGGACACGCCAGCCACCAATGCCTTCGACCAAAACGATGTCGGCACGATGCTGGCAGATTTCGAAAGCGTGGACGATTCTATCTAAGGTGATTTCTTCGCCTGCCGCGCGAGCTGCTATATGCGGCGATGTCGGTTCTTTGAAGACGTACGGATTGATTATCGAATAATCTAATTTCGGATTCGAAAATTTCAGCAACTGTAAGGCGTCGTCGTTACGCAATCCGTGCTTCGTCGCTTCAGCGCCGCTGGCGAAAGGTTTCATGCCGATCGCGGTTAGATTTAAACGCGCGATACTTTTCAGTAATCCGGTCGTAGTGACTGTTTTACCAACTTCGGTGTCAGTGCCGGTAATGAAAATAGCGTTGTTGATCATCGGCGTTTCAGATCCGCGAAGGGAAAAGTTGCGACGGTGCTGCCGTCTTGAGCGCGGCTGCCGCGTTCGGGTTTCCATGCGTGTGCATAAACGACTTCGAATGTAGCGGGTAGCTTACTGTTGGAACGGAACTTTTCGTACGTTTCGGCCATCTGTACAAATTCTCGTCGCGAAGTGAAGCGCTTTTTCCGACCTTTGAGTGAATTGACGGAGCCCGTACCGCGTAGGTCACGCATTAGTGCATTAACGTCGTTGTAATTCACGATGGTTTTGTCGCATTCAAGGATCGGGCTTGCAAAGCCCGCACGAATTAAAGAGTCACCGACGTCGTGCATGTCGACAAACAGATTAACGTGAGGCGAGGATTCGACCGAGGACCAGGCTTCGCGCAATTCTCGTAACGTATCAGGCCCAAGGCTAGAAAATAAGAGTAGGCCGTTCGGCTTCAACACCCGGTGACACTCCTCTAGCACGGCATCTAAATTGTTACACCAGAGGAACGTCAAGCTAGAGAAAATAAAGTCGGTGGAGCCGTTCGCGAGGGGTAATTTTTCTGCGTTGCCGGCAACATAGCGCTCTCGAGATCGCCAGCGGTTTAGTTTGCGATGTGCTTGGCTGAGCATCGCTGGAGACTGATCTAACAACACGATGGGCGTGCGCGGGTAACGCTTCGCTAACGCTTGCGCGCAGTAGCCTGTTGCTGCACCTACTTCAAGGATGGTTTGCGGAGAAATTTTTATGATATCCAACGACTCGAGTAAATTATCTGCTACGGCCCGTTGCAGGGTTGCGTGCTCGTCGTAGGTTTTGGCGGCAAAGCTAAATGCGCGCGATGCATTTCTAACGTCAATCGTGTTGTCTTCGCCGAGCATGGTCGTTATAGACGGTTAAACGTCGATACGAGTGCATGGACTAATGCTTCAATATCTTCAGTTTTATGTGCGGCGGAGATACATAAACGCAAGCGAGAAGTACCGTCCGGAACAGTTGGAGGTCTGATAGCACGTACGTAAAACCCTGTTGCTCGCAATTGCTCCGCGACTAGCAAAGCATTGGAATCGGAACCGATAATTACCGGTTGAATTGGAGAATTTGAATCTAACAGAGGCAAGTTTTTGGCCAGTTCTCGGAACTTGGCAATATTGGTACACAAACGTTGGTGGATAGATGCATCGGTTTCGATGAGCTCAATGGCTGCCAAAGTTGCTGCAGCAATCATTGGTGGCGGCGCGGTATCGTAGATAAATGTTCGCCCACGCTGAATAATTGCGTCAATTAACGATGCTGAACCGACCACTGCGGCGCCAGACGTTCCCAGAGCCTTGCCGAAGGTCACGATCTGGATGGGAAATTCGGACTGGTTGAGCTTGCATGCGGCCGCGGCACCGCGACCGCCAGCGAGGACGCCAAAACCATGAGCATCGTCACCAATTAACGTCGCATCGTATTTGGTTGCAAGTGATGCAATTTGTTCGAGTGGCGCAAGGTCCCCGTCCATGCTGAATAAGGTATCCGTAATAATCCAACGGACAGGGTTTTCGCAGGCTTTCAATCCGTCTTCTAAATCTTCAAGGTCGGCGTGGCGATATCGCGTGTAGCTGGCTTTCGTGAGACTAATAGCGTCGATTAGAGATGCATGGTTTAGTTCGTCCGAAAAGATGTGATCGGTACGATTGATAATTGCGCTAGCGACACCTAGGTTGGCGAGATACCCGGAAGAAAACAAAAGCGCGCGCTCGCGACGCATAAATAAAGCCAGTCGCCGTTCCAATGCTTCGTGCACCGAACTACGGCCAGACAGTAGCGCGGAGGCGCCGCTGCCGACACCGTGTTGTTCTACTGCGGCGACGGCAGCACTGCGAAGTGTTGGATGAGAACTTAAGCCGAGATAGTCGTTACTGATGAAATTGAGATACTCGGCACCATTGATGGTGATGAGCCTGCCCTGTCCGTTGGTTGATGATTCTAAGCTTCGATGGCGGTTGGTTTTTTTTGTCTCCTCGATAATGGACGTTATCCGCCGTTCCAACGCGCTCATGCTAAGAGGCGGCCTGCGCTAGAGCGAGCTCGCGCGGATGCCCAATTTTTTAAATAGCGCACGGTCCACATCGGCTGCCGGATTTGGGGTGGTAAGCAGTTCCTCACCATAAAAAATGGAGTTTGCTCCAGCGAAAAAGCACAGTGCTTGCGCTCCTTCATCCATACCCTCGCGCCCGGCTGACAAACGCACGTAAGATTTAGGCATCATGATCCTAGCGGCGGCGACCATGCGGACCATATCTAATGGGTCTACGCTTGACGCTTCTTCTAGAGGCGTTCCTGCAACTTTGACGAGTAAGTTGATGGGTACGCTTTCTGGCGCTTGCGGAAGGTTGGCGAGACTCATTAAGAGGCCGGCGCGGTCGCTTACCGTCTCACCTAAGCCGATAATACCGCCGCAACATACGTTGATCCCAGCATCACGAACGTGATCGAGTGTGGTTAATCGGTCGTCGTAAGTTCGTGTGGTGATTATTTCGCCGTAGAATTCTGGAGAAGTATCCAAATTATGGTTGTAGTAATCCAAACCAGCCTGTTTTAAACGAGTTGCTTGTTCGGATTTCAACATTCCTAAGGTTACGCAAGATTCCATTCCAAGATCTTTAACGACTTCAATAAGGTCGATAACTTTGTCGAGGTCGCGGTCTTTAGGTGAACGCCATGCCGCGCCCATGCAGAAACGAGTTGCGCCTTTTGCTTTGGCTGCTATTGCAGCACGACGAACGACTTCGATATCTAGCAGTGGTTCTGATTCTACAGACGTGTCGAAACGGGCGCTTTGTGGGCAATATGCGCAATCTTCCGGACAGCCACCCGATTTAATATTCAACAAGGTGCTGAGTTGCACTTCATTGGGATCGAAATTTTCACGATGGACTGTGTGGGCCGAAAACAGCAAGTCATTTAGCGGCTGCTCAAGTAAAAATAGGACTTCGTCGCGGTCCCAAAGCTTCTTAAAGTTTGGTGCGATCTCATCGTTCGTTGCTTGCGTACTTACGGCCGATGCCATACGGTAATTCTCCAGACAAGTTGGGTTGTTCGATAAGGAAATCGAATGCGGAAATTTAGTTCCCGGTTGTCAACTTTAATCGACCCGGTAAAACGTGACAACTGGTTAGTTATTGCTCAACAATCTTTTGCTCGAGCCGTCGCACTTGAGACGCTATGCCAATTTTGTGCCACGAGGAACGCGGTGGATGGTATCTGTTCTGCCTGTGAGGCAGATTTACCTTGGCGAATGATCCCTTGGAATAGACATCTTCCGTACGTCGATGATGTTTTTGCTTGTTTCAATTTTGCGTACCCGGTCCGGCAACTGATTCATCGAGTCAAATATGGAAGGGATATTGCGTGTGCAGCGCTGCTTGGGCGACTGGCGGCAACACGGTTGGCGGTAAGCAATAATGTACCCAACGATGCAATGATCTTTCCGGTACCGCAAACGCGTCGTCGTATGGTGCGTCGTGGTTTTAATCACGCTGTTGAGATTGCTCTTCCAATCGCGCTAGAGTTTTCCTTGCATATAGAGGTAGTGAGTGTTTACAAACGAAAATCGGGACCGGCACAATCGACGTTAAACGCTGCCAACCGCCGGAAGAATATGCAAGGCTCGTTTGATTTTCATGAACGATTAAAAAGCAACACCGCCATTATTGTAGATGACGTGATTACGACCGGAGCGACGGCATCGGCGATGGCACATACTCTCCGCCTGGCCGGTGCGAAGCGGGTAGTTGTGTGGACGATCGCAGCCGCCTAGACCGTTAAGTATCGAGATTTGTAACGGATAGAGCGTGTTCTTCTATAAATAATCGCCGTGGTTCGACCTGATCACCCATCAGAGTAGAGAACATTAAATCCGCCTTTATCCCGTCTTCAATTTGCACTTGCATGAGGTTTCGTGTTTCCGCGTCCATTGTCGTATCCCAAAGTTGTTCTGGGTTCATTTCTCCGAGGCCTTTGTAACGTTGGACATGAACTGTCTTTCTAGTGTCGTGAAGTAACCAATCAAATCCATCACGCAGGGATTCCGCGCGATGTGTGTGATCACCTTTGCGCACGACCAAGCCGGATTGACGAGAATCAAGTATTTCGCCGATGGTAGATAGACGCCGATATTCATTCGACGAAAAGAATTCCCGACGAAAGACATGCTCTGTATCCAACCCATGCAAGGAAACCGTCACGCTGATAGACCAGACATCCTGCTGCTGGAACACCACGTTTGTTTCGAAGCCCACCGTCTTCTCGGAGCGCGACACTAGAAGATCTAACAAATCTTTAGCCCAGCTCTCTAGGTATTCTGATGTACTCGTTTCCGGTTCTACTAATGGCTTCACTCTGCGCATAACTTGCAGAATCAACGGGTCATAGCGGCGGCTCAGACGAACCATCGTCTCGCTTAGCAAAAGAAACTCCTGCGAAAGTTCCTTTAACTTGTTTTCTTGCAACGCGTTACCGTCGATTTCAAACGTAACATCTTGAATTGTCAGCTCCATGACGTATTGATCTAATTCTATTTCGTCCTTTAAATAACGCTCCTGTTTGCCCTTTTTTACTTTAAATAGAGGAGGTTGCGCGATATACACGTGGCCGCGTTCGATCAACTCAGGCATTTGGCGGAAGAAAAAGGTCAGTAACAAAGTCCGGATATGAGAGCCATCAACGTCAGCGTCAGTCATGATAATAATGCGGTGATAGCGTAACCGTTCTGGATCATATTCATCGGCCCCTATCCCGCATCCCAAGGCAGTGATGAGCGTTGCCACTTCCGTGGACGACAACATTTTGTCGAATCGAGATTTTTCGACGTTAAGAATTTTGCCTTTTAATGGCAATATCGCTTGATAACGTCGATGGCGACCTTGCTTGGCAGATCCGCCGGCGGAGTCTCCTTCGACTATAAATAATTCGCATTTCGCTGGATCTCTTTCTTGGCAATCCGCCAGTTTTCCAGGTAAACCTGCGATATCAAGCGCGGTCTTGCGGCGCGTTAGTTCACGGGCCTTACGTGCTGCTTCACGGGCGCGTGCCGCATCGATTACCTTGGCCATCACAACTTTCGCATCTTGCGGACGCTCAAGTAAGAAAGAGTTTAAGTGCTCCGCCAGCACAGATTCGACCACACCTTTGACTTCACTTGAAACGAGCTTTTCCTTGGTTTGAGACGAGAATTTAGGATCGGGAACTTTCACGGACAGTACAGCTGTCAAGCCTTCTCGAACGTCTTCGCCGGTCACCGTGACTTTATTCTTTGCGGCGAGACCTTGTTTCTCGATAAAAGTATTTAATGTCCTTGTTAACGCGGACCGAAAACCTGCTAGGTGCGTACCGCCATCTCGCTGGGGAATGTTGTTGGTATAGCAGAACACATTTTCTTTGTAGGAGTCGTTCCATTGCAGCGCCAGTTCCACTCCCACGTCATCCCGTTCGTCAGTTAGGTGAATGACGGATTCATGGAGTGGTGTTTTAGCGGTATTGAGAAAACTGACGAATGCGCTAATACCCCCTTCGTATTCAAAAGTATCGGTCTTTTGCGTTCGTTCGTCGGAAAGGTTTATTCGTAAACCAGAGTTTAAAAAGGATAATTCTCTTAGCCGGCTAGCAAGAATATCGTAGTGAAATTCGATATTCTTAAATACCGCTTCACTCGGGACAAAGGTAATTTCTGTTCCAGTTTGCTCGCTTGAACCGGTTGCCTTAAGCGTTTCCTGGGGAACACCGTCTCGATAATCTTGTTCCCATATCGATCCGTCTCGGAAAATCTTTAAGTGTAGTTGGTGAGATAACGCATTAACGACCGAAACACCAACACCGTGTAGACCGCCTGACACTTTATAAGAGTCGTCGTCGAATTTACCGCCGGCATGCAAAGTAGTCATGATGACTTCGGCTGCAGAGGCGTTTTCCTCTTGATGAAAATCTACCGGGATGCCCCTGCCGTTATCTGAGACCATCACGGCGTTATCAGCTTTTATTTTGACATCCACGACAGTACAGTGCCCGGCCAGCGCCTCGTCGACGCTATTGTCGACAACTTCGAACACCATATGGTGCAAACCCGATCCATCGTCCGTATCACCAATGTACATGCCAGGGCGTTTTCGAACGGCATCGAGGCCTTTTAGAACCTTGATGTTTGATGAGTCATATGTTCGTTCGTCAGCCATGATTAACTCCTAGTCGCTATTGAGTGGTGACAACGGGTTGAATCTGCCCATGTTCCACGTGGAACATCTTTGCCGACTCTAGTAGTTTGTCTGGTAGATCCGTACGATCTATCGCGGTAAAAAAAATTTGAGAATCTGTCCCTAACAACGAATCCAGTGCAATTTGACGTGCCGAGCGATCTAGCTCTGCAGCTAAATCGTCTACTAATAGTATCGGCTTTTCGATACTATTTTCCGAAAGGTATCTAGCTTGCGCACCGACTATCGCCGCTATTATAAGCTTTCCTTGACCTCTAGAGACGACTGTTTTTGCCATTTTATCGTCAATTTTCACCCTCAATTCCGCACGATGCGGTCCGAGGGTTGTTGTACCCGTTTCACGATCCCTGTTTACGTTCATCGATAAAATCTCGAGAAAGTCCGTGTCACGGTTCCAGCCTCGATAATACTCTAATTGTAAATTGCCGATGAGTTCGCCGATTGGTGAAGCAGTGAGGTATTGGTTAATCGCGGCGACGCAGTTACGCCGCCAAATATCCAGCTGAGCAACTTCGGGCACCAATTGGTCGTCCCAAGCCGTAATTTCTCTAAGACCACGTCGCGCCCGCAACAACATATTCCTTTGTTTAAGCGCACGGTAATATCTTTTTAATGTGTCTAAGTATTGATGTTCCACGTGGAACATCAATCGATCGAGCAGCGACCTTCTAATAGACGGACCACCGCTTAACAGTAAAAATGACTCCGAATTAAAATTTAATACGGGGAGAACCTTAGCTAAACGAGAAGCAATTACCACTGGATCGCCGTTTAACCGCAATCTAGTTTGATCGAAAGTCTTCTCTACTCCGACCCGGTTCAATTGTCCCGCCGAATCTATGAACTCTCCATTGACCAGTAATGATTGCTCTCCATGCGTAATCACATCGCGGGCTTTCGTAGTTCTAAACGAGCGAGCAGTAGCTAGGAAATGTATGGCCTCAAGTAGGCTGGTTTTACCGCTCCCGTTAGCACCACAGATGCAGTTTAGAGCTGTGGACGGGTAAATCTTTAAGTCCCGAACCTTCCTGACTCTTTGGACAGATAGTGCGGTCAGTTGCACGATTGAAATTCCGGTCTGCTAAAGCCTCATAGGCATAATGACATATCGAGCCATTTCGTCATCCGGGTCCTGAATTAGGCAGCTACTGTTCGAATCAATAAAATCGACTCGAACTTTAGGACACTTCAAAACAGTAAGTACATCCAGGAGATAAGATACGTTAAAACCGATCTCTAGTTCTTCCCCACTGTATTCCACTTCTATTTCCTCTTCAGCTTCCTCCTGCTCAGGGTTATGTGCAATGGCCTTCAGTTGATCCTTACTCAATACTATTCGCACGCCGCGGAATTTCTCATTCGATAAAATAGAGGCTCTAGCTAATCCTGCTTTCAAAGTCTCCCTATCTGCAAAGACTTTCTTTTCGCCGGCTCTCGGAATGACTCTTTCGTAATCGGGAAATCGTCCGTCGACTAATTTCGTCGTTAACGATTGCGTGGGTGTGGTCATTTTTAAGTGATTACCGCCAATGGTTATCTTCATAGGATCATCAGGATTGCCAAGCATTCGCATTATCTCGACGACTCCCTTACGCGGAACGATAATCTGGCGCGCTTCAAGTTCGTCCGTTTCAACACTCCTATCGCACAGTGCTAAACGGTGACCGTCGGTTGCGACGGTTCGAATCATTCCGGCGCTTAATTCAAATAGGAGGCCGTTTAAGTAATATCGAACATCCTGATGGGCCATCGCAAACTGTGTGCCTTCGACCAACGAACTTAACGTACTGCTCGGTAATTCGATTTCTGCAAACGGTTCAAAAGAACCAATGCTTGGGAACTCGGCCGACGGTTGAGAGGCCAACAGAAAACGACTCCGGCCAGATTGGATTTTTACCTTCTCTTCTTGGATCGTAAACGTCACCACCGCTTCGGCCGGAAGTGCTCGACAGATGTCTAGAAATTTCCTCGCAGGAACGGTGATCGTACCCGGCACTTCCGTCGTTGCTTGCAGCTTCACAACAATCTCGACTTCCATATCAGTCGCAGTTAGCGTGATCTCACCGCCTTCTTCCGCGTTGATCAGCACATTCCCTAAAATCGGTAAGGTTTGGCGTCGTTCAACGACATTATTGATGGCTTGTAGTGGCGCTAAAAGCTCATCCCTATTAATAGTAAGTTTCATATGGTTATTACCAATGATTATTGTTATTAGGCTTAGAAGATCTGGTGAAAACTATTAAATATGGTTTTTTTTCAAAGTGTTATAGTAATAATAACTGCGGTATATCCACGGAATCATCCGTATTTTTACCTGTGCGCTGTTTGTGGATAAGTTAGTGCCTTTATTTCGTCTACTTGTTATCCACAGCCTACTAAGTCGTTAGTATGCGTTCTAAATTCACAAAGTCTTCGTTAATTCGTGGCTCACTGCGCCGCAAATCTGTAATTTTCCGACACGCGTGGATCACCGTTGTATGGTCGCGACCCCCAAAGGCATCGCCTATCTCAGGCAAACTATGGTTAGTCAACTCCTTCGCCAAAGCCATGGCAATTTGGCGCGGTCTAGCAATTGATCGAGTGCGGCGTTTGGACAATAAATCAGCAACGCGCATTTTGTAATATTCGGCAACGGTTTTTTGGATATTCTCCATACTCACCATCTTGTCCTGCAGTGCGAGCAGATCCTTTAACGCGAGTTTTGCAAAATCCAGGGAGATTGATTCACCCGTAAAGTGAGCGTTCGCTACCAGCCTATGCAACGCGCCTTCTAGCTCTCGAATGTTGGACTTAAATCGCTTGGCGACAAAAAACGCCACCTCGTCGGGTAACGCGATACCAGCTTGAATGGCTTTGCTCTTCAATATTGCGACCCGAGTTTCTAACTCCGGGGGTTCTATAGCGACAGTAAGTCCCCAACCAAATCGAGATTTTAGCCGTTCTTCTACTCCAGATACTTCTTTCGGATATCGATCACAGGTCAGAATTATCTGTTGCTGGCCTTCGAGTAGCGCGTTAAACGTGTGAAAAAACTCTTCTTGAGATCGTTCCTTGCCGGCGAAAAATTGAATATCGTCGATGAGTAATGCATCCACCGACCGATAAAACCGTTTGAACTCATTAATCGTATTATGTTGCAGGCCTTTCACCATATCTGCTACAAAACGCTCGGAATGCAAGTAAACGACATTCGCGTTCGGTCGACCTTCGATAACTAGGTTTCCAACGGCGTGCATTAGGTGAGTTTTCCCCAAGCCAACACCGCCGCAGATGAACAAGGGATTATAAGCTTTTCCAGGGTTTTCGGCGATTTGCAGCGAAGCCGCCCGGGCTAACTGGTTCGATTTCCCTGCAACAAAATTCGTAAAGGTGAAATCGCTCTTCAGGCGACTGACCATCTTGGTGCTCCGCACTGGGCGCGCGACCACCGGCTGCGCAGGCGTCAGTGCCTCCGGCTTTTCGACCTCCAGCTCCCTGCTTCCTAGCGAGACGACCGGTCCACCAACAGAAAACGAAATAGCAATTGGCAAGTCGGGAGAGATCTCGGCTAGGAGATTTTCGATGCGAGCAGAGTATTTATCTCGAATCCAATCTAAGACAAACCGGTTCGGCGCAAACAGTTCAAGTTCGTTAGAATTTTCGACGACGTGTAGTGGTCGAATCCACGTGTTGTATTGCTGGGAGGTTAACTCTGCTTCGAGTCGTTTTAGGCATCTTTGCCAAACTACCGGGTTCAAGTGAAGATACCTTTGGCTTAAGCTTGATAACGCGAGGACCCGCGAGTTTACGCTTCCTGTTCCACGTTATCCACAATCCGAACCCCGCGTGCTTAAATTGACACCAGCAATCTCCTAGGCGTACAATCCCTCGCCCTCGGCTAGCCCGAACCTTAATGCAAAAGTAAAAAAATAGTCAATCTCAAGTCATGAAAAGAACATTTCAACCCAGCAGACTAAAGCGCGCCCGTCGGCACGGCTTTCGTGCGCGAATGGCAACCAAAGCAGGACGCCGAATTTTGAAAGCAAGACGCGCTAAAGGACGAGCACGCCTTACGCCAGACTAACGCGATCCGTTGCCCCACTCTCGGCAGTCTTTCCCCAAATCGCTTAGGCTAAAAAACCGGCAGAATTCAAAAACGCTTTTGCGTCCGGAAAAAAGCACCGGAGCCGCGTCTTTACGATCACAGTTACGGCCAACCAACTGACATACCCTCGTTTAGGTCTCGCGATAAGTAAAAAAGCAGCTGCGAAAGCCGTCGATCGAAATCGAATAAAAAGAATAGTAAGAGAAAGTTTTCGATGTAACGCGACCACGATCAGGCCAGTGGACATCGTCGTTCAAGCGACCACCAACACACGCACGCAGTCGTCACGATATCTGTCTCTCGAACTGCGCGACCTATGGCTCAAATTGACCTAAGGTTTCTGTTCAACGACGAGCTCTCACCCAATAGCGGAACGTTAAAAAATGGACAACACTCGTTTATTCCTGGTCATCGCGCTGTCTTTAACCGCGATGATGCTGTGGGAAGCGTGGCAGCGCGACTACAACGTAGTCAATATAGAACAACCAACACCGCGCAATGAACCGGCCATTCCAAACGAAAGCCCGATTATCAGTGACAACGGCTTATCGGCTACACCAGCAGTTCCATCGACTACATCTCTCTCGTTCGAGCCATCAGGAGATTCACTAACCACAGTATCCGTGTCGACCGATTTCTATGACGTTAAAATTAATCTACTTGGTGGTGGAATCACTCAGGCGTCACTAAAAAATTACCCGATAGCTGTCGAAGCACCGGAAAATCACTTTGCATTACTCGATCAAACAGAAACGCGATTTTTCATCCACCAAGGTGGTATCAAGGGCAACACTGAATCTCCAGATCACCGTTCACAGTTTTCAGCAAAAAGTAGCGAATTCAAACTAGCCGATGGCAGCGAAGAGCTAGTTGTCGATCTAAGTTGGAACACCACGTCAAATATTCAGGTAACAAAACGCTATACGTTCAAGCGCTCAAGCTACCTAATAAATATCGAGTATATCGTTAACAACGCTTCGCAAGAGCAATGGAACGGACGAATTTACGAACAGCTTCAGCGCGCTAAACCATCCTCTAAAATGAGCCTCGTCTACACGTTTACTGGTGCCGCACTATCGACACCAGAAAAACGTTACGAAAAATTTGATTTCGATGACCTACAAGATGCACCACTTAACTCTGAGGTCGTAGCTGGTTGGGTAGGAATACTCGAACACTATTTCGTTAGCGCGCTAATCCCTCCGCAAGAAAATTTAAGCCATTTCTATTCGCTCATTATAAATGAAGAGCGCTATGCCGTCGGTTACTGGGGGCCTAGCCAAGCCGTTGCAATCGGTGACAGTGGAAATTTTAAATCGTCGATATATATCGGCCCAAAATTGCAAGAAGTTCTGCATGACGTCACACCAGGGCTCGAACTAACCGTCGATTTCGGGGTGCTTTGGTTCATCGCAAAACCGTTGTTCGTCACCTTGCAATATATTAAAGATCTTACGGGGAATTGGGGCTGGGCAATTATTCTTTTAACGATGTTGCTTAAACTAGGCTTCTATCCGCTGTCCGCCGCCGGCTACCGATCTATGGCGAATATGAGAAAAGTCCAACCGAAGATGCTCGCGATCAAAGAACGCCATGGCGGCGATCGTACTCGTATGAATCAAGCAATGATGGAGTTGTACAAAGAAGAAAAAATAAATCCACTGGGTGGTTGCTTGCCTATCATCGTACAAATCCCGGTATTTATATCTTTGTATTGGGTGCTTTTGGAAAGTGTCGAGCTACGTCAGGCGCCTTTCGCATTGTGGCTGCAGGACTTATCTTCGAAAGACCCACTGTATATTTTGCCGTTAATTATGGGCGTAAGCATGTGGTTCCAACAAAAGTTGAACCCCGCCCCAATGGACCCTGTCCAACAAAAAGTAATGCAAATTCTGCCATTCGCATTTACAATTTTCTTTATGTTTTTTCCATCAGGACTTGTCCTCTATTGGGTAGTCAACAACGTCTTGTCCATCGCACAACAGTGGAGCATTACCCGTAACATCGAGAACGCAACAAAGACATAGATCCCCAAAACAATCGGCTGAGCTAGTGCAATTTCACGATTCAATCGCCGCAATTGCCACACCGATAGGCCAAGGCGCCGTTGGTATCGTCCGCATCTCCGGGCACAAACTCGATGCGCTGGCCGATAAATTGATCGGACCGTTGCCGCCTAATCGTATCGCCACACTTCGATCAGTTCGAACTGGTGATGGACGTTTAATCGACCAAGCCCTTGTTGTTTATTTCGCTGCACCGAAATCGTATACCGGCGAGGACGTTCTAGAGATACAAACCCACGGCGGTATCGTGCAAACGCGCGATGTATTGCAAGCTGCAATCGACGCCGGTGCACGTATGGCAGCAGCCGGTGAATTCACCGAGCGTGCGTATCTAAATGGAAAAATTGATCTAATTCAGGCAGAAGCCATCGCCGATCTTATCGAAAGCAGTTCGACGCGTGCGGCGCGACTAGCACTCAGTTCGCTGGTCGGGGAGTTCTCGAAAAACGTCACATCGTTAGTAGAGAAACTCAAGCTCACTAGAATCCAACTCGAAGCGTACATCGACTTCCCAGACGAAGATATCTCCCCCGTTGCGTTAGCCAGTCTAAGCCGTGCTACGACAGAGGTCCGCGATGAACTTGTTACGCTTCTCGCCAATGCCAACCGAGGAGCGCGCCTCAATTCAGGGGTCGATGCCGTGATAATCGGGCTTCCTAATGTCGGCAAATCTACCTTGCTTAACGCCTTAGCAGGCGAGCAACGTGCAATCGTGACAGATGTACCCGGTACAACGAGAGATGTCTTAACGGTCGACCTCAGTATTGAGGGTTTATCTATTCGCATTCACGATACAGCCGGAATTCGCGACTCCTCGGATTTAATAGAACAAGAGGGCGTGCGCCGCGCGAAGCAGAAAATAGAGCAATCTGATCTCGCCTTATACGTCACGGACGCGGATACGGATGAACTAATCGAATTCATCCGCACAATAAACATTCCAGTACTTACCGTGCGCAACAAAATCGACGTCACTGGCTTGGTAGCCGAGAGTCAAAAAACGGCTTCCGGCACCACTGTGAGATTGTCGGCTAAACACTTGGATGGAATTGGCCTACTGCGCCGTGAAATTTTAGACCACTTCAACCTTGCAGATGACAGCAACAATGCGGTGTTAGCACGCCAGCGCCATCTCATCGCTTTAGAGACGGCTTTGGGTGCGCTAGCAATCGATATAGACCAACTATTCCAGGCTGAACCGGAGTTAGGAGCGGAACAACTGAGACTGGCGGCTCGCGCGCTTGGAGAGCTTACGGGCGAATATACAAACGAGGACTTGCTGGGCGATATTTTCTCTAGCTTCTGCGTCGGAAAATAGATCGTCTAACGTACATAGAGGATCTGGTAGTACTCCCAAATGTCGGGGTCCGAACCCGTTTTGATCCGATCAAGAACCTTAGCGAACGGCAAAAAACGGGTGCCGTTGGTTGTTTCAACCCCTGGGAACGATCCGTCCGTCATTTCGACCCATCCCCACGAACCACCGTTCAATATCCGATAAACTTCTGCCACATAACTTCCAAAAGCTCTCGATACAGGTACTAATTGCTCCTCAGGAGGGGTTTCTTTCACAAAAGTTGTGTGTAAATCATCGACAATATCATCAAGTTCCTTGATGCTCGAATGCGACCAATCAAGTTTTACGTCGTAGCGCTTTCCAGCGAAAACAACAAACTCCTCGGCCCATTTTCGCGCGTTCGCCTCTAAGGTTTTGTCTACTTCGAAACCGGTTGCCTCAGCATTGGCTACTATTGGCGCGAGTAACAACGCGATCATGTAAAAAAGCTTTTTCACCGCACATCTCTCCAAACCAGGTCAACTAAATAAAAACGCGATCAGATACGCAATGATATGACTATGTGTCGTCATCTTGGTTCGTTTTATCGAATAAAGCTGACGATTCTTCAATGAAACGTTCGACACTTTCGCCACCGCTTATCCTTGCGAAAGGTGGCTTTATTTCATCTATATATCGCGGCGTGACCGAAAATTCAGTTTGCTCAAGAATTTCTGGGAAAACCGATAGCGCCAACAGTAGCGCAGACATCACGGTCGCGAATCGCCAGCGTTGTCGACTATTTAGATGCGTCGAAATAAGCAAATTAAACCAAAAGACTGAGGCAAGCACACTGAAGCTAAGCGCAAAGAAAAAGCACACACTCGCCAACTCGTTCAGCGAATTAAATAGAACAAACTCATAAAACGAAACAATGGCGCTTTGCAGCAAGAGATAAATCAACATCAAAGTGAGTTGAGTCTGAAAACGCCCCTCATGCTTTATCACTCGTCCAACGATAGCCCAAAACGTTGCAATCACGACGCCAATCGCAAGCACACCGAAGACACCAACTGCAAATTCTGCCCACACAACGGGTCTATACGTGTTGAGCCATTGTTGGCTAATTGCGACGGCCAGCGCTATGCAAAGACTTAACGCCAAATAGCGACCACTACTGAGTCGATTGACGATTCCATCGGCTCCGCCAATCTTTACTGCCGGTACTACAGGGTGATTTGTATCAAAAATTCGGACTCGTTGTCGCCCAAAAACATATTCGTTGCCCGAATGAAGTCGTGCCACCTCACCGGCTCCGATGCGGATATCGGCTCGCGTCCCATTCAAACTTTCTAGATCCACAACTACGATGTCGCCGTTCTCTGCGCACTGTATGACCGCGTGATGTGGGGATACGGTTTCGTCCGACAAAATAACGTCATTGTCGAAAGCTCGCCCGATGGTTAATCGTAAACCACAGGCGCGATGACGCTCTAGCGTACGTCCGGCACGATTGACGACGTCTAAAACTAGTTCCATTGAATGCTAGAAATAAATTTACGCATAAACGCCATTGCTAGGTCGCGTTCAATGCCAGCAATTGTAAAGTGACTAATCAAGCCTGCCGTACGCTCGTGTACCGAAGCACCGAAAAACAAGACATCGAATAGTCCGCGATATTTCTTATATTCTCGAACACAAAACGTTGTTTTTGTTACGACATCTGCGCCCGATAACGATGCTGATTGAATGAACCCGTCATGACAGACAAACTCGGTTACATCTTCTTTGCCCGCGTCGTTATCCGCGTAGGCATTAGAAAATTTATCCGCATACATGTTGTAAAAGCGTGTGCTGTTTAATTCCTTAGAGTCTAGCCAATTGAATTGGTAGGCAACGTTGCCGGTAGTAAATTCGCTCGACAAGTAGATCTGTTCTTCGCTACTGCAGGTCGTCGCGGAATGAGCATAAAGTATTTCTGGATCGTCATCTGAATATCCCCAACAACGTACTTGGGCGGAAATTTCCCCAGGCACGATGGCGCTGCCAAACTCCGCTGTGTCCCAAGAATCTTCCAGCAATTTACTGATCATCGAGCGTTGGTTCTTACGCAATTGCTCGGCAACGGCTTGATCACCTGTCGCGATGTCGAAATTTGACGTTGCCGATTTTTTAATAAACGCCGCGAGTCGATTGAGCGGAACCAAGAAGCTCAGCTGATTACCTGCCGTAGCAACATTGACACCGATCACATTGCCTTGGGCGTTAAGTACTGGCCCACCGCTCATGCCGGGATTTACCGACCCTGAAAAGTGGATGCGCTCATAGACACTGTGCGCGGCAATGCCGTTGTATGTGCCCGGGATCACTGTCCATCCAAGGTCATGAGGGTTACCGATCGAATATATCGCTTCTCCATGCTCTGGAAGCTTGCTGGCAAGTTCTATGAAGTAATCCGGCGGGTCGTTGAGCCGCAAGATGGCTAAGTCATTAATGACATCAAGATCGATGAGCGCTAAGGCGCCTTTATCGCCGGCGTGACTAACGAACTCGATATCGAAACGATCTGGGTGATGGGTATAGGCGGAAATGACGTGGTAATTAGTGATGACGTGCCCGGCCGTATCCACCAAGAACCCCGATCCGAGACCCGTCTGTTTACCTGAGCTTCGGTCGATAATGCGGATCTGATATATGCGGTTGCCGTATTCGCTGAATAACGATTTAGCGTCTTGCGCCAACGCAGATCCGCCTAGCACGCATTGAAAAAGCACAGCAACGAACAGCAATACGGATTTCGGATGATTTATGAGCAAAGTACTTAAAACCAGATCAAATACCTAGGGCGAAATGGGCAGGAAAATCAGTCAACGAGAGGGCAATTCATCTCGTAGACTCAGTAATTTACTCACCACCCTGAGGTGTATGTATATTACGGGAAACGGTAGCCAGCTCGGCAATAAGCTTTAAAAAGTCACTACGTAGACCTTAAAGCGCAATCTTCGTACAGTTCACCGACCCGGCAAGCGTATTTCATATCAAATCTGAACCGCGCTACCGGCCGACTTAGAATGAGCTCTCGGACGACTCGCGTTGCCCAGTTTAACTTGGAACTCTACCTTTAGCGAACCCAGACGGGTTAAAAAAAAGCGTTAAACTGTACCAACCGAAACCAAGTAACCGAAAAGCGTAACTGCGGCTCGCGCAGCAATCTAATCTAAATAAAAACCGCGAAACTTTTTCAATGACCGTACAAATTAATGTTTCTTATGGCGAACTGCTCGACAAGATTTCGATTCTAGAAATCAAGCTCGAACGTATTCTTGAAGCGGAGAAGTTAGATAACGTTGGACAAGAATTATCCATCCTTAATCGCGCCTGGATGGATTCGAGTGTCGATCGCTCAGTCGTAGAAAAAGAACGCTTGACCCTAAAAACGATTAACGAGACCTTGTGGGTAATTGAAGATGATATCCGCAATAAAGAGGCGCAAAGATCCTTCGGTGATGAATTTATAGACCTAGCTCGTCGCGTTTATAAGACGAACGACGAGCGTGCGCACTTGAAGCGTGTTATCAACGAAAAATTAGGTTCAAGCTTGAAAGAAGAGAAGTCCTATCAGCCCTATTGACGCTCCCTCGTTGCTCGTACACGTAACCGGTGACCGAATTGGAGATGCATTAATTAAGTGGCCGGTCATCGTGGCCCTTAAGCACGCCTTGCCAGATCACCGCCTCGTGTGGGTCGCTGGATTACGTACCAGTGTATTCAATGGCGCGTTGGCGAGACTTGCTGCGAACGTCATTGATGATGTTGTTGAATGCGCTAATCTTGGTGTCAGTTGGAGGGAGTTGTCGAAGCCGCCTCGGTTTGGCCATAGCGATATTGTCCTAGCAACCGAACCCAAAGTACGTAGCGCAATATTATTGAAGCGTATAAGCCATCGATTGTTTATCTCGCCGGCGGCTAAATTTCGCTTCTCGGATCGACGACCGCTACCGGGTGTAGGTTACCCGGACTCAGTTTTCGAACAACTACGTACTCTAGGAGAACTCGCAGCCGGCCGTGAACTAGAAATAAATCCGATCATAGACGTCGGTGAAGCAAACGAACGCTTAGCGGCACAGCTGCTCCCAGGGGGAAAACAGTACTTAGGTCTCGCTCCTGGATCAGCTGGAGAATCGAAGCGCTGGCCGCTACGGCGATATATTGAATTGGCAAAAATACATTGCACAAACGGACTTACACCGGTGTTTTTTCTCGGCCCCGAGGAGATATCCATGCATGAGGAAATTGCACGCGCACTACCGCAGGCGCTGTTCCCGGAGCAGACAGCGGGTTCGAGGAGTGCAGGAGGCGCCCTGTTGAGTATCGCGCTCGCACAACGGATTGCGCTCGGGGTTGCGAATGATGCGGGTGGCGGGCATTTACTAGCCGCCGGCTGTCGACCTTTGGTGACCTTGTTTGGACACACGAGTGAACACAAGTTTAAACCGCCCTACGGCCGGCGGTTCGCGATTAACGCTCGCGATTATGGTGGCACCGACATGTCGCTCATCCCGGTTGATCGGGTAGCCGCTGAAGTAACTTCCGTACTTCACACGACCACTCCATGCTAGCAAACCGACGCCTATTGTTTATCACCCTAAGCAACATCGGCGACCTGGTTATGACAACGCCGCTACTTGAAGCCTTGCACTTGTCGTACCCGAATCACCTGATCGATATCGTCGCAGACGCCCGATCGTCGGAGCTATTGCTGCCGTGTCCGTATCTCGGTCGACTGCTGATAAAAGACAAGGGAGCAGGGATCCCGGGTACTTACGATTTAATAGTCAAGCTTCGCGAACAAGCTTACGACGCCGCAGTCGACCTTCGATCCGCCATCCTGACTCTATTTATCCGTAGCGGCCAGCGCGGCATTAAACGACGCGGCACGTCCGCAGGGACGCATGCCGTCCAGCATCACTTCACCGCCTTGCGTTCGATAATCGGGCCAAATACGGAAATACCTGATGCGCGATTGTGGCTTGATGAACAAGGACGTGCGAAAGCCAAGGAAATTCTAAGCGGGCTACCGCACGGCCGTCGGCTTGTTGTAGCACCAGGTGCGAATTGGCCCGGAAAGATCTGGCCGGTCGAACGCTACGCCGGACTGTTACAGCAAATTAGCAATGATTTCGACAGCGTCATCGTTGTCGGATCGAAAGAAGATATTTCGCTCGGCGAACAACTTTGCTCGCTCTCGCCGCTACCGACATTAAATACCGCAGGAACGACAAGTCTTTTAGAAGCAGCCGCTTGCCTGTCTGGCAGTACCGCGTTCGTCGGCAACGATTCAGGCCTTGGCCATATCGCTGCTGCGTTGAGCGTGCCGACGGTCACCGTATTCGGCCCTGGCCAACCCGATCGGTATAGGCCATGGGGCTCACGTGCTGCTGTTGTGTTGGCTCCTAATCAAGATCTGAGTGCGCTACCCGCTGAAGCAGTCGCAAAAAGTTTATTAAGCCATCTCGCAGGAATCTCGGGCAACGTAACGGCAGTTGGTGCCGAACAAAATTCATGAGAATTGTTCAGATAATGCTCGGCAAAGAATTTGGCGGCGCCGAGCGATCGTTTATCGATTTGTGTGCGGCGCTCAGCATGCGTGGTCACGAAGTCCTGGCGATTTGTGAGAGCAGAGCGCAAGCACGAGCTTATGTTGAACGCATCGATGGGATCACGGTTCGTCCAATTAAAGTCTTTGGCCCATGGGACTACTGGGCGGCGTTGCAATTGAAATCGCACATCAAGGCATTCAAGCCATCCATCGTCCAAGCGCACTTAGCGCGTGCGGCAAAGTTAGGCGGTTGGGCTGCGCGCTCGCTCAGCATTCCTAGTGTTGCGAAAACCCACAATTACGTTAATTTGAAATATTATCGACGCATCAATCATCTCGTTCCGACGACGGACAAACAGCGGAAGTATCTACTCGCTAACGGCGTAACCGAAGACAAGATCTCGCAAATCGCCAATTTTTCATCGATCGCACCTATGCCGCGCGCGCAAGCACAAGCTGGCGACCCATTAAGAGTGGTCGCTTTGGGTAGGTTGGTGCATAAAAAAGGTTTTGACGTTTTGCTCCGCGCAGTAGCGGCGGCAGTTCAAAGCGGCGCAGACATTCGCTTAGAGATTGCTGGAGATGGCCCTGAACTAACCGTGCTGAAAAATCAGGTCGCTGAACTGGACTTGGTCAGCAAAGTTACTTTTCTCGGTTGGCAAGCTTCGCCAGAGAGTGTTTTAGCGCGTGCCGATGTCTTCGTTCTACCTTCGCGTGACGAACCATTCGGCATTGTGTGCCTTGAAGCCATGGCCCTAGGCGTCTCCATTATTGCTACCCGCACGGACGGCCCGGCGGAAATATTGGATGGCGACACGGCGCTCCTGGTTGATATTGAAGATGTCTCCGGTTTAGCCCAGGCGCTTGTTGAGATAGCAAGTGATCCGGCAAAAGCTGCGGCTCGAGCAGCGGCAGCCCGTGATAAATTTAACGCCAGCTACAGCGAGGAAATTGTGTTGCAACAATATTTAGAACTCTATCGGCGCCTCGTATGTTGATAGCCGATTAGATCACACCGCACTGGGTAAGCTTCGTCCAAACCATCTCACAGGAAAGATCAGGCAGGCAGTCGGCGCTACGGGACCCCCTGTATCGTTCAAGGCATTCTACTCCAGCTATCGCGTAGCTTTCTTGGCCGAGTGCGTGATTGCGCCTCCAATCGCTCGGCCCGAACAGACCGAAGACCGGGATCTGCGAGGCTGATAAAATATGCATCGGTCCAGAATCGTTCGTCACCGCGAAGCGCGCGTGTCGACCAAGCTCGGCTAACTCAATAATGGTGAAGCGATCACTCGCATCGAGCCCGCCGGTGCCGTTGCTTAGCTCTCGATTGATTTTTGCGTCTGCACCAGCACCTATCCACACGGGTCGAAGTCCGAGCGCTTCCAAGCGCGAGCCGAGCTCCGCAAAAAATGGCCAACGTTTTTTGGGTCGCGTGACGCTTGCACCGGCGTGCAGCAGAACAAAACTTTCTTTCGAAAGGGAGTTATCGATGAGCCACTGGTTTACCGAATCGCGCTCATCAGGTCCTGCCGGTAGGGTCGGAACAGAGTTCACGTTGGTAATATTTGCCGCAGCCAACACCTCAATCATACGCGCGTAGATATGTGACTGACCCCGCCATCTAGAGCCCGGATGAAGCGTATAAGGGTATCGCGGATGATTGCCAACCCGCTCGCGACACGCAGATAACGCGCATAATACTGCGCTCCGATCGTTACTTTGTAGATCGTAGATTCGATCGCACTGAAGGCTCCGTATCCATCGAATGGTCGCCCTCGTGTTCCATAGACCACGGCGTTGCGTGGTTTTCACGGTCAATTCCGGCCACTGTCGGAACAGCGCCGCGAAAGGCGCCGACGTCAGCAGGCTTACCTTAGCGCTAGGATGCGCTTTTTGGATTGCGCTGATCAGCGAGGTCGCCATAACGACATCGCCGAGTGCGCCGAGTTTTATGATCAAAACGTTCATCGACGGTGCAAGTATAACTTGGGCCGGGCAGGCGACGGTGCCAGATAGACGCGATACTATCTTGAGCCACGTTATGAGGAACCGATAGATGTCGAGGTTCGAGTTAAATCGTTATCAGTTCCATCGCCTAAGACACGAACTTAGCAACTATTCACTACTACGCTTACGCAATTGTGATGGTCTTCTGTTCAGCATGCATCAGTCGGGTACGCACTGGCTTAAATATATGCTGGCTAGCGCCATGGCCGACCATTTCGCTATCCCGGGCCCGGAATTCAATCATGCGAATGACATCATCGGTGGTTCGAAAGATCCGGTGATCTACCCACAAATTCCGCTATTGCGCAGTAGCCATACGATTGCACCGCTGTTGCTAAGAAATCGCTTCGTTATTGATTGGCTTAAGCTGCCGCCGTCAATCGTATTGGTTCGCGATATTCGCGCATCACTCGTTTCAAACTACATTAAATGGCAGGCACGCTACGCGGTTTCGTTCTCGCAATATCTGCGCGGCGACCCGTCCGGGCGTCGCTACAATAGTGATATCTGGTGGTGTTTTCGATTTCTGAATAGTTGGTCGACAATAAAAACGATGAGTGGATCCAACCTTCATCTCGTTCGGTATGAAACCCTGCGCAATGATCCGGAGCAGGTTTTGACCGAGATAACACGACATCTCGGTATCCCGTTAGCGAATTCAAGTATTGTGCTTGGGGTTGAACGTGCGACCAAGTCAGAGATGCAGCAACGCGCCGATCCGGCTCGCCCGCCCGGGGAAATAAATCACTCCAACGATGATCCACTCAGCGCTTTCAATGAATCCGATCGCAGTTTTTTTAGTTCACGTTGTGAATATTTTTTGCATGATGTGTTCGGCTACGACTACCAACGCTGGGGGGCATAACCTGGTTCTTGCAGCACAAGAACGCTAGCGGTTAACGAACGTCGTTATAAAGATCCTCGTAGATCGCCAGCGTTTGCGCTTGCATTTTCTCGAGGGTGAATCGATGAGATCTAGGCACCTCGGCACGCTTTTCCAAAAACCGAGCGCTCGTTTCGACGGCATGCAAAATGTCGCCTGGCGGCACTAAGCCCTCTGGCAGAACCTCGCGCAGGATCTCGCCCGTGCCGCCGTGGTCGTAGCCGACAACCGGAATGCCAAGACTTAGCGCTTCGATCGTCGTGCGCCCGAAAGCCTCCGGTTCAAGCGTTAGCGAATAAGCGATGTCGGCACTCGCCAGTACTTCACGCAGGTCGTCGCGATTACCGAGGAAAGTAAGGTGTTGGCGAAGATTCTTTTCGGCGACGAGATTTTTTAGTTCGCGCTCAAAGGAAACTCGCGACCCGGAGGACCCGCCGGCAATGAGTCCGTGAACTGCCTGCCCGCGTTCGATAAGCGCCCCGATCATGTCGATAAATCCGCTGTGTCCTTTCCACCGGGTGATGCGACCAGGAAGTACTAGTAGGCGCCGGCCTTCGAACTGCGGATATTGCGACTGCCAACTGGACCGCCAAGCGCCGGGCGGTTCATAACCGTAGGGATAGACTTCGCGATCGATACCTCTAGCAACCACGCTGATCCGATCGGCGGCGAGCGATGGATAATTTTGTGTGACGTAGTTACGGATGAAATTCGATATCGCGATAACCTTTTCGCCGCTGGTCATAATCTTGCTGTAGAAGTTAACGCTATAGGGCCCGTGAACCGTTGTAACCCAACGCGGTCGGCGGTCGGCCTCCAACCCTTGAATTGCGCGCAATCCGATCCAGGCGGGCAGCCGCGAGCGTGCGTGTACGATATCTACCTGCTGCCTCACAAGGAGTTCACGTAGTGATTTAATGTGCCGCACGGACAAGATGCTTTTGTCGCCAATTGGCATTTCGATATGGAGTGCACCAAGTTCATTCAATTCTTTAACGAGTTTTCCACCGGCGGACACGACAATTGCCCGGTGACCCGCTTTAACTAAGGCGGCCGCGATTTCCACTGTTCCGCGCTCGACGCCGCCTACCTCGAGAGCCGGGAGTAGTTGCATGACGGTTAAATTCAACTTTGCCACTCGGCTATCCTGCGGAACATTTAGGAAACTTCCCGTGCACTAATACGCCGGGCCGAGCGATCCAGGCGTGAAGATATGAGTTTTGCGCAGCGGTCTGCTTCCATAAGTGGCTGGTCGAAGGCCAACGGTTCGCCGGCCTGCCATCGCGCGAATGGGGTTACCATGCGGCGCGCGACCAGGTCTTGCAGGAGTCGCGTTATGCGGCTGGACCGACTGGCCGGAACATCGATCACGCCGATCGCCCGTCCGGCCGTCAACGTCTCATAAATCATGGAAACGCTATCGCGGCTAATCCAAACCTGGTCCGAACGGGTGAGCTGGTCAGCGAGCCAAGTACTGCCAGACTCGAGGTGTCGAGTAAAACCCACTCGATCGCCTTGCAGAGTTTGCAATGCTTCGATGGTCTCGATCGGTGTCCGTCTAGAATCACTGATCAGCCAGGACTTGGTCGGGCTTGCGTTGATGATGGCTTGAAGTTGCCGAATGAGCGCTGCCGCGTCCCAGGCGAAATGATCCGACGGGCCGCCAATTAAGATCAGTCCTTGGTTGCCTTGGAGATCGCTCGCGACGATGTCGTTTAACACGCCGTCCGTGACGATAATGCGTTCGCTGCTCGTTTGTTGATCGTGGCGCGGAATTAAACACAAATCGAAACACCGGAGCGGAAATTGCGGCTTCATTAAATAAATTGCCGCTCCGCCGCGCGCCGACCGCGCTTGAAGCATAGGCCATTGGCAGCGCCTGCCTGCGCCGATGATGAGATCGGGATCCGGAAGATCGATAGCGTAAGGTAATTGGCGTAACGCTGTCTGGGAGAGCGAAACGCGGCTCGTGCGTGCTGCAAGGTCATGCGCTTGGATTGGCGCGATCCGGCGTAATGCACTGACAAGGCCCGCGGTTTGACGATCGTGACCGGCTTTGCCATCAAAATATCGCCAAACGATAATTCTTTCGGGAGCGTTGGTCACGACACCAAATTAACGGAAAAGACTAAGACGAATTTGTCACACCACAGTCAACCAGTCTTCGTTGCCGTCTCGACGCCCTTCAACGACATCAAGGTAGGCGCTCTGTAGTTGTTGTGTCACCGGACCAGGCATGCCCTGGCCGATAACGCGGTTGTCTAACTCACGAATAGGCGTGACTTCGGCAGCCGTGCCGGTAAAAAATGCCTCGTCTGCGATATAGACTTCGTCACGCGTAATGCCTTTCTCGACGACGTCATAACCTTCTTCCGCCGCCAGGTGCAATACGGTGTCGCGGGTAATGCCTTCAAGCGCGGAAGTCAGTTCAGGGGTAAAGAGCACGCCGTTGCGCACGATGAAAATATTTTCACCGCTACCTTCCGCAACCATTCCGTTATTGTCGAGCAGCAAGGCTTCGTCGTAGCCGTCGCGCGCCGCTTCTTGAAGCGCCAGGATGGAATTAATGTAGTTTCCGCACGCCTTTGCCTTACACATCGCGCTGTTGACCAAATGCCGCGTGTACGACGAGGTTTTAATCCGAATACCTTTCTCTAAGGCGTCCGTACCTAGGTAGGCGCCCCAGAACCACGAGGCGATGCAGATATGCACGGATAGATTATCGGCATGCAGGCCCATGCCTTCTGAACCGTAGTACGCGAGCGGCCGGATGTAGGCCGTATCCAAGGAGTTTTGTTTGACGCTATCGATGCACGCTTGGCGAACTTGTTCGCGCGAAAACGGGATCTTCATTTCCAGAATGTGCGCGGTTTCGAATAATCGCCGGACATGATCGTCGAGGCGAAATATCGCCGTTCCTTGCGGCGTTTGGTAAGCGCGGATCCCTTCGAAAGCACCCACTCCATAATGCAGGGTGTGGGTTAAAACGTGAACTTGGGCATCGCGCCACGGCACCATCTCGCCGTCCATCCAAATCACGCCGTCTTGATCGGCGTAGTTCATGTTGTGATCTCCTAAATTTTAAACCTACGTGCGTTAACGGCTGGGCAGCGGCTAACGATCTCGTTGGTGATGTTCAAATGTATCGTGCCAAACTCGCGTCACGGCATCGCGGTGTTCGGAAAAAGCCGATCGGTCGGCCAACACGTCGCTTTCTTGTAACGCGCATCGGTGCGTTTCGGCGCGATAGGCAAAGTAAGCGTCGCGTAAGCTTGAGCCGATTTCGGTACTAAAAAGTTCGAGTCGAACGAGCACTTCAAGTAGCCGCAAATTGTCGGTGAACGTGAGTAATTCGGGATGCCGGTTCGCCCATCGCAAGACGGCGTATTGCACCATAAATTCTATATCAGTGATACCTCCTGCGCCTTGTTTAACGTCGAATTGCTCGCCGTCTGAGCGATCGAGTTCCTTGCGCATTCGGCTGCGCATGGTTAAGACGTCGTCCTTCAATTTGTCGGCATCGCGCGCGCTACTGAGAATATCTACGCGGCCCTGCTCAAAAGCGGTCATCGTCGCCAGCGTGCCGGCAACTGCCCGCGCCCTAATCAAAGCTTGATGCTCCCAGGTCCAAGCATTTTTCTTCTGATATTCGACAAACGCCTCAACGGAGGTGACGAGTAAACCGGATTCACCACTGGGTCTCAGTCGGGTATCAATTTCATACGCACGGCCAGCACCCGTGCGCGTACCTAGAATGTGAATGACGCGCTGGGTTAAGCGCGTAAAAAAAACGTTGTTTGCAACCGCATGTGGTCCGTCGGTTTCTTGATTTTGGCCGGCCCCATCGTGCAAAAAAACGAGATCAAGATCTGATCCGTAACCGAGTTCGTATCCGCCAAGCTTGCCGTAGGCGATGACCGCAAAACCGACTTTCGAACGATGTGTTTCAGACCCGCAGTACGGCGAGCCATGTTTGTTGACCAAGGGTTTGCTGCCGATATGCAATGCGTGGTGCAGCAACGCGCCGGCGATATACGACAACTGATTACTGACCTCGGCAACCGGAAACTGATCCATGACGTCGCTCGCAGCTACCCTTAGGACTTGCTGGTTCTTGAAGTTACGTAATGCATCCATTAGGTGCTCGACGTCTGCTTCATCGAATTGTGTCAGTACTTTGCCTAATTTTTCAATCAATTGATTGGCGGCGGGCGGCGCAAATAACACGCGCGGATCGAGGAGTTCGTCGAGTAGCAGCGGTTGCTCGACGATCTGACCTGCGATCCAAGGGCTCGCGCTAAACAGATCGATCAGTCGATTTAAAGTAACGGGATGCTCCGTCAGCAATGATAGATAAACGGAGCGTCGGGCTATGGCCTGCAATAGATCACCAATGCGCCGAAAGGTCTTGGCATTGGGCGCGCGCTGCCCGATTGCGTCGATCAACTTCGGCATCAAGGCATTCAGGCGATCGCGCGCAGTTTGACTGAGCCGTCCTTGGAAGCGCGGATGTTTAAGCTGCTCAAGAATCTCCAGGATCTCATGCGGATTGTCGAAACCAAGCTCCATGAGAGTAGAGTCACTTAACTCGCTCGCTTGCCACAGTGATTGCGATGCAACGAGTCGCGCCGAACCCGGATCGCCACTTGGCTCGCTGGCGCTTAGCAATGCGCTAAAGCAGCGTCGAACATTGCCCCGGTGATGGTTTAAAGTCGTTTCAAAATCGCCATAACTGGCGAAGCCCATGCCGTAAGCAAGGCGTGCTTGCTCGACTTCGGTGGCCGGCAATTGATGAGTTTGTTGGTCATTCACTTGTTGTAAGCGATGCTCGCTACGCCGCAGGAAAACGTAG
Organism: Gammaproteobacteria bacterium; assembly: GCA_047611905.1. Taxonomy (GTDB): domain Bacteria; phylum Pseudomonadota; class Gammaproteobacteria; genus UBA11873. The sequence continues at coordinate 18,796 of JBLFWZ010000008.1, read as the reverse complement.
GCTTGCGTTAAATCATTGCAGTCCTCGCGGTCGATGATGCCTAACTCATTGCACACCTTAAGAACTTTGAGAATTGAACGATGTTGTAAATTTAATTCGCGTCCACCGCGAATGAGTTGCATGGTTTGACCGATGAATTCAATTTCCCGAATGCCGCCGGAACCTAGCTTGACGTTATCGTGCAACTCTTTGCGCGAGACTTCCGCGTTGATCAGCGCCTTCATTTCGCGCACTGCCTCAAGCGCGCCATAGTCGAGATAGCGACGATAGACAAACGGCTTCAGTAGCACGCTTAGTTTTTCGCGGTCGTCGGCATCCTCAGAGATGATGCGCGCTTTGATAAATGCATAACGTTCCCAATCGCGGCCGTGTAACTGGTAGTAATGCTCTAGCGAGCCGAACGTTGTGCACAATGGCCCGCTATCCCCAAATGGGCGCAAACGCATGTCAACCCTGAACACGAATCCGGCGGCTGTAATCTGGTTAAGTAGTCCGATCAGAAGCTTGCCAAGCCGGTCGAAGTATTCCTGATGAGAAATCTCACGACGACCGCCGCTGCTCGTGCCCGACTCGCGATAAGCGAAGATTAGATCGATGTCGGACGAGAAATTTAATTCGTGACCGCCTAGCTTACCCATCGCAATGACCGTCATCGCAAGCGGCACCCCGTCGGCATTTATCGCCACTCCAAAGCGCTCGCTTAATTGGTCGCGCGCCCAGCGCAGACCGCGCTCTATGCAAGCGTCCGCCAGATGGCTGAGTTCCGTGCTTATGTCCGTTGGCGAAACATCGCCGGCGATGTCTCGCCAGGCGATGCGCGCAATTTCTCGATTGCGAAATTGACGCAGACGAGAATAAGCGACATCCGGATTTCCGGCATTTGTGAGCACATCTGCAACGTTAACCGTGTAGAAACTCGCGGTGTGGGCGCTGACCTCACCGTTGACAAATTCATCGATGAACCAAAGAGGGTCCGCAACCGCGAGCGCTGCACAGAAAGGACTAGCTGCCCAAACGCATTGCGCCAAGTCGAGGTCGAGACCCCGGTAATCGATGTTTGAACGGTCGCAGGACTCAATGAAGCTCGAAAGACAACGCTGGTTTTCGATACCTAGAATGGCTGGCAGATCGGCAATCTTAGGTGGCATATCCCAAATCGCTAAAACAATTGTGCGAAGCGTTACGGTGCGTCTTCGCGCCGATAATCGCCTTCAATAACATTAGATTGCGCGCCGCCAACATCGCCGACATCTACTTTGAACTCCGAGCGATTCACAAAACCATGCATCAGGGCACCAGCCATACGGCGACGAACGGTCGGGATTAAGGCGACGAAACCGAGCGCATCTGTAAAAAAGCCCGGGGTCAGCAGCATCACGGCGCAAACCAGCAGAATCAGACCTTCGATGAGCTCGATCGCCGGCAACTGCCCTTGTTGTGTCGCGCCGCGCACGCGGGCGAGGGTATTCAACCCTTGTTGGCGCAGTAACCAAGTGCCGAGTATCGCGGTGAAAATGACCACAAGCACGGTCGCCCCGGCGCCAATCGATCGACCCACTGAGATCAACAAATAAATTTCGAGTAACGGAATACTCAAAAGCGCAATGAGAAGTATTGCAAACGGGGATATGCCGGTCCGAATCATACGTCACTATATGTGCGCAGGGCGACCGATTACAATGCTCGTCCTATAGATTGATGTGGGTGGTGCAGACCAACTAACGGTCGGCCGGTAACGATCGAAACCCAATTGAGCAACGACATCGCGCGCCCTAGCGTACATAGACGCACGAGACGTGCAACTTATGAACTCGACGAATTAATCGCTGTCCTTATCGAATGTGCATCAAGATGAATTTCGTGACGAACTTTAAACAGGCGCTGACTTGCAGCTGGCTGCTCGTATTGCTGGGTGTTGCGGGCACCTCGTCCGCCGGCATCCTCGATGCGCTAAATAAGTTAGGTGGTGATGCGAGTGGCGCTCTCGGCGGTGCCCGCGAATTTCTCGATCCCGAAGCGGCATTCAAGTTTACCCACCGGTCGGCGGCGGACGGGGCGCTGATTCTCGAGTGGGACATCGAAGACGGTTATTACCTGTATAGCGACAAAATATCGGCGCGATCGTTGACAGACACGGTATCGCTCGGTGCGCTCGATCGTCCTGAAGGCTTGATGAAAGACGACCCCGATTTTGGTCGTGTAGCCATATTTAAACATGCCCTTGCTGTCCGAGTGCCAGTTAACCAAGCCACTGCAGGAGCGGCCCAGGCCGCGATCGAGGTTGGCTACCAAGGGTGTGCCGAAGACGGTATTTGCTATCCGCCAATTAAAAAAACCATTGATGTTGCGATCAATCCCGCGGCAACGGCGGCCACGGCCGAGCCGAACAATAGCGTGGCCAGGTCGAGCGCCATGCTATCCGCTGATGATATTGCGGCCGATCTGGAGTCGCGCTCCCTGATGGCAATCGCGGGCAGTTTCTATATCTTCGGATTGTTGTTGGCATTCACTCCCTGCGTGTTTCCGATGGTGCCGATACTGTCCGGAATTATTGTCGGCCAGCGGCAGCCCATATCGGTGAAACGCGGATTATCGTTATCTGCAATTTACGTGTTTGCGGTGGCAACAACGTACGCGGCGGTCGGATTGTTGGCAGGACTCTTCGGACATAACTTGCAAGCCAGTTTTCAGCAACCCGGTGTATTAATCGCCTTCAGCCTAATATTTGTTGCCTTGTCGCTGTCGATGTTCGGTTTCTACGAACTACAGTTGCCGACCGGCATCCAGACTCGTCTAGATAAACTCAGTCGCAATCAAGACGGCGGCGGGTTTGCGGGTGTCGCAGTGATGGGCGTTTTGTCGGCGATTATTGTGGGGCCCTGTGTCGCACCGCCGTTGGCCGGCGCCCTCATTTACCTTGGTCATCAAGGGAGCCCGCTGATTGGCGGGACAGCGTTGTTTGCACTTGGGCTCGGGATGGGCACGCCGTTACTTCTAGTCGGCGCCTCAGCAGGAAAATTGCTGCCGCGCGCAGGTCGCTGGATGGACATCGTGAAGCGAATTTTCGGCATTATGCTGTTGGGGGTCGCGATCTGGTTTTTAGAACGGATTTTGCCAGGGCCGATCGTCTTGATTTTGTGGGCGGTGTTAATTGTCGTTTCGGCGATTTTTATGGGCGCGCTCGATCAGCTGGATCGCGCGGATTCTGGCTGGTTACGCCTGTATAAAGGTCTCGGTTTGACCTTATTGGCATACGGGGCGATTTTAATTGTTGGTGCTAGCCTCGGTGCAAGTGATCCGCTGCGTCCGTTGAAGCCACTACTTGCGGGCGGCGGTGCACAACATCGCTCGCTCGTATTTGCAGCAATTAAAGGACCCGACGGCCTGAGCGCTGCCTTAGCGCAAGCGCGCCGTGAAGGCCGACCAGCGATGCTCGATTTTTATGCCGACTGGTGTGTGGAATGTAAGTATTTGGAACGAGACACATTCGAAGATGCCACTGTTCAAGCCGCGCTTGCGAATGTCTTACTGCTGCGTGCCGATGTCACTGCGAACGATGCTGCAGATAAGGCCCTCCTCAAACAATTTGAGCTGTTTGGCCCGCCGGCCGTGTTGTTCTTCGATCCACAAGGTGAAGAAATTCGTCAACGACGGGTGCTCGGATTTATGCCACCAGCGGACTTCACAGCACATCTGAACACGTTGCTATGACCGTCAAGAATAGAATCATTTTTATCTTGAGCGCGACGTTGGCGATTTGCGCGGCTTATGCCGGATATCTTCTAAACGTCCAGCACCACACCCAGCACCCGGCCGAACACCTGGCAGCGCCCCCGGTAGCGAGCATCGAACCGACAATTGGTAGCGGTTCTGCGCTTGCGTTTTGGTCCTTCCCCGACCTGACCGGCGCAGAACGTCACATGACGGAATGGACCGGTAAATTAGTGGTGGCGAATTTCTGGGCGACCTGGTGCGGCCCGTGCCGCAAAGAAATCCCAAGTTTTATTGCGTTGCAACAGCGTTACGCTGACGCCAACGTGCAGTTCGTTGGCATCGCTTTAGATCGGGCTGCGGCCGTACAAGCGTTCGCGACCGAATACGGCATAAACTACCCATTGTTGATTGGCGAAGAGAACGTTGCGAAATACATGCGCGCGCTCGGCAATACGATCGGCGCGCTGCCTTTTTCCGTATTGATTGGTCGCGACGGCAAGGTTTTACAAACCCATCAAGGTGAGTGGAAAGAAGCAGACGTCGAGCAACTCATCAGCGCTTCTCTTTGAACAAAATGCTGTTCGGTTGGAGCGCGAACGGTCGTGGACTAGAATTTGAATTGTTCGCATTAGTGTCGAACTAGTTCGTATTTGTCGCGAAATGTGCTAATTTCCTAAGTACTGAATTAATCCAGCTCGCCGCAAAAATATCTTCCATGGCGCGAATCCTGTTACTCAACGGCCCTAATTTGAATTTGCTTGGGGACCGCGAGCCCTCGACCTACGGTCGCGTGACTTTAGCCTCGCTAGAGAGCCGCCTTGCGGACTTAGCGAGAGAAGTGGCATGCGAGCTTGATGCATTTCAAACTAATGCCGAACATGAACTCATCGACAAGATTCACAGCGCAAAACCTGACAATGTTGATTTCATTATCATCAATCCGGGTGCCTACACGCATACGAGTATTGCGCTCAGAGACGCGCTGTTAGGTGTTGCCATCCCGTTTATCGAGGTGCACGTGTCAAATGTGCACGCTCGCGAGGCGTTTCGCCACCATTCATACCTGTCAGATGTCGCGGTCGGTGTCATTTCCGGGCTCGGAGTACAAGGCTACGAATTCGCGTTGCAAGCGGCGCTCAGCACGTTGCTCCCAGCGCCGTAAACTCGGCTCGAAACTCAAACAAGGGTTAATCACGCTTGATGGAAATTTAAGATGGATATACGAAAAGTAAAAAAACTCATCGAACTGATTGAAGAATCTGGGATCGCGGAAATAGAAATTAAAGAGGGCGAAGAGTCTGTGCGGATCAGCCGCGGACCGATTGCCGCCCTACCTGTCGCCGCTGCGCCTATCGCCGCGCCGAGCGCCGCAGCGATCGAAGCGGCCGTGCGGGAGCCGGAGACGCCAGTCCACGCCGGCCACGTCGTCGCGGCCCCAATGGTAGGCACTTATTACAACGCGGCCTCTCCCGAAAGTGACGCATTCGTGCGGGTCGGCCAAGTTGTTACGGAAGGCGATACGCTGTGTATCATCGAGGCGATGAAAATTATGAATCCGATCGAGTCGGACCGCGCCGGAACAGTTACCGCGGTGCTAGTGGAAAATGGTTATCCGGTAGAGTACGAACAACCTTTGTTCGTCATCGATTAATCGAATTTAGTTTAAGCATTGCCAAAGTATGTTGGATAAAATAGTGATCGCTAATCGCGGCGAAATTGCGTTGCGAATTCTGCGTGCTTGCCGCGAACTCAATATAAAAACCGTCGCCGTGCATTCATCTGCGGATCGCGACTTAATGCATGTCCGATTAGCCGACGAGTCGGTGTGCATCGGGCCCGCAATTCCGGGCGACAGTTATCTCAACGTACCGGCAATTTTAAGCGCCGCAGAAATAACGGATGCGGTCGCGATCCATCCTGGATACGGTTTCTTGTCGGAGAACGCCGATTTCGCTGAAAGGGTAGAAGAAAGCGGTTTTATCTTCATTGGGCCAAGACCGGAAACCATTCGTCTAATGGGCGATAAAATATCGGCAATTAAGACTATGAAGGCTGCGGGCATCCCGTGCGTCCCGGGCTCCGACGCGGCGCTCGGCGATGATATGCAAGCGAATATGAAGGTCGCACGCGCCATCGGCTATCCGGTAATACTCAAAGCTTCCGGCGGCGGTGGTGGTCGTGGTATGCGAGTCGTTCATGCTGAAGCGGCTCTACCGCATGCAATCGGTTTAACGCGCCGAGAAGCATTATCGGCTTTTCAGAACGATGCGGTCTATGTAGAAAAATTTCTTGAACATCCGCGCCATATCGAATTTCAGGTAATGGCGGATGGCCACGGTAACGCGGTGCATTTAGGTGAGCGCGATTGTTCTATGCAGCGCCGCCATCAGAAAGTAATTGAAGAAGCACCTGCTCCGGGCATTGATGAAGAAACCCGCGCGCGGATGGGCGCACGCTGTGTAGAGGCATGTCGCCAAATCAATTACCGAGGCGCCGGGACGTTCGAATTTCTGTATCAAGATGACGAGTTTTATTTCATCGAAATGAATACGCGCGTACAGGTCGAGCACCCGGTGACAGAACTCATCACCGGCATCGATATAGTGAAGGAACAATTATTAGTCGCCGCCGGGCACCCGTTGTCATTTAGCCAACAAGACATTAGTCTGCGCGGCCACGCAATCGAATGTCGGGTGAACGCGGAACACCCCGAATCGTTTCGTCCCTCACCAGGCAAAGTCACTCACTACCATGCCCCGGGTGGACCTGGGATCCGAGTTGATTCTCACCTTTATGACGGCTATGTCGTGCCGCCCTACTACGACTCGCTGATCGCCAAGCTGTGTGCCCACGGAGAATCACGTGAAGCAGCGTTAGCGCGAATGTCGAATGCCCTAACCGAAATCGTCATCGAGGGAATCGACACGAATTTGGCGCTGCACCGACTCCTTATTCATGACGCGGCGTTTGCCGCAGGTGGCACGGATATTCACTACCTAGAAAATAAGCTGGCGTAGACGGCGCGAATAATTTTGTCTGCTTCTTGGCTGAGCTTTCTGTGTCGCGTCCGCGAAGCCGATGTCGCGATCGTCGAACAATGCCTGGAAGCACTCGGCGCCGCAGCACTTACGTGCGAAGCGGCCGAGGAAGGCCATCTGGTCGTTGACAAACTAGACGGCCAACAACCGTTGTGGCCGATGTGCGAAGTCAGCGGTTTGTTTGAAGTCGAAACAGATCTGAGTGGCTTGGGCGAGCTTTTGAAAACTCAGGGCGTGACGTTATTTGATGAGCGCACAACACGCATCTACGATCAAAACTGGCACGAGTCGTGGCGCGATCAATTTAGCCCGCAATGCTATGGAAACACATTGTGGGTGTGTCCTACTTGGTGCGAACCGCCGGCTGATCAAGACCGTATAATTCGCTTGGATCCCGGAATGGCATTTGGCACTGGTAATCATGCGACCACGGCACTGTGTTTGGAGTGGCTCGCAACAAACGAGCTGGTCGCCAACGCGAAGGTTTTAGACTACGGATGTGGATCTGGGATCCTAGCTATTGCGGCCGCTAAAATGGGTGCGCAGAGCGTAACCGCCGTCGATATCGATGACGACGCGATTCGCGTTGCCAACGACAACGTGCTGTTGAATGGATTAGGAGAAATTTCAGTGTTGCGACCTGAGGCGCTCGACAATGCGGGTTTCGACATCATCCTCGCGAACATTCTTCTCGAGCCGCTTTGCGGGTTAAGCCAACGTTTCGCCGAATTGTTATCCCCGGGCGGTCACATCGTGTTGTCCGGCGTTCTAGAAGATCAGGTCGAGCAACTTATCGCGAGTTACGCTGGCGCGTTTGCGATGGACGCGCGAGTCCAGATCGATGAGTGGGCGCTCGTCGCCGGACAGAGTCGGAGCCGCTGAACCGAGCGAACAGGGAGACCAGTGCTTGCTAACCCAATGCCCAAAATGTGAAACAATCTTTCGGCTCGCTGCGGCCGATCTGGGCGCCGCACAAGGGTTCGTCGAATGCGGCGATTGCGCAACGCAATTTAATGCACTGGACAGGCTAGCCGACGAACCAAACTTCTCGTCATCGGCAACCATCGATGCGCAACACGACACACTGCCATCCACCGAGCCGAGCCCACCACTCGCCCGAGCAAACGGTCCGACCTTCGTATTAATGGATGCCGAATCGCCATCGGTAGATCGGGTGCAGACCGCTACCGAAGCGTCCGTAAATTCAAACGACCTACTTGCAACAAAGGCTCAAGCCGTTGCTACATCTGCGCAGGCGAGGCCTGGCACTGTTGAGGAATTTTCTAGCGTAGGGGCGCGCTTTGACGATGCCGCTGCGGTCGATCTCACAAGGCCTCACGACGTTCCGGAACCGCTCACGATCAACTTAGATTCTGTAGAAGGACTCCACGAACAAGACCAGCAAAGCGCCGCCCCCGAGCCGCCGGTTGAACAGGCGCACACTCCTTCCAATTCCATCGCCGAACCCTTTTCCGATTTCGATTCTGCACCTAGTGCAAGTTTACCGGAGTCCGAGCACGCGATTTTATTTACCGCTCCTGGAACAGACGATTTAAATTCTCTGCAGCCTGGCGAAGCGGCGGATAAATTATCGGATGTGCCTTCTGTCTTGCGACGAGATGTAGCCGCCTTAGATCGACGACGTTCTCCATTGGGTGGTATGTGGATTACTCTGGCACTACTGTTTTGTACGCTACTAGCGATGCAAGTCGCGTGGATATTGCGTGCGGAAATTTTAGCGAAGTTTCCCGAAGTCGATCCCGTCTACAAATTTGTTTGCACGCAATTAGGCTGCGAATATAGGCCTACGGATGTAACGACGGCGATTGAATTAATCGCCCGCGATGTGCGCGATCACCCTCAATACATAAATACATTGCTCGTCAACGCAACGCTCGTGTGTCACTCAATGACAGCGAACAGTTACCCTGTCGTCGAACTTAGCCTCTATGGGCAAACCGGAGAGGCGATCGGCATCCGGCGTTTTGAACCACGAGAATATCTAGACAAAAGCATCGATCCCGCGGCTGGCATGCCACCTAGTCAGCCCGTGTATATTGTGCTAGAAATCGCCGGGGTCGACAGTCGCGCGGTGAGCTTCGAGTTCTCATTTTTGTAGCAAAACCCCAACCGCTTGTTCCGTTACGCGGGATTTTCATTTAAAGCGTAATCGTCGGCGGTCTTTTTACAGTTTAATGTGAGTCTGATCGGCCCTCAGCCCTTTCGTCCATTATGGAATGTAGTTATTATCGAGCGGTGCTTGGGTAGAACTATAAGACCGGTCCCGTAACGGTCATGCACCCACACAAATATCTCAGCAAATTAGCTAGCAACTCTCAGGAAACTCGTCGAGCTGGTGATGCGCGGAAACGCCGCGACGATTTCGTTTTCTGTAAAAACGATGGTTTCGGAAGGTCAACGTAACTAGTGTTTCGTCTCGGCAGCTACGAGTTTGATCGGCCAATAGCCCTGGCGCCGATGGCCGGTGTAAGCGACCGCGTGTTCAGGAGCTTATGCCAACAATACGGTGCGGACTACGCCGTGTCGGAAATGGTCGCAAGCAACCCGCGCTTACGCGATTCCGACAAAACCCAACGCCGGCTCGATCACGGAGACACCACCGGTATTCGGATCGTGCAGATAGCCGGCGCCGATGCGCACTTCCTTGCCGATGCAGCGCGCTATTGTGCTGACAATGGCGCGGATGTTATCGATATCAATATGGGTTGCCCGGCTAAGAAGGTGTGTAATAAATTAGCTGGCTCCGCGCTAATGCGCGATGAAACCTTAGTCGCCTCGTTACTGAGTGCTGTCGTGGCTGCCGTCGATGTGCCCGTCACATTGAAAATGCGCACCGGCTGGGATCGCGAGCATCGTAACGCACCAACCATTGCCCGTTTGGCCGAAGAGCTCGGGATCAGCGCACTCACGGTCCATGGACGCACTCGAGCTTGCCGCTTTAACGGCCAGGCCGAATACGACACGATCGCGGAAATAAAACAGTTAGTATCGATCCCGGTCATCGCGAACGGCGATATTCGAACCGCCGCTGAGGCGCAATCGGTTTTCGATCATACGGACTGTGACGGTTTGATGGTTGGCCGTGCGGCGAACGGAAACCCTTGGGTTTTCCAACAAATAAAGCAGGCTCTTAACGGTAACGAAGTGGATCGGCCGTCGATCGATGAGTTTGTGCAAACGATGGTGAATCACGTCAGTGCGATTCACGGCTTGTATGGATTTCAGATCGGTACGCGGGTAGCCCGCAAGCACGTTGGTTGGTACACGCAACAGTTATTTGAAGGCGAGCCATTTCGCCGCGCATTCAATAAAATCGAGACAGCGCAAGCGCAAGTAACGTTGATTGAAAATTATAATAACGACCCACAAGGGGTGGCGGCCGCATGAGTGCAACTTCCGAACTTAGTCAAGGTGTCCCGACAGAACGACTGGATCCATCGAATTCGGCTGGACCCTTGGCTGTCCATGTAAAAGAATGTTTAGAACGTTACTTCGATGAATTAAACGGTCAACCGCCGAGTAACTTATACGATCTCGTATTGGCGGAACTAGAACAACCCTTACTCGAAGTTGTGATGAAGCAAACGCGTGGGAACTTGTCGAAGGCGGCAGCCTTTCTTGGTTTAAACCGCGCGACCTTACGCAAGAAGTTAAAAAAGTACGGCTTGGAAAACTAGGCCGGTTAGCTCTCCCCGAATTAATTAAAGGCCCCCCTTGGTAGTGACCGAATCGAAAAGACTAAAAACGGCGCTGATTAGCGTCTCTGATAAAAGCGGACTCGTCGAATTCGCATCTGAGCTGGTTGCTTTAGGCATCAATATCTTGTCGACTGGTGGCACTGCAAAACTACTCAGAGATTCCGCTGTTGCGGTAACGGACGTCGCAGACTACACCGGGTTTCCCGAGATGATGGACGGCAGAGTAAAAACCCTACATCCCAAAATCCACGGTGGAATCTTAGCGCGACGACCACAAGACAACGAATTGCTAAGTCAGCACGGTATCGACCCTATTGATCTCGTGGTTGTAAATCTCTATCCGTTCGAGAAGACGGTTGCCGATCCCGATTGCGATTTCGAAAACGCGATCGAAAATATCGATATTGGCGGCCCAACGATGGTTCGTGCCGCGGCAAAAAACCATCGTGATGTCGCGATTGTCGTTGACCCAGACGACTACTCCGCGATTCTCGCCAACCTCAAAGAATCGACTGGGCAACTTACCGATACCACGCGCTTTGAATTAGCATGCAAGGCCTTCGCACATACGGCGGACTACGACACGGCGATCGCTGCGTATTTCGGTTCACGCGCCCAAGCGCAGGAATTTCCTGAGCGCGTGCAGATCACAGTGAGCAAAAAGCAAGACTTGCGCTACGGTGAAAACCCACACCAAAACGCGGCATTTTATTTGGACCGCGATCGGCCTTCGGGCTCAATCGCCGGCGCCGTCCAACTACAAGGCAAAGAACTCTCCTATAACAATATCGCCGATAGCGACGCGGCCATTGAATGTGTGTGGGCGTTTGACGAGCCCGCCTGCTGCATCGTGAAACATGCAAATCCATGCGGCGTCGCCGAGGCGGCAACGGTCGCCGAAGCCTATGAACGTGCTTACGCGACCGATCCCACTTCGGCCTTTGGTGGCATCATCACATTTAATCGAGAATTGGACGCGCCAACCGCCGAGCTCATCACCGCACGTCAATTCGCCGAAGTGATCGCTGCGCCATCCGTGTCTACTGGCGCGCAAGAGGTTTGTTCAAAGAAAGCGAATTTACGCTTACTGGTTTTAGGTCCTCGCGACCTTAAGGTTGAACCGGCATGGGACTACAAGCGGGTCACCGGCGGACTGCTTATTCAAAATCGCGACCCGTTTCGGTATGATTTTTCGGCCGATGAGCTAACAGTTGTTAGCGAACGGGCGCCTAGTGAGACCGAATTGCGCGATATGTTATTCGCCTGGCGGGTAGCGAAATGCGTAAAATCGAATGCCATTGTGTACGCGAAGGATCGCCAGACAATTGGCGTCGGGGCAGGTCAAATGAGTCGCGTATACAGTGCCCGGATCGCGGCCATTAAAGCGGCCGATGAAGGGCTGGACGTAGTGGGTTCTGTGATGGCATCTGATGCGTTCTTCCCGTTTCGAGATGGTATTGACTCTGCCGCCGAAGTTGGCATTACTGCCGTCATTCAGCCGGGCGGCTCTATGCGCGATGAAGAAGTGATTGCGAGCGCGAATGAACATGGCATGGCTATGGTCTTTACTGGCATGCGCCACTTCCGTCACTGATGTTGATTTTCTTCCCATGCAAGTACTGATCATTGGCGCCGGCGGTAGAGAACACGCTTTAGCGTGGAAAATCGCGCAATCCGAGAACGTGAGTCAGGTCTACGTAGCGCCTGGCAATGCCGGCACCGCGATGGAGAACAAAGTCGAAAACGTTGATATTGCGGCCGAGAATATCAGCGGGTTGGTTACGTTCGCTCGCGACAAAGAAATCGAGTTAACCATAATCGGTCCTGAAGCGCCGCTCGTCGCGGGTGTTGTCAATGTGTTCAACTTGGCGGGGTTGCGTTGTTTCGGGCCGCGTCGAGAAGCCGCCGAACTCGAAGGTTCGAAAGCGTACATGAAGGATTTTTTGAAACGCCACCGCATTCCGACGGCCGAATTCGAAACCTTCGAAGACATCGAATCGGCAAGTTCTTATGTCCGCGCTCGCGCACTACCCATCGTCATCAAAGCTGACGGGCTAGCCGCCGGAAAAGGCGTGGTTATCGCGCAAACTTATCCAGAGGCGCTCGACACGGTGCGCTCGATGTTGTCGGGTGAGGCGTTCGGTGAGGCTGGAAAGCGCATCGTTGTAGAAGAATTTTTGGTCGGTGAAGAAGTGAGTTTTATCGTCATGACGGACGGTGAGACGGTTATTCCTTTTGCGTCATCGCAAGATCATAAAGCACGCGATGACGGCGACCTGGGTCCGAACACTGGCGGCATGGGCGCCTATACCCCGGCGCCCATTGTTGACGGCGAGCTGCACGCACGCATTATTGAGGAAGTTATTAAACCAACCTTAGCGGGGATGGCAGCCGATCGGCGGCCTTATACAGGGTTTCTGTATGCCGGGCTGATGATTGGCAGCGACGGTGCGCCAAAGGTGCTCGAGTACAATTGTCGCTTTGGCGATCCAGAAACTCAGCCAATTATGATGCGTTTAACGTCGGATTTAGCACAAGCATGCTTAGCAGTGCTAGAGGGGAACGCAAGCTCCGTGCAACTCGAGTGGGATGCAAGGGTCGCGCTCGGTGTCGTCATTGCCTCGGGTGGTTATCCTCTGAATTACACCAAAGGGCATACGATATCTGGCTTAGACAATAGCGAGATCAATGATGCCTATGTTTTTCACGCAGGCACGGCACTAGATGACGATGCCGTCGTCAATGCGGGTGGCAGAGTGCTATGCGTTGTTGGGCTCGGCGACAGCGTGGCTCAAGCGCAGCAAGTCGCGTATGCACGGGCCGATGAGATTTCATTCGAAGGCGCGTTTTGTCGCCGAGATATCGGCTATCGCGCAATCGCGCGCGAGGTGTAGCAACTAAGCTGCGCATCGCGTGGGGGTAGCAGTGCTATTCGACTCTAAGAATCGCTACCGCCCCACTGCAAGAAATTACGCAGTATTTCTAAGCCGGCGTCGGCGCTTTTCTCGGGGTGAAATTGTGTGGCAAAAGCACTGGCCGAGGCCACTGCGCAGACGAAGGGATCAATGTAGTCCGTTTCGCCCATTATGATGTCGTCAACTTCAGGTACGACGTAGTAGCTATGGACGAAATAAAATCGCGTGTTTGACGGTATCCCGGCGACCAACGGGTGCGGTTTGCGCCAGCGAACTTCGTTCCAGCCCATATGCGGGATCTTGCGCGGCGATCCATCGTCCCCGGGTCCTGCGTCGCGACGGAAGTGTCGCACCTTGCCCGGAAAAATATCCAGACATTTCGTGCCATTGTTCTCGTCGCTGAAAGTCATTAAGGACTGCAGCCCCAAACAAATTCCGAGGAACGGTCGATCGGCGATCCCTCGACTAATGGCCTCGATGAGATTCTGGCCACGCAAACTGTGCATGCAATCACCGATCGCACCCTGGCCGGGAAACACGATCCGATCGGCACGTAGGATTTGTTCCGCATCATTGCTGACGATGACCTTATGGCGTGCGCTTGCGACATACTCCAGCGCTTTCGCAACCGAACCTAAATTACTACTGCCATAGTCGATAACGGCGACGCTTTCCATAACGCGGAATTCTAATCGCTGAGTGGAGTTGGAATCACGAAAGCGCGGTGTGCAGGTTTGATGCACATCACAGGGAACCCTTAGTCGAGGGCATCGTCCCTGCCATACGGGGATCGGGTTCTACGGCCATGCGCAACGCACGACCGAACGCCTTATAGATCGTTTCAACGATGTGGTGAGCATTGTTACCGCGCAGCGCATCGATATGCAGGGTCACTTTAGCGTGATTGGTGAAGCCTTGAAAAAATTCGTGAAACAAGTCGACATCAAAATCGCCGACGGTCGCGCGAGGAAAAGCGACGTGATATTCGAGACCTGGACGACCGGATAAATCGAGAACCACCCTGGAGAGCGCTTCGTCGAGCGGAACATAGGCATGCCCATAACGGCGAATACCCAGTTTCGAGCCAAGCGCCTCATGCACGGCTTGACCCAAAGTAATACCGATGTCTTCGACTGTGTGATGCGCATCGATCTCAAGATCGCCGTTCGCCTTGACCGCAATATCCAGTAGTCCGTGTCGCGCGATCTGATCCATCATATGATCTAGGAACGGTATTCCGGTGTCGAAATCGCTTTTTCCGGTACCGTCTAGGTTTACCGTAACGCTGATTTGCGTTTCGTTCGTGTTACGTGAAATCGTGGCTGTGCGGGCGCTCATTTTCGATGCCATCTCGCTCATTACGGTGAGGCGGCGTACATTAGCAAATTACACGTTCAATTGATAATTCAGGTCGAAGAGATCCGATAATGACACGAGCAAATGTGGTTGCAGAAACCATTCCAAAGATCCGCGCGTACTTGATTTCTCTGCAAGATGCGATCTGCGCAGGCCTCGAGGACGCCGACGGATCCGAGCGTTTCATTGTGGACGACTGGCAACGCGACCTTGGTGGTGGTGGCCGCACTCGGGTGTTGCGTGATGGGGCTGTATTCGAACAAGCCGGGGTCAATTTCTCAGAAGTTCATGGTGACTCTTTGCCGCCAGCGGCGACCGACAAACGACCCGATTTAAAGGGCCGCGCGTTTCATGCGATGGGAGTCTCCCTGGTTGTTCATCCCTTGAACCCATACGTGCCGACGTCCCACGCGAATATTAGATTTTTCGTCGCAACAGCCGAATCGAGCGAGCCCGTGTGGTGGTTCGGTGGCGGCTACGATCTAACGCCCTATTACGGATTTGATGAAGATGCCGTGCATTGGCACGCGAGCGCAAAGTCCGCGTGTGATCCTTTTGGCGCAAGCGTGTACGCCGACCACAAACAGTGGTGTGACGATTACTTCTATATCAAACATCGGGACGAACAACGCGGTATCGGCGGACTTTTTTTCGACGACTTAAACGAATGGCCCATCGAGCAATGTTTCGCGTACATGCAAAGCGTCGGCGATAGTTATTTGCCGGCTTACCTGCCGATCGTCGTACGCCGACAGTCACACGAATACGGGCAGCGTGAGCGCGATTTCCAACTCTATCGGCGCGGGCGCTATGTAGAATTCAATTTGGTCTACGATCGCGGTACTTTGTTTGGTCTGCAAACGGGCGGACGTACGGAGTCGATCCTCATGTCTTTGCCGCCCAACGTTCAATGGCGTTACAACTGGCAACCAGAAACGGGCAGTGCCGAGGCCCAGTTGTACGAAAAATACTTGGTTGTGCAGGATTGGCTGAACCTAGAAGCCTGTCGGACTTAGAGCGGTCTATTCGGTTCGGGCATCCTGCTTCGCTCTACCTCGTCCATCCATGGACTGGTCGGCAACTGCTCCTGCTTTGCCCGAGCTTCTGCATCCTTGCAGTCGTGCGGAAAAGCCGGATTTGTTCATGTTCAGTGCACATTGTCGTTAAATAGCATGACTATGCGCCTTAAAAGGCCACTAAAAATAGCTCAAACTGGGCTTTCCCGCATGACGAACGCCTAAGTCCGACAGGCTCTTAGACGCTGCGCACAACCGCTAGTTGACTTGTGCGGTTCGTTCAATGCGCTGTTAATGGTCTGTCGCAAATATGTACCGTCCACCTCTTCGGCAGGTCCCAATGTTGAGACGCCGATTAATTTTACCGAGGTAGTTTACGTGAGCAATATAGAACTATTCGAACGTCTCGCCGCTGTCGACCCCGCGGCACTAGCGGACGCTAATAAGCAAATTAGAGTGATGAGCCCTGATATTCGGCCCGTTCAATCCGGACTGCAATTGTTAGGCAAGGCCTACACGGTGCGTTGCCATGAGGATTTCTTCGCGGTTATTACCGCATTAGAAGACGCCGAACCTGGCGATGTATTGGTTATCGATAGCCAAGACAGCCAGGCAGCAATTGTCGGCGAATTGTTTTCCACCGAAGCCGAACGCAAAGGCTTACACGGCATCGTGATCGACGGGCCTTGCCGTGATATTTCCACCATTGAAGAACTCGATATGCCGGTTTATGCGAGTTCCGTAACACCGGTGTCCGGCACGACGAAAGCATTAGGTGAGCATCAAGTGACGATCGTTTGCGGAGGTATCGAAGTGAATCCCGGTGACATCGTGTTCGGCGACGATGACGGTATTATTGTCGCGAGCATAGAAGAACTCATGGAGTTATTGCCCTTGGCTGAAGAAACAAAACGGCTTGAACGGAGAGTGCTCGACCAGTTGGCTGCCGGCGCTAGCTTGCTCTCATTAGTAAATTTCGCCGAACATCGAGATGCCTTGCGTGCCGGAAACAAAGGCAGCACTTTAAAGTTCTTAATTTGAGCAGAGCACGTCCCGTGCCGTCAGGCATATAAATCGTTCACCCTGGGAGCTATATAAATATGTCGATGGAAGATCAGCAAATAAGTCCAAAAGTATTCGCCGGCGCTTGGCGCTTGGTAGATTCCTACGCAGAAACGGAAAACGGCAGATGTCCGTTCCCGCTGGGTGAGGGCACCTTGGGGTTTGTAATGTATGACGATCGAGGTCATATGTCGGCACAATTGATGAGCGCATCGCGCGAAGCTTTTAGCTCGCGAAATCCAGTCGTGGTGGAGTTGCAAGAGTTTAAAACAGCGTACCAAGGCTACACGAGTTATTACGGCACCTATACGCTCGATATCGACAACCGCACGATTACCCATCATGTCGAAGGGTCGTTAGCTCAGAGTTGGGTCGGTGGCGTCCAAGTCCGCCATTTCGAATTCATTGACGGGCAGCTTATCCTTAAAACGCCACCTATCCGAGGTTCTGACGGTACAAAAGTAGTCAGTACCTTAACTTGGCAAAGGGCTTAGTTTTCGACTTCGTCGCGCGCGCACGGCAAAGTCTAGCCCTCAAGCGGACGACCGTTGTTGACGATCACTTCGCGGAGATCGAGTATCGCGGGAAATATTTCATTGTTCTGATCTTCGCCTTGATTGTCGAACGCAGCTTGTTCGAGTTCGCAAATCCAGCGATCCTCCGCAAATATTCCATTCGTAAACCAGACAATAAACGGCCATAAGAGGTTGATTATTCCAGGGGTTGAAGGACGCCGGATCATCATCAGTCCATAGGTATGATTGCGCCGCTGCTGTTTGTCGATCGGGATATAAACATTCCAAAGATCCAGTGCGGGATGCTCGCTTCCGGCAGTCCAAAATTGTAATGTTTGGTACGGGTACTCAGTACGTATTGTCATCAAGTCGCGATCCTCAGGTGCTGCATCTGGTCGCTTCCCAAGCATAAATTTTTCGCCGAGAGGTTGTTTGCCGCTGCGGCGCTTGAACGTGTAGTCGGCTTCCATCCACGTATCGCCCTTGCGACCATCTAAGAAAATCGTCGCCACCCCACCCATCAATTTTCGGTGCAAAAACTGATGATTCATATCCATCAAGTTTTCGTGCATGAATGACCAGTGGCAATCAACTTGCCGATCGAGGTAACGGGTCTTGTAGGCCGGGTCACTGGCAGAAGGTAGTTCGGGGAATGGCACGCTCGACGCTTTGTCTGCCGCACCCGGAAACACAAACACGAGACCATAAGCTTCACGGCACGGATAGCTCTGCACGCAATTTGGTTTGAGCGTCGACATATCCAGGTACGGAATGTTGGTGCAATTACCGTCCTTATCGTAAGTCCAGCCGTGATAACCGCATTTGATTCCTGCGCCACTTACCTGTCCGACGTGTAGGGGGACTTGCCGATGGGCACACCGATCCTCCAGTGCGAACGGCTCACCCGTTTTTGGCCGCACCAAAACTATCGGTTGGCCCGCGAACGCCACGGCGAGGGTTTTTCCGCGTTTGAGGTGTTTACTTCTCGCCACGGGATACCAGAAATCGGGATCGATTGCGGATTTACGAATATCAGCGGGAGGACGCGGTGCGGAAACTTCGCTTAACCGTGCGGTACTATCGGCGATCGTCATTCGTCTACCTGGTTTTGCCTGGGGATCGCGCATTATCAACTGCGTGGTCCGCGGATTCTACTTGTTTACGGTCAAAAAATTCCGCTTTCGAGCCCTGCAGCCAAGCTCATGCCAAGCTCCCGGCATGCTTCGAGCCCTTGTGGCTGCGTGTCGCCAACAACAATTACGGGTTCTATCACTTGTCTCCAACGCAATCCGCTAATAATTCGCGTCATGCTTGAAAGCGCACCCGAACCATCGTTACCTGCGTGGATGAAAGTTCCGTACGGCAATCCTTGAGTCCGTTCGAGACAGTCGTAGTACACCGCTTCAAAAAATACTTTCATCGCGCCTGACATGTAACCGAAGTTTTCCGGGGTGCCGAGAA
>JBLFWZ010000007.1:0-49884 GCA_047611905.1 Gammaproteobacteria bacterium | reverse complement strand
CTCGTCAAATCGATTTGCTGGTTGGGCGTCGGCGCGGCCGAATTAGCCAAGGCTGGCGCCGTTGGATTTGGTGTCAGACACCCGCATAGTCCCATTACAACCGAGGCGGCGAAATATTTACCCAATTTGATTCTCCAATATGCATCCGGACGGGCCTACCCTACGTTACCGTGACTGAATGAAAACTGAATCACCAAATGTGGGGCAACTCTCGATGAATCGGCGAATGGACTATCAATCGGTTATATTCACGCGTCTCCGAAATATCATGTGATTGTGGTGGTGAGGCTCAAAGGGATGGTAATTAGCGAAACCCAATTGCGGGTTATGATAGGGGCGCTCGGCGCTACGATCGGTGTTCTTACTGGCTATATTTGGGCAACCAGTCTACCTCTCGCAGCGCATGAGCCGGTGATTATCCAAGAGGCGGAATTAGCATTTACGGCCCGCCTAGATACTGGCGCCACAATATCCTCGATTAACGCCCAGGATATCGAAGTGAGTGGCGGTACAGGAACGCCACAGCGTGCAGACGAAGGGAAGAACGTTCGGTTTACCGTCGAAAACGGCCTCGGCGAGGCCGTGCGAATCGAAACGAGTATTGCGCAGGTGCGCGGAATTCAAACGTCCGATTGCAGCGAACTTCGCTACCACGTCTACCTCACCGTAGAACATGACGGCAAGGCCTATCACGTGTTGATGAACTTAAACGATAGAACTAGATCGAAAGACAAATTGTTGCTCGGACGCAATTGGTTGCGCCATGGCTTTGTCGTCGACGTCTCAAGAACTTAATTAATATGGAAAAAAAGTGAGCGCAAAGCAACCGGTCGTTGATTTACAACTCGGGGACACGACGATCCGATTGCTCGGCACCGCGCATGTCTCGCGAGCGAGCGCGGACGCCGTGCATCATGAAATATCGACAGGCGTATGGGACACCGTCGCGATCGAATTATGCGAAAGCCGATTCAAGGCGATTGAAAACCCGGACGCCATGAAGAACATGGACTTGTTCCAGGTGATTCGCAGCGGCCGCGCGCCGATGGTCACCGCGATGCTAGCCATGGGGGCTTTTCAGCAGCGGATCGCAGATCAATTCGATATTGAGCCAGGCGCCGAAATGCGGGTCGCAATTGAGCAGGCGAAAGAGAACAAATGCTCGCTAGAGCTGATTGACCGCGAAATCGGGACGACGTTGAAGCGAATTTATCGAAACGTTCCATGGTGGCGGCGGTTCTATTTGTTCTCGGGGCTGATCACGAGCGTCGTCGTGCATGAAGAAATCGAAGAGGAAGATATCGAAAAACTCAAAGATGGAGATCTCTTGGAAACTACGTTCGCGCAGTTTGCCGAAACGGCTGCGGAAATTTACGAACCGCTGATTGCAGAGCGAGACCGGTTCATGGCCGCGAAACTCCGCCAAATCGCACGCGGTGATAGCAGGCGCGTGTTAGCAGTGGTTGGTGCTGGTCACCTCAAAGGTCTTGAGGCAGATTTGAAATCCACGACGGATACGGCTACTCCGGAACAAGTAGTCACGGAGCTGTCGTCGATTCCTGCCGGACGCCGTTGGATTAAATTTGTACCGTGGCTAATTGTGGCGCTCGTTTTTGTTGGTTTTGGCATCGGTTTTTACCGCAGTCCTGAACTAGGCATGACCTTGGTCTTGGAATGGATCGTCATCAATGGCGGATTGGCAGCGCTCGGTACGGCAATTGCTGGCGGGCACATCCTAACCGTGATTAGTGCGTTTGTGGCCGCGCCAATTACGTCGCTCAACCCGACGATTGGAGCAGGATTTGTTACCGCTTTAGTGGAAGCCTATATTCGTAAGCCGACTGTCGGCGACTTTTCTAAGTTGCGCAACGACACGTCAAGTCTCAAAGGTTGGCGCTCAAATCGTGTGGCAAGAACCTTGCTGGTGTTTTTTCTAAGCACCTTGGGGTCGGCCGCCGGGACCTACCTTGCCGGCTTTCGGATCGGTCAGCATCTTTTCAGTTGAGATTGACGACCGGCTCGATTCTTTGGCGATAGCGTATCGCGCATAGCACCCCAACAATTGCCAGTTGTGCGGCAACAATGCTCGCCGATAAGAGCGGTCGCTCCATCATGGGTGGCCGCAGCAACCAGCTCGTTTTAACCAGCCCGGTCGATTCGATAATACTCGGCAGAACCCAATACAAAAGAGCGAGACAGATGATGGCCGATGTCTCGACCCTTCGTTTCGACTCACCGTAGGTAAACACATACAGAATTAAAATATCGCGAACGGGAAGCAGCCACAGGACGAGCGCACTGAGCCCAATGTGCTCGTGCCAATGTTCAAAATAGAATGGTGTGAAATGTAGTGCCACGCAGGCGATAACGAAAATAGCGGCCAAACTCATCGAAACAACCCACAGTGGCAGATTCTCGAAAAATCGCGACCCACTGCGCTGCGTGAGGTAGGTTCTCAACCGACGAAACGCTAGGGGATCCCGGTACAGGGCAAATGCGGCGACATAACTACTGAACGCGCAAGTCGCCAGACCGACCGCGGCCACCACTGACAGCGAACGGGCCAATGGCCAAGTTGGCGAGAGATAGCGGCCGGAAAAATAGATGACCAAAAATAATTGGAATCCAACCCAGGCCCACGGGAAAGTGGCAACAGCAAGTTCCGAGCACATCAATCGATACGCGCCGAACGTTATCCAAACGGCGAGGGCGAACACCGAAATAGTTAGAAAATCAAAGCGATCGTAGACCACCCCATACCAAACGATGCTTTGATCCGCATCGAAATAGTTCGAAAAATAAGTCGCCAGTAATGCCATCGCTCCAACCGAGGCCCAGGAAGTGAGGGTGCTTTTTCCGAATTTATCGAGGTGCGTGCCAACAAGCGCGCCGATGAGACTTAGCGCGTGAACTAATATCGCGCCCGCGATGCAAAACGAGATCATTTGCAGACGCTCGCCAACGCTTGGCCCTTGTCGCTCGAAATAATAAACAATTAGCGTAATGGCCCCGGCAAACCAGGGCATGACGCTTGCGCCAAAAAGCTTCCCCCACAACATCGCCCACGGGTCAATCGCCGACATGCGTTGAGAGTCCCAGGTCCGTTCTCGGAGTTCGTCGAGAATGGCGTCACCGGCCCGATGCGCACCCCATAATACGGTGGTGAAAAGAAAGACGATGAGTGCGACGTTGGCTACGATGTTGCTGGTCCCGAAAACGCCGGCTACTGCGAGGATGCCGCCAGTGGCACCGCCAACGAGAACCATTCGATGGATGCTCCATTCGAGCAACAGGTTTCTGCGAAATTCCGGATTCAGGATCATGTATTAAGCGCTGATCTGATCGTATTCAAATAGGAATGTTGTAAGTCCACATCGCGCGTTGAAAAATTGACGACCTTCGCGCCTCGACTAACAAGTTGCATCAGCAGTTCGTGTTGCGCGGCGTGGTCGCCGGCGAGCTCGCAAATTATCTGGTTGTCGGTTGCATCGACAATGCGCACTTCGGGATGCTTTTCGATTATTTCGACGGCCTTATTCGTTGGTCCGATAACCTCGATCAGTAATCGGCGAATCGATGCAGTTGGTGTCGTGAGTAATTGTTGGTCCACGATACGCCCATCCCTGATGATGAGCATTTCACTCGCATATGCTTCCAGTTCGGCGAGGATATGCGAGGATACGAGCAAGGTCATTCCAGTTGTTCGAAGTAGTTTAAATAATTCCGCTAAATCGTGCCGCGCCTCCGGGTCGAGTCCAGAGGCGGGTTCGTCGAGTATGAGTACTTTCGGTTCGTGAATGATCGCCTGCGCAATAGCGACTCTCTGGCGCAAGCCCCGCGATAGTTCGCCGACCGGCTGATCGAGCCGATCACTCAAACGGAGATTCTCGGCTGTGGATTTGATTGCTGCGGTTAAATCGCCGGATGCACGGTTGGCTTCAGCGGCGTGGCGCATGCATTGGCGAACGCTGAGTTCGTTGTAAAGCCCGAAGAAATCTGACAAATAGCCCATTCGTTCGTGGCTTTGGCGCGGTTGATCCACGACGTCGATACCGTCAACCACGATGTTCCCTGAGAGCGGCTGCTCGAGACCACAAAGACAACGCATGAGCGTGGTCTTGCCAGAACCATTTGGACCGACGAGAGCCGTTACGCTGTTGCGCTCGATCGTGAAGCTCACATCATCAAGGGCGCGATGCCCAGGATACTCAAATGTTAAGTGGCGTACATCGATCATTGAAATCGGGTGCTAGATTTATTGTGGCTATGGGCTGTGTGGACAAGCGACAAATGGGCAATCATAGATCGACGGTGTGGCACACAATCTCGTGATTATACGCTTACAATGACGACTCCAGAAATCTGTCAGTTGGTGACGATGATGGAACACACGAGAGACCAATTTAAATGGATACTTGGTTACAAATTGCCCGTCGACCAGACATCGCGCGCCGCTCCATTAAAGTTGCAGCTATCGTTGGTACCATCCTTGCGTTCATCAACAACTGGGATCGGCTAATTCCCTATACGCTCGATTTAAACGCTTGGATAAAAATAGCATTGACGTATTGCGTTCCTTATTGCGTGTCCACGTATGCATCGGTCGGGGCGACCATTGCTCAGTCTAATAAATAGCTACAGATGAGTACTGACCCTAAGGTAGTTCACGCTGGCGGTTGCCATTGCGGAGCAGTCCGGTTCAATGTGAGCGCATCTCGAACTCTCACTGCGCTAGATTGTAACTGTAGTATTTGTGCAATGACCGGCTACTTGCATTTGATCGTTCGCGCCGATGATTTCACATTAATTAGAGGCGCGGAGTCTATTACGCACTACAAATTTAATACGCGTACCGCGGTTCATCAGTTCTGTCGGATTTGTGGCATTAAGTCATTTTACAAACCGCGCTCGCATCCCGATGGATACAGCATCAACGTGCATTGTCTAGATGCCGGTACCATCTCTGTCGCGCACATCGAGAAGTTCGATGGGCAGCATTGGGAAGCGTCGATTGATTCATTGACGGGTTAAATATGCGTCCCGAACGATTTTCACGAATTGTTAGTACGTTGCAACGGCGCCAGCCGGATCTGACGATCGCCATGGAAAGCCTGCACAAAACGCGTAATCTCGGTGCGATCGCGCGAACCTGCGATGCCGTTGGCATTGGCGAAATTCACGCGATTTCGTCGGACCCGACGAACGTTACGCTTGGGCACAAGACTGCTGGCGGGACTGAAAAATGGCTGTTGTTGCAGCATCACATGACGATCCTCGGAGCCTACGACGAATTCCGGAAAATGGGATTTGCAATTCTAGCGGCCGGATTAAGCGACGACGCGGTGGATTTTCGTTCAGTCGACTACACACAACCGACGGCGATTGTTGTCGGGTCAGAATTGGATGGCCTGTCCAATGACGCTTCAATGCAGGCTGACCAACTGATCAAAGTGCCGCTTCTCGGCATGGTCGAATCGCTCAATGTGTCAGTCGCTACTGGAATAATCCTATACGAAGCTGCGCGTCAACGTGAAGCGGCCGGACAGTATGAGAGTCAACGTATCTGCGATGATGATTACCATCGGCTACTCTTCGAATGGTTGCATCCCAGTGTTGCGCAGTACTGCCGCAAAAACCGGCGACCCTATCCAAATTTGGACGAGCATGGGGAAATTATCGAGGGGGTCAGCGGAAACCGTCGCGACGGGTTGAAATCGATCGGTTAAGCTGTTCATCGGACGGCATCCACGTCGTCACATTGAACGGAAATTTGGTTTCGGAGAGTTTAAAGAGATGCCCAGATACGATTACTTTTGCGCAGACAACGGGCAGACGGTGGAAGTGATCCACCATATGGATCAGGTTCTCGAAACCTGGGGGGAGGTTTGTTACGCCGCGCAGATCCCTTTAGGGGACACCGACTTTGTCGCAGCAGTGCGCAAGGTTTTGTCCGCGCCTAGCATCAGTGTGCCAATGGGAAATAGTAAGCTCAAGGAAGTTGGTTTCACTAAGCTTGTTAAACGAGATAACGGAGTCTACGAGAACGTCACGCGAACCGGCGACGAAAAACGCTACATGAAAGCGGGGCAGGCGGATTCGATGCCCCATTTGCACAAAAAAATTGGAGACTAGTCGACCAAACTCGGTGCAACTCCGATTTCAATGAGAATGTTCGATTCGCCGTATTTTTTCGTTTTGAGTGAGTCGATAAAAACGGCGTAGCTCATTCAAAGTATTTACATGATTAACGTCGCGGTGGAAGCGCTCGCTAAGCACGCGGCAATACTTAGCGGCGTAATGATTCGCGTCGCAATAGCGCGCTCGTTCTTGCGGCGCTAAGTCACCTCTATAGCTAACCTTTTCGAACAGGTGCGTATGGACGGTATTTGCATCAGCAGCATTGCCCTGGGTGCTAAGTAACCTCATAGCGGTTACGTACTTATCGACTTCAGCCTGCAATTCGAGCTCGAGCAAAGTCACGGATTTATCGAAGCTCGCGTTCCAACACAAATACTGGAAATGCGATACACCTTCAATCGCAAGCATAAACGCATCGAGATTTCCGTCATGTAAAATTTCCAGTGGGTCGTCGTCGGCCAAATGAGCCAACGTCGAGCGATTGAGGTATACCGAAATATCCAAGTGTCCGTGGGATTGTGACACCAGTAGTCGTTCGTCATTGGCAGCGTGACCCGGTGGCGAAATTGCGTCCGCCAATTTCTGGTCTGTGATCAAGAAATCGTAAATGTTGTACTCGTTCGGCGTTTCGTAAAGGCGCGAAAGCTGCTCTTGCAGGTGCGTTAATAACATCGTAGTACCCTCGTCGATCAAGTTTGAATTAACCTAGGATCTTTTAGTCGAGAAAACTGCTTGTTTGCGGTTCTCTTCTAAATGCGCCCCGCAGAGATCGATTCCGCGCGTTGTCACCGTCCTCGTTGGTAAAATGCTCATTCGGTCCAAGCGATTCAAAGAAATGATAAAACTAGTGCGTCACACCATTGCCGTGATTAGACGATGGTGTTAATCCGAGTCGTTGAAGTTTGTTGAATGCGCGAGTGCTCCCGGTATCCAACCAAATATCATAGAGCCGCAGCAGGTCGCTATTCGACCGAAGGTTACTGTGTTCGCTGACCTCGCCAAGAACGTCGACGAGTCTAGAAAAATTTTCTGCGAGCTCACCGAACACGCGCTGATTTTCTGAATTTCGTGCACGCGGGGAGGCGAGGTCGTGAACGTATCCATAGGCACTGCCACCCATGGCGATGTAATAGTCTATGTCGACGATTTTGCGATTCAGGCTGCCGGCGAATAATCCCGAAACAAACAATGCGATGTCGCCAAGCTTTCGCAGCGCGATACTTCGTTCAGCAAGGCTTTCAGCATTGAGCGCGTCGGCATAATGAAGCGCAAGCGGTTTTAAGTGTCGGCCGTCGCCATCGTCTTCGAATAATTTACCGGCATGTACGAATGCTGTTAGCAAATTGACGACATAAAGGCATGTGGTGTTCTCGAGCACGACGCATTGAGTTTCGAGAGCATGTTGAACTTCGTCTTGGAAGTAGCTACGAAGATCCGCAGAAACGATTACTGGATGGCTAGTGTTATTCATTTTCACACCCTCTCAGAATTTTAGTCGTTGTCTAGCTATATCGGTGCCGTCGGCTTCACGCTTAAGCACTTGCGTTGTTAAATTAGACTCCAGTATCGGCCTGTTAGTTTCCTAATCAAATTGGATGCATATGTTATTGAATTGACAGAACTAACTAGCGCTCGATTTAATTGCTGCTAACGAAAACCGCCGATTTAATAGCAAGATGTGGCCATCTTCTCGAGTTATTAGTTAGAAGCGCGACCTTCGCAAAAATGGAAATTTTGTAGCAAATTGACCAATTGAAGTTAGGCGGCGGTAATTGATTGCCCTCCTATAGGCCGATTCGCTATTGAGCGTGCAGCAAGCGGTAAGGTCATTTTCTCAAGAGCAAAAAAAAGGCCTCGTCATAGACGAGGCCTCGATTAGCGTGAGCTAATGGTCGACAGATTTACATCATGCCGCCCATACCACCCATTCCGCCCATGCCGCCCATGCCGCCCATGTCAGGCATGCCGCCACCGCCACCGCCGCCGCCCTCATCTTTCGATGGAGCTTCGGCAATCATGGCTTCCGTTGTCAGTAGTAGGCCTGAAACGGATGCTGCGTTTTGCAGTGCTGAACGCGCGACTTTGGCTGGGTCAAGAATTCCCATTGCAATCATGTCGCCGAACTCGCCAGTTTGTGCGTTGTAACCGTAGTTACCTTTGCCTTCTCTGACCGAGTTGACGATGACTGATGGTTCCTCGCCAGCGTTGGAAACGATTTGACGAATCGGCTCTTCCAATGCGCGGGCTAGAATCTTGAGTCCCATTTCTTGATCGGAGTTGTCGGCTTTTACTTTGCGCACGGTATCAATGACGCGAAGTAGCGCGACGCCACCGCCAGGCACAACGCCTTCTTCGACAGCCGCACGTGTTGAGTGAAGTGCGTCTTCGACTCTAGCCTTCTTCTCTTTCATTTCGACTTCGGTTGCTGCACCAACTTTAATTACTGCAACACCGCCGGCGAGTTTCGCTACTCTTTCTTGGAGTTTTTCACGATCGTAATCGGAAGATGTTTCTTCGATTTGAGCGCGAATTTGGTTGACGCGAGTTTCGATCGCTTTCTGGTCGCCTGCACCGTCAATTACGATCGTTTCTTCTTTCGTAATTTGAATGCGCTTAGCGGATCCAAGATCATCGAGGCCGGCTTTTTCTAAGCTCAAACCAACTTCTTCGGCGATCACGGTACCGTTCGTGAGAATCGCGAGATCTTCCAACATCGCTTTGCGGCGATCACCAAAGCCAGGTGCCTTAACGGCTGCGACTTTAACGATTCCGCGCATGTTGTTGACAACCAATGTCGCAAGCGCTTCGCCTTCGACATCTTCCGCAACAATTAATAACGGCTTGCCAGATTTCGCAACCGCTTCAAGAACCGGTAGCAGTTCGCGAATGTTGGAAACTTTCTTGTCGTGCAATAAGATCAACGGATCGTCGAGTTCGACGCCCATCGTTTCTTGGTTATTAATGAAGTATGGCGAGAGGTAGCCACGATCGAATTGCATTCCCTCGACGATATCGAGTTCGTTGTCCAGACCTGAACCTTCTTCTACCGTGATGACACCTTCTTTACCGACTTTATCCATTGCTTCTGCGATGATGTCGCCAACGGCGTGATCGGAGTTTGCAGAAATCGTTCCGACTTGTGCAATTGCTTTCGTGTCCGTGCAAGGAATGGAAACTTTTTGCAGTTCGGCGACAGCGGCTATTACACCTTTATCGATTCCGCGCTTTACGTCCATTGGGTTGATGCCAGCGGCAACTGCTTTTAAGCCTTCGCGAACGATTGCTTGTGCAAGTACCGTTGCCGTCGTGGTGCCGTCACCTGCGACGTCAGAAGTTTTGGAGGCAACTTCCTTGACCATTTGCGCGCCCATGTTCTCGAAGCGATCTTCGAGTTCGATCTCTTTCGCTACAGAAACGCCATCTTTGGTAACTGTTGGCGCGCCGAAACTTTTTTCTAGGACGACGTTACGACCCTTTGGGCCGAGTGTTTGTTTGACCGCATTGGCCAGTATGTTGACGCCAGCTGCCATGCGTTGGCGGGCGTCATCCGAAAAACGGACTTCTTTAGCTCCCATATATCTTTACCTCTGAAACTTGTTTGACGTTGCGAAAAAAATTAGGCGTCGATTACTGCCATGATGTCGTCTTCACGCATCACGAGTAAGTCGTCGTCGTCGACTTTGACTTCAGTACCGGAGTACTTGCCAAACAGAACTTTGTCGCCAACTTTGATGTCTAGGGCGCGGATATCTCCACTGTCCAGAACTTTACCGTTACCGACGGCAACAACTTCACCTTTAGAAGGCTTTTCGCTAGCCGAGTCCGGGATCACGATGCCACCGGCTGAAGTTGAATCTTCTTCGGTACGTTTAATCACCACACGATCGTGTAATGGGCGGATTTTCATATATTTTTCTCCTCAAATTACTATTTAACTCTATGATTTTAAAAGAGTTTAATAAGCAGTGTTAGCACTCTCTATCGAGTAGTGCCAGGTAATATAGCGTCTAATGTTCGGAAGTCAAGGAAAAGCCCTCAAATGTCTTACCAATTAACCCACGCTTCGAGCTTGGTTCTCATTGATCTCGCTCAGTTTTAAAGAGTCGCTTTGTGTGTGAATTGGTTGTCTAGCGAGAGTCGTTCGGGCAATCTGTAACAACTGAACAACTTTCTCGCGCCGCAAGATCCGGCGCCGGACATGTGCATCACCAAGATCTAGGAGTGGGTTGCACATAATTTGGGCCGCCGCTAATTCGAACTCGCCACCGTACTGGAGCTAGATTTTGGGTAAAAGAAACTCGATTTACACAATACTGATCGTCATCGCGAACTTGGTACCCGGAATTGGTGGTGCACAAGAGACCGATCGTTGGCGCTTTGAAGCAGACAATTTGGGTATTTCTGTGACAATCAGCGACGCCGAGTACGACGACAAGCGTTCCTACCAAGTTGCTGTCGCCAATGAGCTCCGCACGATATCGCGCCTGGATGTTAACCGCGACGGCTTGGTGACCAATGTCTGGTTAACCGACCTTGATAAGGATGGTGATTTTGAGATTGTGGTATCAATCAGCCAGCTCGATGGTAGCAATATCGGCGCCGCAGACATCCACGAGTGGAACGGTTTCCAATTCGACTCAACGCGTGTTGCGCGTTTGTCGAGCGCGCAAGCAACGGGATATCAAGGATACGACCAGTTTGAGATCGCAAAAGGGTATCTGACCCGCTCGTTTCCGAAATTCGAGTATAAAGACGACAAATGGACTCCTTCTGGAAAAATGTCGAAGTTCGAATATCAGTTTAAAGAACATCGTTGGCACCCAACGGACCCATAAAAAGCCGACGTTTGGAGGCCTAATGCGGGCCCAGTTTGCAAAATCTGGTAAAATATAACGGATTTGGGCACTTATCGGTATCTGAGCTTAGATCTCTTAACTACACTGGGGTCATCCAGTTATGGACACTGGCGTTCGCTCGATTTAGCGCTCGCCATTAGATACTAGAAGGCACGAGACTTATGAACGCTGCCAGCCCAACTGTGCAAGACTCAATCGCGAAATTCCTAACCCAATGTCATCGCCGACAGTTCCCAGCGAAATCCGCGATCATTCGACAAGGGGACCCGGCCGGCGAGCTTTACTACATTATCGAGGGCTCGGTTACCGTACTCCTAGAAGACGATAAGGGCCACGAAATCGTCTTAGCCTATTTGAATCCGGGCGATTTTTTCGGCGAAATCGGGCTGTTCAATGAAGATGCCGGTCGAACGGCGTTGGTTCGAGCGCGCGGGGTGTGTGAAATAGCGCAAATCAGCTACGCTAAATTGCGTAGCCTGACGGACCTCTATCCAGATTTGATTATCGCGATGACGTCGCAAATAGCTCGTAGATTACGCAACACGAACCGCAAACTTGGTGATCTCGCTTTCATGGATGTTTACGGCCGTGTCGCGAGAACGCTGCTGGACTTGTGTGAAGAGCCTGACGCAATGACGCATCCAGATGGCATGCAAGTGCGTGTAACGCGCCAGGAACTCGCCCGTCTCGTCGGTTGCTCACGCGAAATGGTTGGTAAGGTGATGAAGGACATGGATGAGCAGAAGCACATTGCCAGTAACGGGAAGAACATTGTGGTTCTTGGCTACACAAAGTTCGGTGGTAGACGTCAAAAAACGGGGACTGGTCTTCGATCTTAAGCGGTTCTCGGTAATCCTGCGTGCGCCGATCCGTTACTTAATTCTACTGCGCTACCAAATCGGCGCCTAGAATTTAGATCCACGTGCAACTGAAGGCGTGCGGTGATTTAACCTACGTAATCCTATCTTGCCTCGAATTCGGATCTCGCGTTCGGCCCGAGATTCGCCCCCACAGTACCGATTGTTGTAATAAAACGACATACTTTGCGATTGCGTATTCACCATTTGCTAGTACATCTAGATAGCGGACCGACTAAAGACCCAATATACTGTGTCTGGGCGGTCCCGACCCGCAATCCCAATTCCGCGCCGACGGTGTCACTGTAGCGGCAATGCAACGGAGGCATTATGCAATGATACGATCGTCTGCTCTCTGTTTATTCATGCTCCTGAATTGCTTCCATGCGCTGGCAAGCGATAGCGAGGATGCCGACTTGGCGCTCATGCGCGGCGATTATCGATCGGCAATCTCAGTTTTACAGAAACTGGCGGATGCCGGCGACCCGACTGCCATGGTTCGGCTAGCGGCGCTATATCATCGAGGCGAAGGCGTGAGTCGCGACATCGAAAAAGCCGCAGACTTATATCTGGCCGCCGCAGAACTTGGAAATGCCGAAGCTCAATTTAATTTAGGCAACATGTATCTTCTTGGCGAAGGGTTCCCTGAAGACGAATCATGGGCATTAACGTTTTACCGCCTCGCAGCTGAGCAAGGTCATGCGCTCGCAACAGCTAATATGGAGGAAATGATCCGTGCCGGGCTGAATCTTAGTACGCCAAACGATTCACTGCCGCTGGCGTCTAGCGCTGAAGAAGGTCAACAAGAGCTAGACCTAGTTGAAACGGCAAGCGAAGCGTCTGAAGAGAAAATTTCTACCGGATCGGAATCGACAAATCACCAGGCGGCTGACACGACAACGGAAAGTTCCGATTTCGTGTCGTTGCCGGACAAACCCGTCCAAGTAACCGTTGTATCGCAATCAACATTTGACACTCAATCTGAACTCGAATCGTCTGAATTAGAGCAACCGGCCGCCGCTGGCGCGCACGACCCGGAAATCGATAGTCACGGGTCTACAGAATCGTTATCTGCGTTACTCGATATTGAAGCAACGGCCCCAAACGGTGAAACGTCGGGCGCGACTACGTCCAATCTAGCCATGCGACCGAATACCAACCTATTAGATGAAGAACGTCAGAGCGACTCGAATTTCGCAGTCGCCGATTCAATAAACGATATTCCGGACTCATCTGAAGACGAAACGGTTGTGCGGGCAAACGCCGTTGTGATCCTCGAAGTAGTCGAACCCGTCGTGCAATCGCTCACAAGCGATGAAGTTGGTGCATTGAAGCTGGCAGAAAAGCATGGGATTTCTGTCGATCTGAAAACGGATTCCACTACGCCAATCCCGGCATCGTCTGAAGTGATCGGTGATAAGCATGCGAATGCCAACGGTGCGCTGCGCGAACGTTTTGAAAATGCGCAAATTACGTTACGCGAAGACCACGAACGCGGATTGGAGGCACTTGAACGATTAGCAAATGATGGCAATGCAGAGTCTGCCATGCTCCTGGCCGAGATTGTGTCACGTGACGGTGCCACTGAAAAAAGTCCTGACGATGCAATTGCGTGGCTACACCGTGCAGCAGTTCTCGGCAACGCTGAAGCGCAATACCGACTGGGTGAGCAGTATATGCACGGCACACAGATCATAAAAGACGAGGCGATGGCTATCACTTTTTATCGCGACGCGGCGCGCAGCGGTCACGAATCGGCGAACGAAAAACTAAACGCCATTTATACGGGAGCCGGTTTACCAGTCCCGGATTTATCGCGCGCCCCTCAGGCGATAATTCCAACAAAGCCAGCCGCTGGGAATGCTCTGCCGGGCGAATCTGCTCACGGCCAGGGCGCCGATGTAGAATCGCCGCGGCCGCTGGTTGCGGCACAGGTAAGCGATGCTGAGGCTAGCGTCTCAGACACTAGGGCCGAGCAAGTAATGCATTCCGAAACTGAATTCGTCGAGACATCTCGAGAGTTGGATACCTCTGATACGTCGAGCGAAAGCGTTGGAGAGTCGCTTGGAACTGCTGTCGTCCAGGAAATGTCATCGTCAGCTGATGCGGTCGAACAAAGGGACGTTAATCGTTTAACCGATGCCACTAGTGACCCTGATCCAATGATGGAGACAGGTCTACAAACAGCGGTCGACCTACCAAGCGCCAACATCGCCGAAGCTAACGTGTTGTCGCCATTGTTAAGCAACAGCGTGCCAAGCGATGGAACGGATTCGGAAGTCACCGCGAGAACCCCAAGCACTATCGAACAAAGCCCCTCATTCGACTCGGCAATCGTTGATCATGCGATTGATCCAGCGCTCATGGCCGCTGAAAAAGGTCTCGAACTAACGGCTACAGGTGTCGCCGTCACGAAGCAACAAGGCGCTGCGTTAGCGGCTCTTGGGGGCGCCGCGCAGATTGGTATAGTGCCGAGCCGAGAAATTACAGGTTTCGACTCGCAGGCGACGACACAAACTCCCGGACCAGATGACGAGTCGCCAGAAGCAACTCGAGCTATCGACCAAAAACCGTTGCCGCGAAAAGCAGAGATGGAAGGCGAAGTACCTGAGGTCGAAATTGTTGGCAGTCTTGACGACGCAAAACAAGCACTCGCCGATCGTCAATTCGCCCTCGCGGCGCAACTTTTCACTCAGCTCGCGAACGCCGGCAACGCCGAAGCGCAAGCCCATCTCGGTTACCTGTATTTTCGAGGTGAGGGTGTAGAAAAAGATATCGATGTCGGTATCGGCTGGTATCGACGTGCAGCGGTCCTCGGAAACCGTGACGCCCAATATAATTTGGGTGTGGCCCATGCGTTTGGCGAAGGCGTTGAGCAAAGCGACGTCGAAGCTGTGCATTGGTATCGTCGCGCGGCGGAGCAAGGAAGCCCGGTTGCTCAGTTTAGTCTAGGAATGTCTTACGCATTAGGCGAAGGGGTGACGCGTGACGACGAACAATCGCTCAAATGGTATCGAGCAGCGGCAGAGAATGGATACGCCGCCGCCCAATATAATCTCGGTTATGGTTATCGGACCGGGAATGGCACTGAACAGGATGACGAACTAGCGTTGCAATGGTTTTTAGCGGCCGCGAACAATGGACACGCGTCCGCACAATACAGCCTAGGATATATGTATCGCTCGGGTCGCGGCGCGCCTCGCGACATTGACGAAGCGCTAAAATGGTACAAGTTGGCAGCTGCGCAAGGGCATTTGGATGCGCGTGCCGATTTGGCGTCACTAAATTCCGGAGCACCGTAAGGACACCTATTGCCCATGGGATTTTACCGCGAGAAAATTTTTCCTTGGCTGATTGATAATGTCGTCACAGGCGAAGAAATTGAGACCATCCGGGACAGGGTCGTTGAAAAGGCAGCGGGACATGTTATTGAAATTGGTTCCGGCACGGGAGCCAATTTTCTGTCGTATTCTGATGCAGTCAGATCGCTTACCACCGTCGATCCAAATCCGGGCATGAACAAAATAGCCCGTCGCAGAATTAAATACTTGGAATTTCCGGTGGATTCTCGTAAGCAGCGTTGCGAAAACTTATCGATCAAGGATGCTAGCTTCGACGTCGCCGTAACAACGCTGACGTTATGCAGCCTTGCAGACGTGGAAAAATCGCTGAAGGAAATCTATCGTGTGTTGAAACCGGGAGGACGCCTCTTGTTTCTAGAGCATGGGCTAAGCGCAGCCGGTCGGGTTGGACGCTGGCAGGACCGAGTTACACCACTTCATCGTCGGGTCTTCGACGGATGTCATCTAAATCGGGAAATTGATTCGTTGGTGCGTTCGGCCGGCTTTAGTATCGATGAGTTAACGAACTACTATCTCGAGGCGGTGCCAAACATTTTTGGTTACATGTACGAGGGTGTGGCAAGTAAGTAGACGGCGATCTCCTGTTCCCAACCACACCGCACGGGCTTTTTATTTCATGCAAATTGTCCATTCACGTTGCAAGGCCGCACCGCTCTGCCTTTTGATATCGTGATTCCTAGGATCTCGTCGTTGTTAATCCCTCTGTAGATGCGCAGTCGCCGCCTAATATTTATCGAGCATGCATTACAAAGCGATCGACGATTGGGGTAGGGGTTTATCGGCCTCGTTTTCTGGTAGATCCTTCAGGGATTCTCCGAGTTCCCGAGCAAATTTATCTAGGCGTTTTTTTAGCTCTGGGACGTGCTGCTTAATCTGGTCTTCGAACCGTGATAGTTCTTGTTCAATCTGCGGAAGCGTATTTTCGAACTCCTTGACGGAGCGATCAATTCCTTCCTGCAACGCAGTACCGAACTCGTGAATTCTGCTAATAACACCCGCCAGCCTACCGGCGGTTTCTACTGAGGCGATGGTTTTCCCGTAATCTACCTTCCACTGCTTATCTTCGAGTATCAGGTAGGTTTTCAGGGGGAAATTTAGCGGTTTGTCGCTAGTAACAGTGATGGTCGTGTCAACGTAGGCTGTTGTCCCTTCAGTCACGGTACGTTCGAATGCGGATTTCGAGATGGGCAGTACACCATCAAGCGACTTCAACGTGAGCGCTTCGGCGGCCGTGATGTAACGTCGAACTTCCGCGGCGTCTCCGTTCTGCACCGCGGTCCAAAAGTGGCTCGCGGCTTCTTGAGGTGTGAGATCCTTCGCGCACCCAGCAGATAGAATGACCAAGGCGAACAATGCGACGTACGCGCGTATAGCTAGCATCCAAGATTCCAATCAATCGGTTTGTTGTGAACTTGGTCCCTCGTTGACAGAACTAGTTCCCTGCCCAACCCCACGAACCTTGCGAGGCGCTAACGGTTCATGCCGAATAGGGTGAATTTTCTACGGCTCTCGGCCCACTGAAACGCACTTCGTCCGGCGCAATTATCTTTCCCATTCGAATGACTCTGCGCCATTCTTCGTCCGCCATGTCCACTCGGTGATTGTTCTGAAGGTCGTCGGCCAGAGCGCAGAATTCACTTATCCGTTCCGTCATGTAATAAACTTCAATTAGGCGCAGCTTTGCCGAATAGTTTCGCGGTGCGGCGCTAATAACATCGAGCAAAGATTTCTCAGCTTCGTCATAGCGTCCGTGCGCGATATTAATATCGATGTTCGCCTCTTTTACATCTGTATCTTTCAATGAGCCGGTTTCACCCAACAGCTCCGTCGCAATACCCCTGTCGGGCGCTGCGTCTACTTCGCCCGAATTACTTTCATTTTGGATTCGGTTCTTCGCTTTAAGAGCCACCTCAGCTCGACGCGTTTTCTCGTGCGTCTTGAACTTATGCTCGGCTCGACGATTGCCTAATAGGCGTAATTCTTTTCGCGCTATGAAACCAAGCAGGATGATAGAACAAACGGCCAGAATTATAAAAAAGGAATACTGGAGCGACGTCGAGGAAAGTATCGATGCGAATATTCCGCGCTCCGCCGCCATGTCTATGTCCTCATTAGTGACATTTTGACCGGCGCCGAAGGTGCCGGCGGCACTATTCGATTGGGACGGTTCGGGTTGTAATATTTTATCGCTTTCAGGCGCCGCCGTCGCGGCAACACCAGGCGAACCAGCGGAGTTCTGCGAATCATTAGTTACAGCCTCTGTGCTCGTCGGTTGGGCTTCACCAGTTGCGATAATCGATGCCGCGCTGATGGCTACGGATTGCGAGCTGAAACGTGCGCGTAATGCAGCGTATTTTTGTTCGAGCGCGGCGAGCTCTGCAGCGACCTCCGGCTTGCGTAGCTTCCAGTCGACCACACTCGCGTGTGACGCCGTGCGTTCAGTTCGTGCGGACGTAGACTGTGCGGCAACAGAAACGTTTTCAGTTACGCCGATTGCTTCGGGCACGGTTGTCTCCAAGACCACCGATTCTGTTTGGCCAGAAGTAGCACCAAGCAGTTGAGACAGGATTAACTTCGCGCCTAATTTCAGTTTATTTCGATCGCCGTTAACGAACGCGTCTGGATTCGCTGTAAAAATTTTCTCTACCTCAGCCGAAGTATTCGATCGACTGACCCGGCGCGCGATCCCCCAAAGTGTGTCGCCACTCGAAACAACGTATGTTGAATCATTAATCGGATCTGATTTTTTGGCGGAAGTTCTAGTCGTTCGTCGTGTCGATACTTTCGTTCGGGATTGCGCTCGAGTCGACGCCGGATTTAAGGCCGCGGCATAGGTGCGCATTATCGCGTTATTGCCAATTGATATTTTTAGCCGGAATGCAACGATCGGTTCCGTTACAGGGGATTTCGTTGTGATGCTAACAAATGCATTTCCGTTAGCAGATTGTTCGAGGCGAGCTTCAATTTGATTGACTATCTGCGTAAGTCCAGAGTTACGGTGATAGGCTAGATCGGGCGACACGGTTAAACGCACAGCCTGCGATTTCTCTTCCGAATTGAGCCACAATCCGACCGATGCATTTAATGGTTCGCCGATTCTAGAACGCGAATCTAGTGGTCCCATTTGTAGGGCGCTTGCATCGAAGCTCAGGAAGCACAGGATTAGAAAGGCCAGTGCATTGGGTGAAATTAACAGTTGTGGAAATCGCATTGGGTTGTTCCTACAGGCTCGGGCTAGTAATGATTATAGTATTATCGCAAACATTATCAGTATCTTAGCCTAATGATCGATTGGAAATGACGAACTATTACACATCTTTTAGACTCGTTTGCAATCTGTCGCTCGACTAGGTTATCGACCGTCTACCCAACTACTTGTGCTTTCGGCCGGCAAAATATCAACATATGCTGAGCTGACCTATCTTCGTGGCAAATAATGAACGTTAAGAAATTTGATGAAGCGTACTACGCCCGTTACTACGGCGACCGCAACACGCGAGTGGCTGAGCCGAGCTACTTCAATAATCTGGCTCGCTACTTAGGTGCGTA
The DNA here is from genome assembly GCA_047611905.1 of Gammaproteobacteria bacterium. Lineage (GTDB taxonomy): Bacteria > Pseudomonadota > Gammaproteobacteria > UBA11873. The sequence goes on along the minus strand of JBLFWZ010000007.1, from coordinate 31,122 downwards.
CACCCGTTTGTTGGGTTTGAAAGTCGGGTCGATTGTCGATCTCGGCTGCGGAGTCGGAACGCTAAAATTGCCGTTACTTGGCCGCTTCCCTAAAGCCACTTACACCGGTGTAGATATCAGTGAGTACGCGTGTGTGACATACGGTTGGGAGCGCGCAGCCGTTAGTGAATATAGTTCGCCCGAGAAGTTTGATTTAGTCGTTTGCCATGACGTCGTTCAATATTTAAACGATAAGGAAGCCAAAGCCGCGATCAAGAATTTCAATTCCTTGTGCAAAGACATCTTGTACTTCAGTGTTTTGACGGAAGAGGATTACGTCGAAAATTGCGACCAGTCGCGAACTGATTCTGCGGTTAATCTTAGGACGACCGATTGGTATCGACCTAAGCTTCAGCGCTACTTTCGAAATCTTGGTGGCGGCGTATACCTCTCTAGAGATTCCGAAATTGCAATTTACGCGTTAGAACATCTCGATTAAATTTACACGTCGTTTGCTGGAATAAAACGCAGGGCCAGTCCATTGTTGCACCAGCGATCGCCGCTGGGTTCGGGGCCATCTTCGAACAGATGACCTTGATGTCCGCCACATTTCACACAGTGATATTCCGTACGCGGCCAGATCAGTTTGAAATCTCGTTTCGTGGCCACATGATTCGGAATGGTAGTGAAGAAACTCGGCCAACCCGTGCCGCTATCGTATTTCATATCCGAGCTAAACAACGGCAAATCGCAAGCTTGGCAAACGAATACGCCGGGGCGCTTTTCGTCGTTTAACTTACTCGAGAACGGCCGCTCAGTGTCTTCTTCAAACAACACTTCGTACGCATCTTGCGGGAGTTCCTTGCGCCAACTTGAGGGATCTCGATCGAGCGGTTTCGAATCTTTTGCGACGGTTGCCGAATCCGCGAGGAGCTTGCGCCACCCCGATAGAATCGATTCTATCGACGCAGAATTTGTTGCAGCTCGGACGGTTTGGAACTTGGAACTGAGAATGGGTAGCGCGATTAAGCCAATGGCGCTTGCAAGAACATGGCGTCGTTTCATCGGGCGATACTCTGTGAAATGGTCGTAATAGTTGGTGGGCAAAAATCGTGGAAAGTTCCACAGGCCGTTCTTCTAGGTGAATCTCTAACTAGGCGATTCGGCGAAATATCGGCGTAAGAATTCTTCGAATTCGATATCGTCGCTCGCCTCAATCTCGATCTGTTGGGCAATTGAATCAGCGGATAATTTTTTGAATTTCTCTGCTAGCTCGCTTGGAAGCTGTCGTTCGCGAAAATAGCGCTCGTGTTTTTCAGATAGATCGAGCGCGAATTTTGCAAACGGTAATTTTGATTCACGAATGCCTGCTAAGATTTTCGCCGACGGGAGAAGGTCGAAGTCATTTAGCGACTGACGTTGACGATCGAGCGCTCGTTTGTAGCTCGGTTCCTTGCGTCCAAAGTCGAGAGCAGCACAGACGTTCTCGATCCCGTCGAGAATTTCATTAGCCCACGTCGTCAGTTGTTTAGACGAGTTGTTGTGCTGCAATAAATGCAGGCCAGGCTCGCGACCGCGTAACGCGACTGTCAACTCATTGTATTGGATGGTGCGTTGTTCAGACTCGGAGATCGCGGGACTCTGCTCGAGCAGGCAGAAGATCAAAAATGCCTCCATAAATCGAAGTTGATCAGGATTAACGCCATTCGGATCGAAGGCGGATACGTCCAAGGCGCGGATTTCTACGTATTCGACGCCGCGGTCGCGCAACGCCACGCTTGGTTTTTCACCGGGCTGGGTAACTCGCTTCGGGCGAACGAAGCTGTAGTACTCATTCTCAATTTGTAACGTGTTCGTATTTAGTTGTACGTAATCGTCTCCATCCTTGATGCCGATGGCTTCATATTCCGGGTATGGCGTCGCTATAGCGGCGCGCAAACTGCTAACATAATCTTCGATACTGTCGTATGAAATTTTAAGTGCAGATTGGTTTTTATTCTTATATCCGATATCGCTCATGCGCAACGAAGTGGCGTAGGGTAGAAAGTGTGTGCCGGAATCGAGCGCTTTGAATCGGGTGGTGCGTCCCGCAAGAAACGATTTACATACTGCTGGAGATGTTCCGAACAATAACGGGACTAACCAGCCAAGCCGATGAAAATTGCGGATCAATCCAAAGTAATGCTCGTCGATAAAATCGCGGAGCGGTCCGGCGTCTTCTTCTTCTTCTTGGAACTCGGGCCAAAAATCGACCGGTAACGAGTAATTGAAATGAACGCCGGCGATCGCCTGCATCCGTCTTCCGTATCGATAGTCTAGCCCGACTCGATAAATATGTTTCATCCGGCCAACATTTGAGGAGCCGAATTCCGCAATCGGGATCGCATCGTCGTCGTCGACCGCACACGGCATGCTGGCGGCCCAAAGCAATTCCTCGGACCTCAGATTCTGGTAGAGAAACTGATGTAACTCATCTAGACAGTTGACGACATCGTCTGTAGACGTGAAAGTCGGCGTCACTAACTCTGTTAGAGCCTCTGAGTAGTCCGTTGTAATAGACGGGTGAGTGAGTGGTGAACCCCATGCGGGTGGATGCGGAGTCCTCGCCACTGATCCGTCGCGAGAAATTCGCAGACTTTCCTTTTCCAGGCCTCTTAAACCGCCCTGTAGTAGTCTAGCGTCGCCCGCTAGTGACAAATTCTTAATACGCTTCTCAGCTAGACGGTACATCACAGGATTAGATTACGGCTTAAGTTGATTGTGGATGGGCGAGAGTATATCAGTCGTTAGTCTATCCCAATATCTTTATGAAACGGGCGCGAACTTGCGGCGTGATACCTTGTCTGTTCCTATTGCTCGGGCAAGCAAAGGATGCACGAGTGTCCTATCGAAGCGCCACGCAACGACTAGCGATTCCTGGAAGTCACGCACTAGTGCGAGTCAGTTCGAGTAGAGTTTTATGTTGAACATATTGGTCATCGAGGACGACCATGAAACTGGAGAATATCTGCATGGTGAATTTCACCGAGCCGGTTACTCGTGTGTGTATGTAGATACACTCGCGAGCGCTCGGGCGCAGTTAGGTTTGGACAACTTTGCCGTGGTGGTGCTGGATCGAATGCTACCGGACGGCGACGGTATTGATTTTATCCGAGAGATTCGAATGCAAAGCCTAAGAGTTCCAGTGCTTGTTTTATCGGCGCTTGGCGAGGTTAGCCATAGAGTCGAGGGCTTACGGGCCGGCGGCGACGACTACCTCGTTAAGCCGTTTGACATGGATGAACTAATTGCCCGAATCGAAGTATTGTCGCGCCGTGCGTCGTCAACAACACTCGTTACCGAGGTAGTCGTCGCGGATCTTAAAATCGATCTTCTGTCACAGCGCGTTTCTCGGTCGGGCCACGAAATTCGTTTGCAACCAAGAGAGTTTAAGTTGCTCGAGTGTCTAGCCCGACATAGCGGTCAAGTTGTGACAAGAACCATGCTCCTTGAGACAGTTTGGGGGCTTAACTTCGACCCGCAAACCAATGTCGTCGACGTCCACATTAGCCGGCTACGCAATAAGCTTGATGCGGAATTCTCTAAGCCCTTGCTGCATACCGTTCGTGGGAAAGGCTACCGCCTTGCGCCAGATCCTTAAGCTTCGTCACTCGACGATATTTCGAATAACGTCGGTGTTCGTTTTAATCCTAGTAAGTGCTATTTTCTTTATGGGGGGCTTCATATATTGGTCAACAATCGGCTTTATGGATCGACAAACGAATGCCGTCATCGAAACAGATATCGAAGGTCTTGCCGACGTTTATCGTCGCGACGGTCTACGAGGTCTGATTGACACAATTGAATCGCGGATCAATCGCGACCCTGAGCGCTCGTCCATATATCTTGTTACCGACCATCGAAAAACCCCTGTCGTTGGAAATATTTCCGCTTGGCCGAACGCGGGTCCAGACGAGACGGGGTGGATCGAATTTCGACTGAAAGATCCTGCCGCGGGCAGAACAACTCGAGCCAGGGTGCGACCGTTTCTGCTGCCCGGTGGGGTGAATATTTTGGTTGGTCGCGATGTTCGGAAGTTGGAAGACGTCAAGCTGTTAATCGAGCGTTCGCTGCTCTGGGCGATGATCATCGCGTCCATTGTTGGGATTAGTGCGGGGTTATTAATTACGCGGCGGGTCGGACGAAGATTGGAAACGATTAGCGAAATGAGTCGGGGAGTGATTCAAGGGGACATGTCCAGGCGCGTACCCATTCATGGCGGCGAAGATGATCTTGATCAGCTTGGACGTGGCTTGAACACGATGTTGGATGAAATTCAGCAGTTACTGAGCGGAATTGAGCATGTCACCGACAACATTGCTCACGATCTCCGCACGCCACTTTCGCGTCTACGCAACCGCCTAGTCGCTCTTCGGGATAGCGTAAGCGAACGTAGTGAGGTGACGACGTCGCTTGACATTTGTTTGACCGAACTCGACCAACTTCTAGCCACGTTTAGCGCGATTCTGCGCATCACGAAACTAGAAGCGAGTGGGCCAGGACGGCATGCAGACATCGTCCACTTGAATGAAGTGGTTGGCGCGGCAATTGATTTATATGAACCGGTTGGAAGCGAAAAAGGCATCTCCATTCAAAGTCAGCTGGAAGATGTGGCGATCTTAGCTGATAGAGATCTAGTCTTGCAGGCGATATGTAACTTACTCGATAACGCGATTAAGTTCTCCGTCGAACACGGTCGAGTTGATGTCGATTTGCGCGGCGATGAGGCGGCAGTTTGGTTGCGCATCGCGGACCACGGCATTGGCATCAGTGGTGATGATCGAGATAAGGTCTTCGATCGCTTCTACCAAGGACAACTCGCTCGAACAATAGACGGATCGGGGCTCGGCTTAAGTATGGTCAAAGCAATCTTGAACCATCATGGTGCAAGCATCTCACTTGAGGACAACTATCCTGGGTTGCGGGTAAAAGTGAAATTTCAGAAGTCCTAGCAAACCGCACGGCGTCTGCGCTCGGCAAATTTGATCGTCATCCGCACATGCAATATGGTCTGTTGCAGCTTAAGCAACCGCATCGCGCGAATCGGCGACAACAACTAATCGGGAAGATACTTTTTAATGAAGAAACTGCTAATAGCAAATCGAGGTGAGATAGCGTGTCGAGTGATTCGGAGCGCAAAATCATTGGGGATTGGAACCGTCGCTGTTTATTCCGAAGCCGATGTTGGAGCGCTGCACGTAGCGGCGGCTGACGAATCCGTACTGTTGGGTCCAGCCAAGGCAACTGAGAGCTATTTGAACATCGAGCGGATTCTCGAGGCAGCGGCCGAAACAAACGCAGACGCAGTTCACCCCGGGTATGGGTTCCTTGCAGAAAACGCTGATTTCGCAACTCGAGTAGCGGCGGCTGGATTGTCATGGGTCGGCCCAACTGCGGACCAAATACGTGCCATGGGGGACAAGGAGCGGGCTCGAACGATTGCGGAAAACGCTGGGGTGCCCGTTTTGAAAGGTAGTCCTCGATTCGCAATGGATGACCTCAACGGTTTGGGTGATGCGGCCAGAGAGGTCGGGTTTCCTTTACTGGTCAAAGCATCCGCCGGCGGCGGCGGGATTGGCATGCGTCTGGTCGAAAGACCTGAACTGCTTGACAAGACGGTTAGCTCAACTCAAGCAATGGCGCATCGCTCATTCGGTGACGGAACAATATTTTTGGAGCGCTATATAGCCAAGGCTCGGCACATAGAGATTCAGGTGTTCGGGTTCGGTGATGGGCGTGCGATTCACTTTTATGAGCGTGAATGTTCCATTCAACGACGCTTCCAGAAAGTAATTGAAGAAGCCCCGGCGGTTGGTTTTCCGGCAGAAATGCGCGATCGAATGACTCAATGCGCTGTCGCGTTATCGGAGAACCAGCGATACGCAGGCGCCGGCACTGTTGAATTTATCGTCGATGTGGCGACCAACGAATTTTATTTTCTCGAGATGAATACTCGTATCCAAGTCGAACATCCAGTGACAGAGATGACGACGAATACCGATCTTGTCGGGCTGCAAATAAAACTGGCACGCGGCGACGATTTGACAGAGTTGACTCAGCAGTCCGTGCGCCAGAGCGGTCACGCGATTGAATGTCGGCTATATGCAGAAAATCCGGCCAAGATGTTTATGCCATCGCCAGGTACGCTCGACGTGCTCGCGTTGCCAGAACCGTCAGAAGGGGTGCGCGTCGATACTGGAGTAAGGCAAGGCGATGTCGTTACTCCATACTACGATCCGATGTTGGCGAAACTTATTTGTTATGCCGATTCGAGGCCAGCCGCGGTTGATCTAATGGCGAGTAATTTGCGCCGCACGAATATCGAAGGAATCGCAAACAATGTATCGTTCCTAGGGAAGGTTGTCGGCCATCGGCAGTTTCAAACGGGCAATATCTTCACTGGATTTATCGATACTTACAAAACTGATCTGATCGGCTGATAGCGTGGAAGGCGTAGCTGTGATTCGCAAAGAAGGAATATCGCGATGATTTACGATGAACCTCGGTGCTCACCGGGTGGCGACCGATTTATGTTGATCGAATTCGGTGATGAACTGACCTTGGAACTCAATTTTTTCTCCCAAAGTCTTGCGCGCGCAACTCTCGATCATAAGATTACAGGCGTCGTCGAGACTGCACCGTGTTTCTCTTCACTGCTCGTCCATTACGAACCTGACGACGTCTCATTTTCGGATTTAGAACGAGAAATGCGACGTTTGGCCGACTCAATTAGCGAAGCCGGTGATGTCGAAGTCGATAGTCGACTACTCTATTTTCCTGCCGTCTACCTGGACCCTTGGACGGCCGCGGCAATGGCAGAGTATCGAGAAAAGATTAATCCTGAAAAAGATCCCGATCCCGAATTCATCACTCAGCTTAATGATCTCGACGATGTCGACCAGTTCGTTCGAGTGCATTCAGGAACAGAGTACTGGTGTGCTGCCCTCGGGTTTTGGCCGGGGACTCCGTTTCTGATGCCGCTCGATCCGCGCTGTAAACTGACGGCGCCCAAATACAATCCGCCGCGAACGTTCACCCCGCGCGGGACAATCGGAATGGGCGGCGGCTCGACGGCGATTTACCCGGTCGACGGCCCCGGCGGCTATCAGATTTTCGCTCGGACACCTGTCCCTATCTGGGACGCCGAACAGCGGCTGCCAGAATTTGCGGACCAATTATGGCTGCTTCAGCCGACCGACCGAATTAAGTTTGTGCCATGCTCGGTCCAAGAGTTTGAGGAAATCGAGCGCAAAGTCGAGGAAGGCAGTTATGTCATGAATATTACCGGATATCAAAAAGTATCCCTGAACCGATACAAGACCTGGGCCGACGGACTTGATAAGAGCTCGAGATTTTGATGAGGTGGGTACAATGTTAGAAGTAATCAAAGCCGGCTTGGAAACGAGTGTTCAGGATTACCCGGGGCGCCGCGGATACTTGAATTTAGGATTCCCTTGGTCGAGCCCCATGGATTCGTGGTCGTTCAGATTAGCGAACATATTGGTGGGCAATGAAGCGGGGGCGGCCGGGTTTGAATGCCAATTTATTGGTCCGACCTTGAGATTTAACCATTCGACCGTCATCGCAGTCACCGGTGCCGATATGCAAGCGAAAATCGACGGTGTTGCGATCCCCATGTGGGAAAGCGTCTCCGTGAGTAGCGGGCAAGTGCTTGAAATGACTTTTGCGAAGACCGGTGCGCGCGGTTATCTATCTGTTGCTGGAGGTGTTGATTGCCCGGAGTTTTTGGGCTCTCGTGCGACGTTCCACAAGGCTGCAATAGGGGGCGTTGAACGCGGCGCTATCAAAGTTGGGCAGCAGATACCGTGTAGTGATGGAGCCGGTGTCGCCGGTCGTCGCGTCAAAGAGTCTGCGCGACCACAAATCGCCACCGACAAGAGCTGGCAGGTCGAAGTCGTTCGCGGACCGAACGACGATTGGATTGATGAACCAGGACACACTCGATTTCTAGAGACGCAATGGAAACTTTCGTCTAAGAGTGATCGTTCAGGGTTCCGCCTAGATGGGCCCAAATGGTCGTTTACCGACAAAGCACTCAACAAGCTACCGGAGCACGGTTCCGATCCAGCAAACATTATTGATCAAGGATATCCGGTTGGCGGTATCAATCTCGCTGGGCAAACGCCTATCATCCTCGTTAGCGACGGGCCGAGTATGGGGGGATTTATCAACCCCTATACGGTCCCACAGTGTGCATTCTGGAAACTCGGGCAATCGAAACCGAGTGAGCGCTATCTATTCAACTCGATATCGGTTGATGAGGCTCAAAAAAGGGCGCGGGACATTACCTCACTCTGCAGCGAGTCCAGTATTATTTAGACATTTACAGGAATTGGTTATGGCACACGAAGTCGAATTACAGACTGCGGGCAACATGTGGAAAGTGATGGTCAAGCTCGGTGATCAGGTTCAGGAGGGGGACACTTTGTTCATTATGGAAGTGATGAAAATGGAAGTGCCTCACGAAGCGCCCGTTGACGGCACCATAACGGCGGTAAACGTCAGCGAAGGTGAAGAAGGACTCGATGCGGGCGCTATTGCAATAGTAATCGACTGAACACGTTAGGTAGCGTTTTCCGACTCGGTGACGGGATCATTATCGTTCCGCCTAATAGGTCGAGGTAGGTTGAGCGCTTAGCAGTTTTTGCGATGGCCGAGGCGGAAACCAGCTCGCCCAACGTGTGACCAATGGTGCAATCGATCTACAGCCCTCGTTGTACATTCACGCTCATCGATGGACGATTATCAATCGTCGCCCTGACTACGTAAGCCACGTTCCGCCATCGCGACCGCTTTGAACATAGCGCGGCCTTTGTTCATAGTTTCGTCCCATTCGGCCTGTGGGATTGAGTCTGCAACCACCCCGCATCCTGCTTGGATGTAGAGCTTTCCGTCAGCCACCACAGCGGTACGGATGGCGATCGCAGTGTCCATATTTCCATTCCAGGAGATGTAACCAACAGCACCACCGTAGATCCCTCGTTTGACGGGTTCAAGTTCATCAATGATTTCCATAGCGCGGATCTTCGGGGCACCAGAAAGCGTTCCAACTGGCAATGTCGCACGCAGCGCGTCAATTGCGTCGTATCCAGGCGCAATTTTTCCTTCGATGGTTGACGAGATATGCATGACGTTTGAATATTTCTCGATCACCATTTTGTCCGTTACTTTCACGCTACCAATTGCCGCAATTTTGCCTACATCGTTACGTCCCAAATCGATGAGCATCAAATGTTCCGCGAGCTCTTTCGGATCCGCCAGCAGTTCCGCCTCAAGTTCACGATCCTCCTCGGGGGTGCGACCGCGTGGTCTGGTTCCGGCTAGCGGACGGGTTGTTATTGTGTCCCCTTCGAGGCGAACAAGTATTTCGGGTGACGATCCGACGATTTGAAATTCCCCCATGTCCATAAAATATAGATACGGTGACGGGTTCAAGTGGCGCAATGCTCGATAAACATCGATTGGCGGGGCCTCGATTTCCGTAGTTAGACGTTGCGCAAGCACGACTTGCATAACGTCACCTTCGAGAATGTAATTTTTGATGCGTTGGACGCAATCCAGAAATGCGTCACGTCCGAATTCCGAGGCGAACTCAGGATCTCGTTGTGCGTTTGGCGTTACCCGGTGCATTTGATCGGGTATCGGTTTTGCCAGACGGGCGGTAAGCAATTCCAATTTTTGCTCCGCCTCGTCGATCGCATTCTCGCGGCTTGGATCGACGTAACTTATGAATTGCATTTCTCCTTTAAGATTGTCGAAGACAACAAATTCATCCGACACCATCAAGAGAATGTCTGGTGTGTTGAGGCGGTCGTTAGGCGTCGAATTTGCCAGTTTCGGTTCTACGAACCGTACCGTATCGTAGCCGAAGTAACCGACAAGCCCGCCGGCGAAACGTGATGTGATCTCATCTTGCGGAACGTTAAATCGCGCTAGGTAATCACGCACAAATAGATACGGGTCATCAGAAGGGATCCGCTCGATTATTTCACCGTCGTGGCTTATCGTGATTTCGCCCTTCTCGGCACGCAGAATTGTTCTCGCAGGCAGGCCTATGATGGAGTAACGTCCCCATTTCTCGCCGCCTTCCACTGACTCAAGCAAGTAGGAATACGGCACAGCGGCAAGTTTTAAATAAGCGCTTAACGGTGTATCAAGATCGGCTAGTACTCGCCTGGTCATCGCCACACGGTTAAATCCTTGTCGAGCATAGCGGGCGAGTTCACTAGGAGTCATTTTGGCGTTGTTTCCGATTACTGGTATCGAGTTGTGTCATTCGCTCGGGCGCGAGCCTATAACACGATAATACGATCGACAAGTTCTACTTAACATATTGCCTTCCAGTGATCGACCGGGATGCGTGATATCGAATTATCTCGAGCTTTATAAAGCGTGTATCAGAAATTCCGAATCGAAATTACGAATTTTGAAATGAGCGAATAGACGTTTCGTTGGAGGCCTGTTTTGTGAGGCCATGCTGTAACCTAAATTACTCCTGGCGGGTAACGAAAGAGGTCAGCAATTGCGTTGCCGCGATGAGTCGAAATACCGGTCTGGTGACGCGAACACAAGTAGAATCATTCTGCCTGGCGAGCGAACCGATTGGGTCGGGGCACCGATATTGTAGGGACGGGTGATGTACGACCCGTGAATCACGTAGTTTGTTTTGATGTGGGGACATCCGAGCGTCGAATGGCTTCAATTCACAACGGGCCGCCCGGGACGTGGTTTTTAAATGATTGTCGTTTCTGTCTGCTAACAACAACACCTGCCACCGCTGGTAACCGGCAGCATCGAGGATTCATTGTTGGACACCGTCAAAGTGATCAAAACGCCATGGCAGCGGCGGTACACGATGGGCGTATAAGACCGATTCGTTAGACCCACATCATGTCTCGGGGATGCACCTAGCTATACTTTGCCGGTGGCTTGAAGCTCTCGACATTGTCAACATAGGAATTCGCTCAGCTAGTGAAAAACGCCTGTCTTCGACCAAGGCCTGAGCGCTACCTGATACCTACGACTAGGCGCACAAACCGGTGTCATTCGTATAGAAGATTCCGGTTAGCTCTTGTGCGTCGTTGAGTTCTAGGCGCAACAGTACGCGAGCTCCGACTGCGCGGGCGCGAGTGAAGACGTCGTCTGCCATCTCGAAAGGAATATATTGACCATTTAAATCGACGTAGCCGCCGAACTCCACGACTTCGGGGTTTATTTGGTACATAACGTTCATCAGCGTCTCTCCAAGTAGGAAATGTTTTATGTTTTATTCCTAGAGAGGCAAATACCGTTCCAGAGCATCGAAATGCGAAATTCGGTGAGCGAAACTGAGATCCCGTTCAAAGAATGCCGATCGATGTGTGACGGGGTGGACGTTTTTTAGTGGCTGACCGGGATGTCTGCCTAGATCACTTGTCGGCCGGAGGTGACAAAATAATCGCTCATGTGACGTTCCTCGTCACGAACGTCGATTGTTCATCCAGTGTGAACCAATGACAGCGAATCCAAGATTCGGTAGCAGAGCAACCAGACCCGGGTGAAACCCCGCAACTTTACCTTTATGGACGAATTCAAATCCGCCGTATGCGAGCAATAAAGCGACGCACAGACCCACACATAAACCGACCAGCGCTGGTTGCGTTCTTAAACCTGACCAGCGCAACCCAAGCATAAAAATCGGTACCATTTGAATTAGTAAATCAAGTTTACGATCCATCAGTGTTACCAGCGATGCGTGGTTGCGTAGCGCAATCGCTAATCCCACGAGGGCGACGATGGTTAGCCAAGAACACGCTTTCGCAACGCGTGTTAGGTGTTGTTCTGTGGAATGTGGGCGTATGAAACGGGCGTAAATGTCTTTTGTGAACATAGACGAAAGCGACAATAACGCGGAGTCGGCGGTCGACATCATCGCAGCGAGTACCGCGGCAAGAAGTATAACGACGACGCCGTAGCCGATGCTTGAATGTTCTTGAATATCACGCAGTACGCGACCAAATATTTGATCGGATGCAGCACCTTCAAGCCCCGGAATATAGGTTGCTGCCATAATCCCGGCGATCAGAGCGATGATCATCGTCGGTAACGGCATGAAACTCATTAGTGCCAGACTGCGCCGCAAAACGAGCGCTGAGCGCGCCGCATAAATTCTCTGTATCGCCTGCGGATAAAGCGAAACTCCGAATCCGACCGTGAGCACATAGCTCAACCATTCCCGATACTGAAGGGCGGTCGGCGGCAGCGCTTTACGCGTTCCCGAGTTGACATCTCTAGCTATCAACAAGCGTGTCGCATCTTCTAAAGGACCGTACCGCTCAAATAGCAATACCAACAAAACGGCGAATCCAAGCATTAACACGACGCCCTGGATTGCATCGGTCCACGCAACTGCTCGAATGCCACCTAGCGTTCCATAAATCACCATGATTAATGCTAAGACAACGACACCGCCGATGTACGCAACATCCTGCTCGATTTGCGCAAGACCTTGCATTGCACGACCCATCGCCATTAGTTGAGCCAATAGAAAATTACATAGAACGACGATCAAGGTTACCGTGACGATAACGGTTAGTACGTTACTGCCGAAGCGATCGTGAACGTAATCGCTCGGCGTCACGTAACCGCGAGCCTTGGCGCGTACATAAAGCTGCGGTGCATAAATTAAATAGCACACCACCACGGCCGTCATGAAATGCAGACTCATTATCCACGCAAAGCCGACCCGGTAGGTCGCACCCGTAAATGCGAAAAAGGTGTTGCCGCTGTATTGCGTAGCAAACAGTGTGAAGAACAATATAAAGAAGCCGAAACCCGGGCCCGCCAAATAAAAATCGCTGAGCGAATCTTCGATGCGTGCCCGTTTAGCGATCAAGCCGATGCCAATTAACGACACGAGATACAGGCCGATAAAAATCCAGGCGCCGGTCCCAAAAGGCAGAAGCTCTTTCACTTCTCAATCCCCTTGGAGTTTGTCGGATCGGATTCAGCAAAGGATTCGGCCGACTCACCTTGCCATGGCTGCCATAGCAGCCACGCGGTGAAAGCTGATGCAAAAATGGAGACACCAATCGCGATAATCACCCACCCAGGCATGCCGAGAATTATAGTGTGGTTAGCGAGCGGCCAATACCAAGGAATTCCGATCGCCAGGCAAGCAACGAAAACTGCCGTTGGCCAGAAACGACTAGCGCGGAGCAGCAACAATAGTTGATCCTTCATCGACGCGGATCGTCGTTCCTTTGTCTGGTTCTACAGCGATTTTCCGGGCGTAGGGTTTTGCCAATGGCTCGCCGATAAATATTCCCTGGCCCGGCCACCTGACGCTTTTCCAATAGGCCTCGATTAAGGTATCGCCCGCCAAATAATGCTTCATCGCGATATCTGCTTGGGGGAATTTCTGGGGGAAATTACACGGCTCTACAACGGTTCCGTAGCTGCCCGTTGCACCTGCTTCTAGCCAGCGCAACGCGCTCATCTGACTACTTTCGGGTAGCTGCCCGCCTGCCGATGTAAGATGATCTGCCATCGCGCCAGGAAGAAACCCGAGAGAATCCAAATAGGGAACATGCCTGATACCGGTGAAGTAGAACATGATATCGAATTTATTGTAGAGACCCTGGGTGCGCATGATCGTGATTGGGATCTGCGACGATAATCGCTGTTTAGTTCCCAGAAAGTACGGCGCCCGAGTGCTGCGTGCTTTGTCGTCGGTAACCACCAGGTAGGCGCGCGCGTTCGGTGTCGTGAAGTCGGACTGGATTCCACGCTCAATTAGGAATTTTGCATTTTCCAAGGTCGTCGCCGCGATTGACATCGTCGGTCGCATGCGGTGATCCGTCATCGGCGCGGCGCTAGTGCTATCGTAGTAAGGGTTTGGGGCAGTGGCTTCGCAACCGCTCGCGCAGTATCTAGCGGCGTAACCAAAAGCAAATGCAGCCGTAATTGACATGCAATTGACGCGATATGGCCGAGTCCAGGTTAACGCATAGGCTTGCAGGCCGTCGTGGGATTGCGCCTCGACCTGTTTAAATATCGCGCTGAATGCTACTGAATCTAGGACTGGCTGATCGTGGCGAAAATTGATGTGAATGATATTTTTGTGTGGAATATTTCGCCTTTCGGCGTAGTACTTACCGATCGCCACACTAAGCTCATCGGCATCATTCACTACGATCCCAAGTTGCTTAGCTTGGAGGGCGGCACTAGCCGAAAACGGTAGTGCGAATATCCATACGCAAGCGAGTATTTTCGCGATCGTGCATTGCGCTAGCCCGGGCCATCGCATGATTTATCTATGGCTAATGCGATTTCTTTAGCGCTTTCATGGCGCGCTCGAGGCCATCTACCGTTAACGGAAACATTCGGTCAGAGAGGAGTTCCTTGGTCATCGTGATCGAAGGAATGTGACCCCAATAGTCTTCTGGCTGTGGATTCAGCCAAACAGCGTACGGGTATAAAGCCATCATTCGGGCTATCCAATTCGCTCCGGGTTCTTCATTCCAGTGTTCAACACTTCCCCCCACTGCCATGATCTCGTACGGGCTCATCGTCGCATCGCCGACGAACACGATTTTGTGATCGGCACTGTACTTGTTCATTACCTGCGTTGTCGGAACACGTACATTCGACCGGAGTTGATTGTCTTTCCACACCGATTCATAGATAAAGTTATGGAAATAATAATACTCGAGGTGCTTGAACTCTGTGCGTGCGGCAGAGAACAACTCTTCGCAAACCTTCACGTATGGGTCCATCGAGCCACCCACATCCAAAAACAGTAGTACCTTGACGGTGTTGTGCCGTTCGGGAACCATTTTTATGTCTAGGTAGCCCGCGTTACGCGCTGTCGAGCTGATCGTGTCATCCAGATCGAGTTCTTCTTCGGCACCTTCGCGCGCGAATCGGCGTAGCTGGCGCAAGGCAATCTTTATGTTACGTGTACCGAGCTCGACTTGGTCGTCTAAGTTGGCGAAGTTTCGTTGCTCCCAGACCTTCACCGCCCGGCCCTGTCGCTTACCTTCCTTGCCGATGCGCACCCCTTCAGGGTTATATCCTCCCGAGCCAAACGGAGAGGTGCCACCGGTGCCGATCATTTTGTTGCCGCCATGATGTTCTTTTTTCTGTTCGGCGAGTCGTTCGCGTAAGGCCTCCATCAATTTGTCCCAACCACCGAGACTCTCGATTAGCGCTTTTTCTTCATCGCTGAGATTCAGTTCTTTTTGTTGTTTTAGCCAATCGAGCGGCACTTCTCCAAGGATCTCGTCGAAAATCGATTCTTTACCATTAACGTAGTCGCTGAAGATGGTATCGAAACGGTCAAAAAACCGCTCGTCCTTTATTAACGCCGCGCGCGCAAGATAATAAAATGAATTGACACTATAGCCGGCTAAGTGCTTATCGAGTGCGCTGAGTAACGTCAGGTACTCGGTAACCGATACCGGTATCTGCGCTTTGCGCAAATTGTAAAAAAACTCAGTTAGCACCGGATCGTCGCGACATAAAAACGAGCCGTTCAAATAGGTGCATATCTTGCTCATTTTTTAGCAAGGCGCCGTAGAGCTTGGGGATCGCTTTACGCGAATCTTTTTCACGCAATGCTTCGGGTGGAATATCGTCGGCGATGAGCAATTTAATCCAGTCCAAAAGTTCTGAAGTCGATGGTTTTTTCTTTAGTCCGGGTAATTCACGTAGCTCAAAAAAGCATTCCATTGCTTCCGCAAGCAAGCGTTTTTTTATGTCAGGAAAATGGACTTTTATGATGGTGTCCATGGTCTCCGCGTCTGGAAACTGAATATAGTGAAAAAAGCACCGCCTCAAAAACGCGTCAGGTAGTTCTTTCTCGTTGTTACTTGTAATGATAATAATCGGACGCTGAACCGCTTTAATCGTCTCTTTGGTTTCGTAGACGTAGAACTCCATTCGATCGAGTTCTTGGAGCAAATCGTTGGGAAATTCGATATCAGCCTTATCAATTTCGTCGATTAATAATACCGGTTGCTGATCGTTGGAAAAAGCTTCCCACAATTTTCCGCGCAAAATGTAGTTGCTAATGTCCTTCACGCGATCGTCGCCCAATTGCGAATCTCGCAGACGCGCCACGGCGTCATATTCGTATAAGCCTTTGGCCGCTTTCGTTGTCGATTTTATGTGCCACTGAATTAGCGGGGCTCCGAGCGATGCGGCAACCTCTTCAGCTAGCATCGTCTTTCCGGTACCTGGCTCACCCTTCACCAATAACGGGCGTTCAAGCGTTACCGCAGCGTTTACTGCCATCATCAGGTCTTCGGTGGCCACGTAAGTGTCTGTGCCCGCAAATCGATTATTTGACATGGAACCTCTCAAAATTACAGTTTGGGCCGGTATTGTAATGCATCACAAGCATAACGGACCATGCCTCGATGCGGCGGTCTCGAGAACAGCGATATTAACGGTTCATACGGCATTGTGCCTGGCGGCATATCTTGGCTTGGGCGGTTCGCATAGCGCGTGACGCCTGTGTTCGTGGCGACCTGAATTTACATTCTCGAGATTGCTTTGCGATGTGCGGGACATGCTCTTGGGCAGCAAAATACTCACCGATAATTCGGACCATCAAGGAACCGAGATTAAACCGGTCGTTTGTAAACGACTGTGAGAGCTCACGTTGGAGCGCGAAAAATGAGAACTCGACCCAGGCGCAGCTCGATCTCGTCGGCTAGGATTTCTCCTAACGTTATCGAACTGAAATGAGGAAGATGTCTTGGGAAAAGTGAATTCGCAAAATATAGAGGACGCGGCTTTGGCTTGGAAGCTGGTTGAAAAACTCGATGACCAGCGCAGTCACCCGCGAATTGAACTAGGGGTTCCGGTCGCCTTTCGAAACGCGAATGGACAGCATTGCGTGGCTAAACTCGTGAATATTTCGTTAGATGGAGTGCAAATTCGCAGTAACGTTGCGACGGCGCAAATTTTGCACCCTGGAGGCGGTAAGATCGGCGAAGGAAACGCGCCAATCGTTCAGATTTCTATTGCGTTGCCACTCGCAGATGGGAGTGCTGTGTTATCGGCGTGTACGAAGCTATCGTATTTAACGACGGTCGAAGAGGAGCCGCGATGCGTGCTAGGACTTAAATTTCTCGATCTGAGGCCGACGGCGAAGATGATCTTAGAACAATTCTTTGTGGAGAAACTAAAAGGCTATTTCGACATAGAGGATTACGAGGAACCGCAGCGAGCAATTGCATGAAAATTACGAATAGCCCTATTTGTCAGAACTATTAAACACCTCATGCGCGGTGGCGTGGGCAGGGTTGCTCACAATTGAGCGCTGGAAGCGCCGGCCCCGCGTCGTAGGCAATCAAATTCTTTAGGGGCGCTCGCTGAGTCGTTCAGCTATTTCATCCAGTAGGCTGTTGTCGTGCTCAGAGTTGTCACGCTGTGCCCGAATGGCGCGTTCCTTAATCCGTTTTGTTTGTTGCGATTGCTTTTCGATTTCGTCGAGCCGCCCGGTCGACGCTTGAAACCGTTCTTGCTCTTCCACCCAGTCGTCGAGCTCTTTTTGTAACAGTAGATTGATCTCGTTTTCGGTGCCGTAGGTCTTTTCAAGCCGCATTTCATTTTCTCGTTGCTCGTTTTCCGCGTCGTGCTCTATCGCGACGGCGTTGCGCAAGCGCTCGGTCGCCGCGCGTGCACGTTCCTCAATGGCCAAAATTTCTTCTCTTAAGCCCGCTTCCGTAGCGTCTTGCCGTAAGCGAGTTTTTTCGAGCTGACTTTCAGCTTGCAGCTTGATCGCTGCGGCTTCGGCTCGCGCCTGACCGGCCTTCTCAAGTTGAAATTTTAGTCTCTGAGCATCACGTTCGATTTCCTGTCGTTGAACAAGCAATTTCTCATTTTGCGTCGCGTGGTCAATTTCATGCGTTCGTTTGTACTCCTCGATGATCCGTTGAGCTTCCTCTGCCGCGCCGCGCCGTGCTGCCTCCGCGGCAGCTTGATCTCGACGCGCACGTTCGATTTCTTCAGCTGTTCTAGCAAATTCCGCCTCGAGCTTTCTGCGTTCAATGTCGAGTTCAGCTTGTAGTGCGGCACGCATTTCCCGCTCTTTGTGTTCGAGCTCTCGGGCGCGCTGCTGCTCAATGCGCAGCAGTTCCGCTTCGAGCTCTTTCGCCGCGTCTAGACGTTCTTTAGAAAGCGTAGATTCCGTTTCAATGGCATCCCAGGCATCTTGTAACTCATTTTCGGATTTTGCGCGCTCCTGTTCCAAAGCATCCAGCTTTTCAGCTTGTTTTCGATAGAGTTCTTCTATGTGATTCTCTTCCGCTTGGAGACGTGATTCCGCTTCTTGTTCCAATGCGAATCGTTTTTCTTCTTGCTCTCGATGGCGCCGCGCCGCATCTTCAGCGGCGAGCGATTGTTGGCGTTGTATCTCATTCTTAAGACGCTGTGCCTCTTCGAGCCGCCTTTCCAATACCAACGATTTCTCGTCAATTTTTGCGCGCTCTTCTTGCAATTTTGCTTCTACCAGGCGGTCTGCCTCTCTTTTTGCCGTCTGCGCTTCAGACATCAAGCGACGCGCTTGTTCGATCTGATAGTTGGCCTTTTCCAGGTCGGCCGTCAGCGATTGCGCACGGATATCTGCTGCGACCATTTCGTCGTTCTGGGTCGGTTTCGCTGGTGCTTCAACTTTCGGTGATGGTTTTAACTTAGCCTGTGCAGCTTGCGGTTGTGTGTGGACTTTCTCTGGCGTGATTTCATCAATTGCTCCGCCCATTACGTAGCACACATCGAATCCTTCCTGGGCCAGGAGGAAGGCGGCGGCCGAGCTTCGACCGCCAGAATCGCAGTACACGACGTAGCTTTTTTCCCGATCTAGATGTTGATGGGAAGCCCGCAGGCTGCTGAGTGCGATGTTCAAACTGTTATCTAATCCGTTGGTTAGATGCTCCTCCGGGAAGCGAACATCGAGCCACGACGCGCCTGCTGCCACCATTTCGCGACATTCGTCTAGCGTCCCACTACGCAACACGGGTGTTCTGATGAGTTCAATAAAATTCTCTTTGGTTAGCCTAGCAAGCTCGCCATCTGTGAGCATTTCGACCGTTGCGTTTCGTTTCGCGTTGGAAACGAGTGCTTCTTCACCGAATCGGGCTCCCGGGCCTAATTCGGCCAGCTTGATCGGTTTACCCGTTTTACTCGCGCGAACTACCTGGCAATGGCCCGACTGTATCGCGTAATAATAGTCGCCCGGCGCATCTTGGCGAATGACGACCTCGCCAGCCTTAAATTCGACTGATTCGATAGTTTCCAACAAACGGTGGATATTCGACGGTGGCACATGGGTGAACAATTCTGACTGCAACATTTCTGTGAGCCAGTGTCCGCATGCGCTCGCCTCAAACTCGGTAACTTCAATTTCAGGTAGTCGAGAGTCAGGAGAATTTTCGACGCTTAATAATCGATCTAGAAGTCCTCGGTCGACCCGTAAGACTTTGACCTTGGTTCTGGCCTGAGCAGACATTTGCCTCGGTTGCAGTTGCGCCAATGCGTGGAATGAAGCGCCTTCACCACCGACTACTCGCTTAATCATCTGATCGTCGGCTTGCAATTCGACCTCACCCTCGGTGACGTAAAACGACCAATTGTCCCGGTCGCCCTGTCGAAAGACGTAATCTTTTTTCTTTATATCGAGCAGGACTGCCGAGCGAAACATTTGCTCCTGCTGTTCAGGGGCGAGGTTGTTTATCGGAATGAGTAGCGGCAGGCGCGCCTTGAGGGATTCGTCGGCTTCGGTTATTGGTGACGTCATATGCAATTTTCAAATTTAATGTTATGCATCCAAATTCGGAATTAACTCACTCTTTAATCTAGATATTTGATCCTTCAACCGAAGTTTTTTCTGCTTTAATCGCCGTAGCATAAGTTGGTCTACGTCGTTCTGGGCGACCAGCCTGTCGACAACTTCATTCAAGTCGCGATGCTCTACCTGTAATTCGTAGATCCGTTTTTGGATGGATTTTTCAATGCTATCGGTCACCGACGGTCGTACTCGCGGTCTGAAATGTTTCGATGTAGAATTCTACGCGCAATTGTAAAAATGTGTGGCATGGATTTTTAAACGGTGGCTCCGCCATTTCTTCTTAAGAATCGATGCGCCGCGGACCTAGCCCCTAATGACGTTAAGTTCCAAGGGTGATGGACGCAGCACAGCTAGATAATAATAACAGCCAATGCAGATGGTGTGCGCAAATGACAGGCAGTACTGGCAAGTTCTTCATTTTGAGACGAAATCTATTTCTCGGTTTGTGTCTAAGGAACCTGGTGGACGGTGATTGATGGCGATAAGGTCACAATTCAAGACATGGTCGTCGAGAATTGCGTGATGGTTATCACAAACACCCTCTAGAAGCCCTGCGCGATGCCGCTAGCATTGCTTAAATATACGAGTGGGCGTGGCAAGTTTCGCCCCAAGAACCGCTATTTCGCAGGAAGGTTTTGACTCAATGGCCGCAATGCCAGCAATAGACCAACAATTTGAAAGCGTCTTCCAGATGCTGGTGCCAATCAATGGGCTATCGGCCCAGCGTCAGCAGCAGTTGTTGGCGCAGGCAGAGATTCTAAAGTTCGGCTCCCGCGAGTTTGTTTTTCGTGAAGGTGACCGGGATAGTTACGCCTATTTCTTGCTTGATGGCTCGCTCGAGCTATTAACACAAGATCAATTGGTCAAAAAAATTGATGGTGGCTCGGCTGACGGAGTCTATCCACTAGCGCAACTTCAGCCGCGGCAACTCTCGGCTCGGGCAAAAAGTCGAGTCACCGTACTGCGGGTCGACCGAGGCTTAATGGACAAATTACTGGCCATCGACGGTGCCGGCGAAATTCAGAACGTCACGGTAAGCGAAATCGACGCCGAAGATGACGGCGATTGGATGACGCGGATGTTGCAGTCAGAGCTCTTCTCCAGGGTTCCTGCTGCAAATATCCAAAGAATCTTTACGAAACTAGAGTCGGTTAGCGTCAGCGCTGGTGACGTAATAGTCGAGCAAGATGCTCCAGGAGACTACTACTACATTATCCAGTACGGGCGCTGTGAGGTGAGTCGTAGAACCTCTAGCGGGAAGAATGGCATCAAGCTCGCGGAACTCGGTCCAGGCGATACATTCGGTGAGGAAGCGCTAGTTTCAGATTCGCATCGTAACGCGAACGTGAAAATGCTCGCGGATGGCGAGCTGATGCGCTTAGAGAAACAAGATTTCGTTGAGTTAATAAAAACCCCCCTACTTAACATGATCGACCTAAGCGAAGGTGAAAAAAGGGTTACGGACAACGGTGCCCTGTGGGTGGACGTGAGATTCCCTGAAGAGCATACCAACGGTGCGATCACAGGCAGTATTAATCAACCTCTAAACACGCTGCGAATGCACGCCGAACGGCTTGATAAAGATCAAACTTATATCGTCTATTGCGATAACGGATCGAGAAGTTCGGTTGCTGCGTTTCTTTTGTCGGAGCGCGGCTTCGATGTCCATTGTTTACGCGGCGGGCTGCTTGAATACGGAGCATTGAGCGCCGTAGATCAAAAATTCGGTGAAGAAATGGGATCCGCTAATTTAGAACCCGAAGACCTTGCAGTTACGCCGGACTCGGCACGCGAGCTGCCGATCACGGTTGCGGCCGTCGTTCCTTCGTCGCATCGCTCCGAAGTAGAGCAAACCGGAGTTCAACTAAGGACTACCGATTCCGACGAAGTCGTCGACTCAGAAATTAGAGCGCAGGCGCTCAAAGCTGAGTTAGGTAAGGCAAATGTCAAACTAGAAGAAGCTCGGCAGTACACAGAACAGGCTGAAAAAGCGCATCAGAAAGTTATCGATGCTTCGAAATTAAAATGGGACGAGGAACGAGAACAACTTGCCGCACAAGTTGCGAAGGCGAAACAACAGGTCAAAGAAGCTGGGGTCCTCAAAAAGGAATTAACTAAGACCAAACAGGAAGCGCAACGCCAAGCCGCCGAATTGGAGAAGAAACGCCAAACCGAACTAGCGGGAGCGACCCGTCAGGTCGAGGAGGCTCGTCTACTTAAAAGGGAATTAGAAAACGCCAGGAAAGTCGCTCAGAGCCAAGCAAAGAAGCTAAAAGAGAAAGAGAAACTCGAACTCGAAGAAGCGAATCGGCAGCTAGCCGAGGCGCGACTTCTCATTCGAGAAGCAGAAGAGGCAAAACACAAAGTCGATCAAGAAGCTGCCGAGCGGCTAAAAGCAGAACAACAAAGACTTGCTGAAGAAGCGCAACGGGCGAAAGTCGTATTAGACGAAGCCGAGCGTATCAAAGAAGAAATTACGAAGGAAAAGGAAGCCGCTGAGGCGCTCGCCGAACAAAGACGTCTTGAGCAAGAAGCTAAGTTTGAAGAACTTCAGCATGCTGCCGAGCAACGTATGCGTGAGGAAGAGAGGAAGCTCGCCGAAAGTTATGCATGGCAGGCTGAAGAACTTAAACGCTTGCAAGCAATGAAAGACGATGCGGAATCGGAGCTTCGCCAAGAACGAGAACTTTTAAAAAAGGAAGCTTCCGAAGCAAAAACACGCTTGATGGAAGCGAAACGAATCCAGCACGAGGTCGAGCAAACTCGAATCCAGAGCTCAGAGGAAGCGGAAACACGCCAGTTGCGACAAGTGGAGCTTGAGCGGAAGCTGCGCGACGAAGTGCAGGAAAAAATCGTTTCAGAAAGGCACAAAATTGAAGCGGAGTTCGCACGCAACGCCGAAGAATTGGAGCGAGCGCGACGCGAAAAAGACGCGGCTGAAGCCGCGCGAATTGCCGCCGCCGCAGAAGCCGAGCGCATAATTCAAGAATACAAAGAAACGCATGAGGTCCTACGCAGACGGGAGGAAGAAAAGCTCCTCGCCGAAAGACAGCGTCTCGAATCCGACTCCGCAGAACTTCGACTCGCGCTGGAAGAATCGCGACGGGAAAAAGAGCAAGCGCTCGAGCTACAAGGGCAGGCGGAGCAGCAAATTGCGGAATTGGAGAAGACGACCGCAGCCGGCGCCGAGGCGGACAGACTTGCAAAAGATATTGCGGCATTAGAAGAGGAGGCGAAGGAAGCACGTGAGACCGCTGCCGCCGCGGAAGAGGCCCAACGCAAGGTACAAGCGGCGGCGGATGCAAATCGCGAGTTCATTCAGCAAAATCAGAGCGAGGAGACCGAAAGCCGTGATCGTTTCGAAGACGAGATCGCGAGTTGGTTGACGGAGCAAGAGGCGTACGAGTCTAGCGATCTACAGCAGCAAATATTAGCCAACCAGAAAGCGCATCTGGAACGCATCAAAGAACGAGCGCAATCTGCTCGTTCAGCCGCTAAGCAACACGATCAGTCGCTTATCGAGGAGTTAGCAAGCCGGTTGCAAGAAGACGAAGCTTCATAAACTGCGTCTCGTTATCTCATTAGAAAAGCGCATAGCCTAATCCGATCATACGGTTCCAGGGAGATTGAAGAAATAACTGCCGTCTGGGTGTTCGATGCGGATGCATTCAACCCTTGATGAATGCAAAGTTATTTCTCCGCGGCGTCGATCGTTACCATTGCTACAAAATTCGAAAAAATATATGCGCCGAATCGTTGGGCCTTGCCGAATCATCGCTATCGATTGGCGGTCTAGAACAACGCTGTCGTCGAGCAACTGGACGTTAATTTCCTTGCACACGGCCTTGCTGACTTCGATAGTTCGTTCGTAGGCGACCCGACCAGAATGCCAGTAATATGCAGCGCAACTGAGTAGCAGCAGCATAGCAAGACCTTCGCTCATTCGCCCTGGCTTTTAGTCAGATCACTCGCCGGTTGAAGCATCGAACGCTGTGACGCGAGTATCCTCGGCTTCATAGTGAATTTCGATAGGGCGACAGCAAACCTCACAATCTTCGATGTAGTCTTGTGCGTCGATTGATAAATCGAGAATAACGGTAATCGATTCGCCGCAATACGGACAACTAAATTTTTGTTCATGCAAGATGTTCGACTTCATTCAATCGCGAAAATTACTAAATTGAAAAGGCAAATCGAACGGCGCCTTTTTTAGCGACAATATCGCGTTTTGGAGATCGTCTCTATTTTTGCCAGTTATGCGAACTTGTTCTTGTTGAATCTGTGCCTGGACTTTCAATTTCAATTCCTTGACAAGTTTGACTATTTTTCGAGAGGTGTCCTTATCTATTCCATGTTTCGCGATGATGAGTTGCCTAGCAGCGTTGATTGATTTTTCAACTTCACCGATTTCCAGGCAATCGATGTCAATACCTCGTTTAGTTAGCTTACCTTGTAGGATGTCTAGAATCTGATGAATGTGGAACTCTGCATCTGCGACGATCGTCAGCTCGCGTTGCTTCTGCTCCACTTTGGCATTTGCGCCTTTCAGATCAAATCGGTTCCCTACCTCTCTATTCGTTTGATCGACAGCATTTGTAAGCTCGTGTAAGTCGACTTCCGAAACAACGTCGAATGAGGGCATGGATTATCTCCAAAGGTGAAAAAATTTTAAGCCGGACATTAGTTAATGCTCAATGCGGGTTAAATTATCTACCAAATAGGGTTTCCTGTAACGAGGTCGTTTGCCTGATCAGAGCCTACGTTCTGACGGTTCGCTCGAAACGAGCGTCTTGGTTGATTCGATGCATCATTAGACGTCGAATCCAAAGACGATTCCGGTTGGCGAAGTGCGATCGGTAATGTGGGAGGTTTCTGGCGCGCGATCATCGCGGGCAAAGTTGCCCCGGCATAGCTGGGGCTAGCAGCTCGTGGTATCATCCGGCGGTGGCGCCAGCCGAAGTCATCTGAATCGGCTGACGGTTCGAGACATTGTTCGTCGGCAATTTATCGCTCACAGCCAATAAGTTCCGACGCAGACATCGCGCTGCCACTGACAAGAGAAAGATGAACAATTCCCTGGCGATAGTACCCCACCTTGTTTCTTGAAATTTCATCATTTTTGACCACCTTGCGAAAGGGTGAGCGTGGAGGCTGGTTACAATTCCGTAAAGCCATTCTGTCATTTTCAGGCAAATTCGGTGCGTCTCAATCGATGCGTCGGGCCGAACGAGTTCCCAGTCAACCTCCGACAAACGAACTCGTAAATGCACGGTACTCAACAAAAATACACGAATCAATCCTCGAAATTGATGCCACTGCTTGGGATTCAATTATCGGTACAAATGCCCTGGTTCGATCGCACGCGTACTTGGCGGCTATTGAGTCATCTTCTATCAATGATTGTAAGCACTTCTATCCCGTCATAAGTAACCCTTCAGGGATTGTTGTCGCCCACGCATCCGTTTACACAATTACCACTGACTTCTCACAACTCTTACCGTCTGTGCTGCGTTCAGTTTGCGGCATCGTTCGCCGGCGATGGGTAAGATTCCTTCAAATTAAGATCACAGAATGCGCGTCACCACTCAGCGCGAGCCACGGGATCTCGTTTTCAAGTGATGACGATCCGGTCTTATTGATTAGAGAAATATCCATGGCGATAGAAGCCGTTGCCAAATCTGAGAACAGCCCGCTGATCGTCATCCGGGATTTTTTGACTTCTGAACGAACGCGGTTTGATTCGTTGTTAACGTCGGGATACAACCTCGTGTCGAACATGCCATTGGCAAGAATTCGGATACGCTGGCGCAGTTATGACGAATATTTAGCAAGCATGCGCGCTCGATACCGTAAAGACGTTAAGCGCCGGCTCATGAGTGCTGAGCGGCGAGGGCAAAAGGTCAGCACCATAACCGCGTTCGGTTGTGACGCCGCGTTGTGGGTTAGGCAAGTTCGCACGGTCTTTGAGCACACAAAGGGATTTAAGCGGGAAGTTATTTCGAGTGACTACTACGAGCACATGGATCGTAACCTGGGTGATAAGAGTGTACTGGTCGCCGCGATGCGCGAGGGCCGGTTCGTCGCTCACGGAATGGTTTTACACGACGATACTGCCACGATTGCCACGTATTTTGGCCGAGACCCCGGCGCGGCGAATCAGGAGTGGTTTCAACTAGTTAATGAAGTGATTCGCATAGGCATTGATCGAAAAAGCGAGTTTATCAACCTTGGACTGGGTTCTTATGATGCTAAGACGAATGTGGGCGCCGACATTGAGCCGCTATACGTTTACAGCAAAAGTACCGTCCCGTTCGTCAATTGGTTGATGCGAGTGTTCCGCGGAACAATGGAATATTCAATGAACGAGAAGAAGCGGGTGTTTCACACTTGATCTGGTAACTCGATCTGATCGTCCTGTCGGAATTGGAGCGCTGCGAGTTTCGCGTAAAGCCCACCTTTAGAAAGTAATTCTGCGTGCCGTCCAGTCGTGATGATTCGGCCGCGGTCCATCACTATAATTCGGTCGGAATTGAGGATCGTAGATAACCTGTGCGCGATGATTATCGTGGTGCAATGGGTCATCAATTTATCGAGGGCATCTTGGACTAGTTTTTCACTTGCAGCATCGAGCGCGCTAGTTGCCTCGTCCAACAATAGAATCGACGGTCTTCTTAAGATAGCTCGAGCGATGGCAATACGCTGCTTTTGCCCTCCAGACAAGCGGATGCCTCGCTCACCGACAAAAGTGCCATAGCCGTCGGGTAGGCGGCTGATAAATTCGTCTGCCCCAGCCGATACTGCAGCCGCAATCACTTCACTATCAGTCGCGCCCGACTTTCCGTAACGAATATTTTCTAGAACGTTGTCGGCGAATAGCACTGTATCCTGCGGAACCATACCAACTCGAGTGCGAACGTCGAATGGATCAGCGCTCCGAATGTCTACACCATCAACTTTAATCGTGCCAGTTGTCGGCTGGTAAAAATCCAATATCAACTGAAATACGGTGCTCTTGCCAGCGCCAGACGGTCCGACCAAAGCGACCGTTTCTCCGCTGCGCACGTCCAATGAAAACTCACTTAGGGCCGCTTGTGTCGGACGCGACGGATAATCGAATGTCACGTTGTCAAACGTCACCGTACCGGACGAGGGGATTGGCAGCGAAATTGGGTCTGCAGGGCGCGTGATCCTCGGCTCTGTGCTTAACAATTCTGTTAAACGCTCAGTCGCGCCAGCGGCTTGAAGTAGCGAACCCCAAATCTCGGTAAGACCGGCAGTTGAGCTTCCGACGATGATTGCGTAGAAAAGAAATTGCCCTAGTTCGCCGCCGCTTATGTGACCGCTAACAACGTTCTGAGCGCCGACCCATAAAACGGTAACGAGCCCACAGAAAATAATGAGTATTGCGTAAACGGTCATCAGCGCACGCGTTTTGATTCTACGTAAAGCCGTCTCGAATGAATGCTCGATAGCGTCGTCGTATCGATTGCCATGGAGCTTTTCTAACGTAAAGGCTTGTACAACTTGAATCGCATTAAGCACTTCAGCGGCCAAGGCACTGGTGTCTGCGATTCGATCTTGCGTGTCGCGCGAGAGGGTTCTGATCTTGCGTCCGACTAAAACTATCGGAAATACGATTATTGGCACCAGCAGGACAATCATAGCCGTGAGTTTCGCGCTCGTGATCGTTAGCATGATTAAGCCGCCGATCAATATAACCAAGCTGCGCAGTGCTATAGACAGACTACTCCCGACGACAGCCTGAATTAGGGTTGTGTCTGCGGTCAGCCGAGAAAGCACTTCACCGGTCCGGGTTACCTCGAAAAACGTCGGTGTCATTTTAAGAACATGTTTGAATACGGCTGAGCGTAAATCCGCCACGATCCGTTCGCCGATCCAGGAAACTAGGTAGAATCTCGTTGCCGAGAACACCGCCATCGTTATCGCAAGGCCGAATAAAATGAAAAAATATTGGTCGACGGATTCCGCGCGACTAGAGGAAAACCCGGCATCGATCAGGTGTCTGATAGCGACAGGCATCCCCAACGTTGATGCCGCCGCGACAAGTAAGGTTACGAAAGCGAAGATGATCCTTTTGCGGTAGGGCCTCGCGAAAGGGGCGAGACTACGGATCGCGTGTAAATTCCCCTTCCGTTGCGCTTGTACATCGCTTACATCGATAGCCTTTCTTATTGCTGCGTTAGAATCCATTTAACGGTTCGAACGTCCTTTTCATAACAAAGTTCCCATCAGGACTATGCATTTTTGATCGTTAGCCCACCATCAACTGGTAGTACTGCACCAGTCATGTAGGACGACGCGGGAAGGGCGAAATTCAAGGTCGCGTGGGCGACCTCTTCTGGATCACCGTAGCGTTTGAGCGCAACCCGTCGACGGGCGAATTCCGCTTTGGCCTCATCTGGAATGGTTGCGGTCATACCCGTTAAGATCGGTCCCGGACAGATACAGTTGACGGTTATGCCTTTAGAACCGAACTCGACCGCGAGCGATCGGGTCAAGCCAATTACGCCGGTTTTTGCTGCCGTATAGGGGCTTAGGCCTTTGGTCGCCCCTAGACCTTCTGTGGATGCGATATTAATGATCCGGGCGGATGAGGATTTCTCAAGCTCAGATAGACAGCTACGTATCATTTGAATCTGAGCTGTAAGTAGGACAGCTAAAGTCCTATCCCATTTTATCTCGAAATCGTCTGCGTCAGCGAGCGTGTCGAGGGCGATACCGGCGTTGTTGACGAGGACATCGATCCCCCCCCAACGAGTGACGATACCGGCGACAAGTGCTTGTCGATGCTGGGCGTCCGTGACGTCCAGCTGCCAACCATGCGCGCTCCCGCCGGCAGCGACGATATCGTCGACGACGAGTTGAACCTTCGCCAGATCAAGGTCCGTAACAGCAACATGCGCGCCCTCATCGGCGAATAACCTGGCAGTCGCTCTGCCCATGCCGCTGGCGGCGCCCGTTACGATCACGACTTTTCCAGCGACACTGCGACTTAATTGACTCAAACGCGGCATTTTTCTTTCCTCGTATAAAGATTGACGAATTGGCCGCATGCTACACCCGACGTTAACTTGCGTTCCGGAATTGGAAGCTAAGTTCGGCACGTGAACAATTGGACGGGAGAAATTATAATCTCGAAATGGATCAAAACATTGATAGTTTGCGAAAATTACTCCGCACATCCGAGCGGGTCACTATCTTTACGGGCGCCGGCATTAGTACGGAGTCGGGAATTCCTGATTTCCGCAGCCCCAACGGTATTTGGTCCAAGATGAAACCGATCCAATATCAAGATTTTATTTCGTCCGAAGAAATACGAAAAGAAGCGTGGAGAAGGAAGGTAATTATTGATAGAGACATGGCGTGCGCCGAGCCAAACGTCGGACATCGTGCAGTGTCGGCGCTAGTAAAGTCGGGGAAATGTCAAACCGTAATTACTCAGAATATCGATGGTTTACATCAAGTTTCCGGAGTTCCAGCCGGACAGATCGTCGAATTGCATGGTAACGGTACGTACGCCGCTTGCTTGAGTTGCAAGGCCAAGTACGACTTAAAACCGATTCTGGACTCTTTTTCCCAAAACGAACAGTTAACTGTCTGTTCTAAGTGCGGTGGCATCATTAAAACCGCAACAATATCCTTTGGGCAATCGATGCCAGTCGAAGAAATGGAGCGTGCGAAACGGGCGGCTCTTAATTGCGACCTGTTCTTAGTGTTGGGATCGTCACTCGTTGTCTACCCCGCAGCTGCGTTTCCCGGATTAGCAAAGGACAATGGAGCGGCGCTCGTCATAATAAATCGCGAACCGACCGAGCAAGATCCTGTTGCCGACCTCGTATTGCATAAAGAAATCGGTGAGACTTTATCTAGCGCAGTCGAAATTTGCTGAGCGTGAGGGGGAAGGCCCCGCGCAGCCTGCGGCGCTTGATAACGATTTACGGTTGTGACAACGCCTTCGAGATAGACCGGTGAAAGTGAGCGAGGGCGGGTTCGTTCGTGCCAAAAGTGACATGTGTCTGCGCCATCGAATGAAAGCCATTCTGAATAGTCTCACCAACCGGAAAATCTTCCTCTTGGACTACTTTAACTACTAAGTCTAAATTCTTTTTCCAATACTGCTGAGCTTTTTCAGTGACGGCTGCTTCCGGAGTGTAAAGATCCACTCTAACGACAGAATGGTCGGTATCGTTCTCGTCCGGGTATATATGCCAAAGTTCTACGTGGTCTAGTTGCCATACCAGCACAGTATTCGGGAACAGGACGTAGATACCGACGATATGCGGAAGGATATTCCAATCCGAGGGATTCGAGTTCTTTAATTCGCTAATGGTTCGACGCGCACTGACGAGGCGAAAATTATCGCCCCAAGAGTCGAACGCAGAGAGGTTGTCGTGAAAGATTGAGCAAATCGTGTTTCTGTGCAGCACACAAAAGTGATAGGACTCGAGAAATGTATCGACGATCAATTTCCAGTTCATTGCGCGTCGAATGAGACAACTGTCGAAATGATGGAAAGAACCGAGATCATAGGCAGCTAGTTCCGGTTCGAGACCCGCGAGTTTCGTGTCCAAATCTTCGCTTTTTCCAGGGGTTGGACAAACCCACAACATGCCGTTGCTTTCGACGACACTCAGAGGTCGCAGTCCATGGCTCTGTCGGTCCATTCCGGCGAACGATTGGTCTTCCGGACGGGCGATTAGCTGGCCTTTTAAATTATAGGTCCACGCGTGATAGGGGCAGACAAAAGAGCGCGCGTT
The DNA here is from genome assembly GCA_047611905.1 of Gammaproteobacteria bacterium. Taxonomy (GTDB): domain Bacteria; phylum Pseudomonadota; class Gammaproteobacteria; genus UBA11873. The sequence continues at coordinate 471 of JBLFWZ010000007.1, read as the reverse complement.
TCCGCTTTCTGTCGCAACCGCGGATCCGCGATGTCGGCATACGTTCATGAATCCGTTTACGGTCCCATCGGCTCCTCTGGTAAGCAGAATCGGTACTCCAGACAAGCGGTCGGTGAAGTAACTACCCGGATTTGGCAGCCGGGCGCTCAGCCCGAGGCACAGCAAACTATCACGGAAAAAGCGCTGTTTTTCTGCAGCAGCCTGAACACCGCAGGTGTACTCCGATACAGGCTGTTGGTAGATTTCGGCGCAGACCGCCGTGGTCTTCGTTTCAATGTATTCAAATAATTGCTCGCCAAGCGCGATTTGTTCGGTATGCAGCACGGTGACAAACCTCTGTATCAATTTTCGACGATTATAGCTCAGACCGTACAACTAGCGCTTTAGTTGAGACGTGGTGCGCAAAATTCCAAGAGTTTTCGATAGGCTCGAGTGCAATTGGAACATTAGTGCATGGAATTCAACAGTTTT
>JBLFWZ010000006.1:0-52104 GCA_047611905.1 Gammaproteobacteria bacterium | reverse complement strand
GACCATTACAAAGCGGTGCTAGCGAGAGGAAAGAAGGTGCGTTGGTGACTTTTGCCGAGGCTAAAATGTGGAATTCTGCAGTGCTAATGACGTGGGGCAGTTTTTTAGTTCGCTCCATTTCGTTGATAGTGCTGCTACCCCTTATTCTGACTCGACTGGATCCAATTGATGTTGCGGTTTGGTACCTGTTTGCCACCGTTATAACTTTGCAGATGCTCGTGGACTTGGGTTTCACGCCAACGTTTACGAGAATTGTTGCCTATGGCTATACAGGCCTTACTTGCCAGCAATTGGCGCATGTCGAAAGTATGAGCAAAGAAGAAAGGCGAGAAGAGCCGAATTGGGACACAGTGAGCCAAGTGTACGCCACTATGAAGGTCGTCTATCGGTTGCTCTCGTTGCTGGTATTGCTTTTGGGCGCGACGCTGGGTAGCTGGGCTGTTGCGCGTCTGATAGGCGAGTCCGCGAGCCCCAGCACCGCTTGGTTCGCATGGGCTGTGCTGCTTGTCACAACGGTTTTTTCATTCTATGGAAATGTTTACGCAGCGCTACTTCAAGGGCTCAACAAAGTCGCGCTAGTGCAGCGCTGGAGGATGGCAACGGGAGTGGCATCGACTTTGAGTGCTGTGGCGGTGCTAGCTGTTGGAGGGCAGTTGTTGGAATTGGTGATTGCGCAACAGCTGTGGATAGTAGTGAACATATTTGTCAATCGCCATTTGGTGAACAGGGTACTAGACGCGGAGGCCGAAAGTGTTGCGCCAAGTAAGCTAAATGCAGACGTATGGGACGTAGTTTGGAAGCCTGCGTGGAGAAGTGGGTTAGGGGTGGCCGCCAATGTAGGCCTGATTCAACTCAGCGGCGTCTTTTACTCTCAGGTTGCAGCACCAAATGAAGTAGCTAGATATCTTATAGGACTACAGTTAGTGCGGTTTTTAAGCAATTTTTCTCAAGTCCCGTTTTATTCTGTGCTGCCAAGATTTGCCGCTATGTATGCTTCTGGCAATATCGATAAGTTGCGAGCAGATGTGCAAGCAGCGATGTTAAAGGTCTATTGGTTGTTTGTGTGCGGCCTCGTCGTTGGAGACATGTTCGGCTCGTTCTTTTTCGACTTGATTGGGAGCAATATTCAGTTTCCAGAAAAAGAGATTTGGTGGTTGTTGGGGTTTGGCCTGCTTTTTGAAAGATTCGGAGCGATGCACTTGCAGGTCTTTAGCCTGAGTAACAAAATCGTATGGCACATAGCTAATGGAATGGCCGGCGCAGTTATGTTGATTGTGGGCATCGGCTTGTACCCAACGGTAGGGGTAGTCGCTTTCCCTTGGGCTATATTAATCGCATATTCTTGTGTTTACTCGCCATATTGCTCGACGCGCTCGTATCGAATTTTCGGTACTAGTTGTTATGTTTTTGAAAGAAAAATATTTGCCCCCCCTCTTATCATGGGATTGCTATATGTTGGGGGTTCGTTTGTTGTCTAATTTGGCAAGAGGATTGGATCATTGATCGAGCAACTTATAAATTGCATCAAGCAAGCTGAAGAACAAGGAGCAATTGCTGAAACAAGAAATCATGTTCTCAGCGGATATAGTGGCTCAAAGTTGATTGGTGTTCTGGAGCGCCTTGTTCAGAGTTATGAACAAGCATCGTATTTGGAGGTAGGGGTATACCAGGGACTCACCCTGTTATCGGTTGCGCTAAGCAATGAGAATGTAAAATGCTACGGCATAGACAATTTCGCTTACTTTGACCCGGACGGTTCGAATTTGGAACTAGTGATGACGCGGGCGGAGAAGCTGAAGTTATCGAATTTCGAAATTATTAACGAAGACTATGAGGACGCGCTATCAAATTTGTCGAATCATGTTGCTCTGCCGATTGGTGTGTACTTTGTCGACGGACCCCATGACTATCGCAGCCAGCTGATGTGTCTGGAGATTATGAAGCCCTTTCTACATGATAGAGCTGTCATCGTAGTTGACGATTCAAATTACGCGCACGTTAGGCAGGCTAACAGGGATTTTTTGCTTGTTAACCCCGACTTTAAGTTACTGTTTGAGGCCTATACGGATTGCCATCCTGGAAACATGCCCGTAGACCAAAACGCTCGGGCTAGAGATGGCTGGTGGAATGGTGTCAATATTATGGTTAGAGACCCAGACAATGAACTCGATCGCAGGTTTCCGCCAACGGAAAGAGATAGAATTTTGTATGAGAATGAACACGTGATTCATGCGAGTGAACTTGCCGAGTTGGCGCCAGAGGCGGTCGGCGCCTTCTCGGTGTTGCTTAGTAGGAGGTTCTATCTTTTTCCCATAGCAGTTGCGCGTTTCATAGGAAAATATACTGCTGTGATGCCGCAGATTAAGGGCAGATATGTTTCGATGAACACGGGTAGCGCGGGCCTTACGCGATTCAACTTGACCCCCAAAAAGAACGAACCGTGATCTCCCCGAGGAGTACTAGCGCATCGAAAATGTGTGTGAAGGTTTACTGGTCGAGCGGCCGTGGCAATGCGATCTACCAAGGTAAGGTGGGAGTGCCATTTTTATGAACAGCACCATAGGAGTGGGAGCGAGTGACTGTTAGCGGGACGTCTCCGGATCGTAAATCGGTTCTAAATCCCTACAAAAGATCGGCAGCGAATCTCGTCTCGAGGTTCTTGTGGGATCTTCGGCCCGATTCATGGCGTTCACGAAGACGGATTGCGGCACTGCAAGGGAGTCAGCGCCAAGCGAAGGCGGTTATACTTTGCAACGGGCCCTCGCTTCTTCAAGTGGATTTCGAAAAGCTCATTGCAGCAGACGTGTACACCTTCGGTCTCAACAAAATTAATCTCCTGTTTCCCAAAACGCCCTTCAGGCCTTCAAGCATCGTGGCTGTGAATGAGCTTGTCCTGGAGCAGAACGCGGAGTTTTTCAATACTACAGAGCTACCCCTTTTCCTGGATTCGTCGGCCCTTAAAAGAGGGGTGAATTCCAGAGAAAATTGTCATTTTCTCCACGCCACGAATATGCGCGGCGAGTTCGCCAGGGATTGTAGTATCAGCATTTTTCAAGGCTACACCGTGACTTATGTGGCAATGCAACTCGCGTTTCATATGGGCTTCACGAAAGTCGCGTTAGTCGGCTGCGATCACTATTTCAACAGTTCCGGCCAAGCAAACGCGACGGTGAAGGCTGGCGAAAGTGATCCCGATCACTTCGACCCAAAGTATTTTTCAGGTGGGATGAAGTGGCAATTACCCGATATATTTCAGAGCGAAATCGCCTATAGATTGGCACTCAACCATTACGAGGCAGCTGGGAGGCGTTTGGTGAATTCGACGGAGGGTGGCCATTTAGAGTTGATGCCTCGCGTTTCCTTAGACGATTTTTTGCGCGACTAGAATGGATTTTTCAATGAGCGATTGCGTCGTGAAGCAGGCGCTCAGTACCGCAGGCAACGCGGGTAAACAAACGATGTCCCGCGCGGACGTTGTTAACTGTCCCGCTTAACTAAGCGGCGCTCGAAATCCGCTTCCTTATAGTGGAGCGAAGATACCAATTCCGCCAAAATACCAATCAGGAATGTGAACAGTGCTGATAGGAACAGTAGGGCGCTCATGTTTGTGAAGCGGTGCAACGTCAAATACGTATACCCGTAATAGCTAAGGCCGGTGGCGAAAAGCAACACGCTGATGGGTAAAAACAGCCGCATGGGCGAAAACAACGTGCCAATTTTTATTATCACCATAAAGAATCGAGCGCCGTCAGAAAGTATCCGAATATGACTCGAACCCGATCGTTGGAGTGCCCGGATGGGCACGTAGCAGACCGCTAGGCCGGAACGAAAAAAGGCCATCGTGCACGTCGACGGGTAAGAAAACCCGTTGGGCAGCAAATAGAGAAAGCGCCGGAAATGTCGCGCACGAGACGCGCGAAAACCGGACGTCAGGTCGTCGATTCGATTGTCTGTCATGTAGGAAGCTAAGGTGTTGTAGACCCTGTTTGCGAGTTTTCTACCAACCGACGCATGTGTATCCCATTCACGAGCTCCAACGGCCATTTCATAGCCCCGGTCGAGTTGTTCTAGGAGCCTCGGAATGTCTTTCGGATCATGTTGGCCATCGCCATCCATGAAGAGGAAGATGTCGCCGGAGGCTTGGCGCGCGCCAGATTTTATGGCCGCACCATTACCCATCGAATAGGGATGGGTAATGAGCTTAACCCCGTGTTCGAGAACCACATCTGCGGTGGAATCGGTGCTGCCATCGTTTACCACGATGATCTCTGCATCAGGGTAGGCGGCCTTCAGTTTGGGTAATAATTCTGCCAGACCGGCAGCTTCGTTCTTTGCCGGCATGATTATGCTGAGAGATTCTGACATTACGACTCCAGTGCGCAGCGTTATTTATCGGCCGACATCAATCCAGTGTGATTCGGATGTCAGTTTAGCGCACTAAATCGCTCCTGCGGCAGGCAATGCTGCGCATTGATGCGATCCGTTCGACGCCGCTAGGAATCGCTCCGCTATCTAGGCCGACGATCGATTCACCGATCCAAATCCCGTAAAGTTTTCAGCATTTCGCGGTGAATGCGCGGAGATGCGCACAATATATTGCCGCTTTTCAAGAAGTCGGACGAGCCATTCGGCTCAGTTACGATGCCACCTGCTTCTTGGACTATTAATGCGCCCGCAGCGATATCCCACTCATTCAAGCCGAATTCCCAATACCCATCGAGTCTGCCACACGCTAAGAAGGCAAGATCAAGACATGCAGAGCCAGCGCGTCGAACACCAGATACCTGCGGTAGGAACGCCGTTAGTGTCGGCAAATATGCTGCCAATGTCGCCGGATTGCGGATCGGAAACCCAGTGCCAACTAGTGCGTGGCTAAGCCCTTGGCACTCGCGCATCCGCAAACGCCGATTGTTCAGTTGAGCACCAACGCCGCGCGATGCCGTGAATAACTCGTTACGCACGGGATCGAATACCACTGCTTGATCGAGTTCACCTCGGACTTTCAAGGCGATCGAGACCGCGAATTGTGGGTAGCCGTGTAAAAAATTTGTTGTGCCGTCGAGCGGATCAATCACCCAAAGGAAATCGCTAGTACCCTGCTCACCCGATTCTTCGGCGATAATAGCGTGGCCCGGATAGGCATCGAGCAGCGTTTGAATAATGGTGCTCTCGGCTTCCCGGTCTACTTCGGTGACGTAATCTCGATGGCCTTTGGTATCGATATGGACGTCTCCGAGTCGGTTTAACGCTCGGTTGATCACTGTACCGGCACGGCGCGCGGCGCGCACGGCGATGTTCAGCATTGGGTGCATGGTTGGTCGTCGCGGTTAAAATGGCGAGCCATAGTAACGGATACGGACAACAATGCGGTGACAAATTCTTCTTCCGGTACAACCGATGGCATGCAGCTAGTCGACAGCGAGGCCGTGCGGATCGTCTTAGTGGGCACAAGCCACGCTGGCAATATAGGTTCGAGCGCGCGCGCAATGAGGGCCATGGGGTTCCGGCATTTGTCGATTGTTAGCCCACGACACTTCCCGTCCGCAGATGCCACGGCAATGGCATCTGGCGCTGACGACCTGCTTGCGCAGGCGCAGGTTACTGATTCGCTTGAGGAGGCACTAAGCGGCTGCACGATGGTGTTCGGAACGACTGCCCGCGACAGACATTTGGAATGGCCCGTGATCTCCCCGGCACAAGCGGCTGGTGAGGCGGCGGCTACAGTCACTCAAGGCCCTGTCGCGTTCGTGTTCGGTAGGGAGCAGTCCGGACTCACTAATGCCGAACTCGATCTCTGCCAACGCGCTGTGCGCATTCCGACAGAATCCAGCTTTAGTTCACTTAACTTGTCTCAAGCAGTGCAAATCTGCGTCTATGAGCTACGCATGGCATTCCTGCAACGGAGTCCACCGAAATTGCCAATCGAGCGCGGTGAACCGGCTGATCCTATCGCCGGGGCGGCGGCAATCGATCTATTGCACCGCCATTTCATCGAAACAATGGCGGCCGTGGGCTATTTCGACCCGGCCAATCCACGCCTGCTCGAGCGCCGTTTGAAACGGCTACTTATCGGTGCAAATATGCGACAAAGCGAAGCGCAGATTTTGCGCGGATTTCTTACTGGAGTAGACAGAAAGTTACGCCGGTCGAGCGACGAAGGGTCACACGACTAAACTAACGGGCGCGGGTAAACGTAAACAGACGCCGGCCGCAGCCTTAGTCGTTCAGTAGCACGCCACGATAGATAACTTCGGCAGGGCTACCTTCGCAAATCTCGCCGATTTCGAACGCGCTTTCACCAAGTTCGACTAACCGGTTTGCGATTGCTGCCGCATTGTTCGCCTGAACAATCAACACCATCCCAATTCCGCAGTTAAATGTTCTCAGTAGCTCGACCGGCTCGACCGGTCCGGTGCGGCCTAGCCACGAGAAAATCGATGGCAGTTGCCAAGTATCGAGGTCAATGTTGGCGACCGTGCCGGCAGGCAATACCCGAGGAATATTTTCTGTCAATCCACCGCCGGTTATGTGCGCTAGCGCGTGTATGTCGAAATCTGCTATCACCTGGAGCAGCGGCTTGACGTAGATACGTGTGGGTTCCAACAATCCCTCACCTAATGTCGCCCCTTGCCACTCTGTGTCGAGCGAGATATCTCGCTTAGCGAGTATTCGCCGCACTAGGGAATAACCGTTGGAATGGAGTCCGCTAGAGGCGATGGCGATGATTTTATCGCCGACCTGGACTTTCGAACCATCAATAACTTGGTCGCGTTCGACGGCTCCAACACAAAATCCAGCCAAATCGTAATCCTTGTTTCGATACATATCGGGCATTTCCGCGGTTTCTCCGCCCAATAGTGCGGCACCTGCGATCTCGCAACCGTGCGCAATGCCTTCAATGATCTGTCGAGCAGAATCAACGTCGAGTTTGCTACTCGCAAAGTAGTCGAGGAAGAATAATGGTTCCGCACCTTGTACGATTATGTCGTTAACGCACATTGCTACCAGGTCGATACCAACCGTTTGGTGCCGATCTAGCTCGATTGCCAGTTTTAGCTTGGTGCCAACGCCATCCGTCGCCGCGACTAAAACTGGATCCTTAAATCCGCACTCTTTGAGCGAAAATAGCCCGCCAAAGCCGCCAATGTCGCTCGCGACCCCACTTCGATGAGTCCGTTTGACAGCAGGTTTGATCTGCTCGACTAGCTGCGCGCCGCGGTCAATGTCGACACCGGCCTCGCGGTAGGTGAGCGATTGTTTATCGTACTTTGACATGAGAAATTCGTTTGCTTGGATAAACTTTATTTTGACTCATTAACGTTCGAGTAACCATCGGATCGCAATCGCTTGCGAACGATTACTCGACCTTGACTTAGTAAATCGCTTTCGCATAGCGTTCACGAATGAATTTCATCTCTCTACTGCTGCTTGCTTCGTTCGCGGTTCATTCAGCTAGTGCAACGGCCAGCGACGTGCCGGATCTTAATAGCGCTAGGGTGCACGTCGCAGACCGATCTGACGCGGAATTTAAGCGCGGAACTGCCAAAGCGCTGGAAGCCGTCATCGTTAAACTAACCGGTAGTAGCGCTGCGGCCCGTACCAAATCGGCGCGCGCCGTTATCGGGCAAGCACAACGCTTGGTCCAGCAATTTGGTTACGAAAGTCCGCGCGCTGCGAGCTCAAGCACCGATGCACTGGTTTTAAGAGTCGAGTTCGACTCCAACGTATTACACGAAAAAATGCGCGCCAGACAGCTAGTCGTTTGGGGTAAAGAGCGTCCGGACACTTTAATTTGGCTCGTCATCGAAGATGATAACGGCCGCCGATTACTGGGTATGCAAGATACCCATCAAGCGCTCCAAGTGTTCAAACGTCGTGCCGCTGCGCGCGGGATCCCGGTGGTCTTCCCGCTTGGAGATATTAGCGAATCCGCGGCCGTAGCGCAGGCCACTTCAGCGGCCAGTGTGGCGAGTGCCGTGCGCGAGTATTCAGATACCTACAACGTTCGGTCGGTATTAGTCGGGTATCTGCGCCGCGCGCCGACGAATTTATGGGAAAATGATTGGCGGTTGAATGGGCAAGGTGAGAATTCCAGTTGGGAGCAATTAGGCGATGTGGTCGAGCTACTGGCCGAAGAGGCTGCAGATTCGCTTGCAGATAGACTGGGTCGCCGTTACGCAAGTTCCGCGCAACGATCCGCGGCGGAGCTTGTGGCTGTTTTAATTCGTGGCGTTACGAATCCCCGCGACTACGCACGCACACAGCGTTACCTCGGGTCCGTTGACAGCGTTCGTTCGCTAATGGTGAGCCGAGTCGACGCCGAGGGGGTTACATTCGATTTAACCGTCAATGGCGGACTACGAGCCCTCACTCAGACTCTTTCCTTCGGACAGATACTAGCTCCTGATCCGAGCGAGCCGTCCGTGTTCTATCTAAAGCCATAGTTCGGCCATCTTCATTCGAATGTCCGAATCAAAAAAATGGTTTGTCTTGGTCTCAGTTGTATTGTTTGGCTGGTTGGTCTATCTGCTCGCGCCAGTCCTAACCCCTTTTCTGATTAGTCTATTACTGGCCTACCTGGGCGATCCGCTTGTCGATCGGCTCGAGCGCCTTCACATTTCGCGCACCGGCTCAGTCGTGATCGTGTTTGTTGGTATGTTGTTCCTAGCAAGCGCTGGCACTCTCGTGCTGCTGCCCGCCATGCAGTCCCAGTTCGTCATATTGGTGCACAACATCCCCGCCGCTATTGACTGGTTGCAACAATGGTTAGTGCCAAAGCTCTCGTCGATTCTAGGCCTAGAAGAAGTGAGCATTGACGTTGCTGGCATCAAAGAAGCGCTACTGGGACATTGGCAAGAGGTGGGCTCTTTAGCGAAAATTCTTATGGTGCATATTGGCCGGTCGGGGCAACTGATCGTCGGTTGGGTCACCTACGTTTTGCTGATCCCCGTAGTGACGTTTTACCTACTGCGAGACTGGGACCTGTTGGTTCGAAATGTCCACGATCTGTTGCCGCGCCGTATCGAACAATTGACGGTCAGCTTGGCGCGAGAAATCGATGCCGTGCTAGCCGAATTCCTGCGTGGACAATTGAGTGTCATGGCAGCGCTCGGTACGTTCTACGTCGTTGGATTGTGGCTCGTTGGTCTGGAGTTAGCGTTCATCGTCGGCGTGCTAGCTGGCATCGTAAGTTTCGTTCCGTATCTCGGTGTCATTGTCGGGGTTGTCCTAGCCGGATTCGCCGCGCTTGTGCAGTTTCACGACATGCCACACGTGCTGATGGTTGCGGCTGTATTTGGCGTTGGGCAACTCGCGGAAGGAATGATTTTGTCGCCCTTGATGGTGGGCGATCGCATCGGCTTGCATCCGGTCGCGGTCATATTTGCTGTTATGGCCGGCGGGCAACTGTTTGGGTTTCTTGGTGTGTTGTTGGCGCTCCCAGTAGCTGCCGTTATCGTCGTTTTACTTCGGCATTCGAAACGCGAATATCAACTCAGCGGATTGTACGCCGGAGAGTCCGAACAACTCGACGCAGACAACCGCGAATAGCCGAGACTTTCTCACGCCAATGCCCCTATCGTTGCCACAGTTAACACTCGACCTATTCGAAAACACAAATAGCGAGCTGGCGGATTACGTTGCCGGTCGCAACCAACTACCACTCGACGGTCTACAACGCTGGTTGGACGGTGAGGGTCCGTGGTTTTTGTTGCTCGCGGGACGAAGCGGGACGGGTAAATCGCATCTCATTCGCGCCGCTGTACACGCTTTGGGAGAACAGAAACGTCGTGCGATCTACGTGCCGTTACGCGCGGTGATCGAGTTTGGGCCGACGATTCTCGACGAATTGGAATCGATCGATTTTATCGCCATCGATGACATCCAAATCGCGGCGGGAAATCGACTTTGGGAGGAGGCGCTATTTAATCTTTTCAATCGCACTGAGGCGGCGGATGCCAGACTACTTGTGAGTAGCGTCGAAGGACCTCTCGAATTTAAATTTGACCTCGCCGATTTACGCTCGCGGTTGTCGTCGGGTCTCGTGTTTACCTTATTCGATTTGGACGACACGGATAAGCAGGAAGCGTTGCAACGACGCGCGGCGAACCGGGGATTGTCCATGCCCGATAATGTTGCGAGGTATTTAATTAGCCGTTTGCGTCGCGACATGCACGAGCTAACCATTATATTTGAACGTATTGATGCCGCGTCGCTAAGCGCAGGCCGCGAGTTAACCGTGCCGTTCGTGCGAGATGTACTCGGCGGAGATTAGCGCGGCGCAAGCTGCGAGGCGATTCGTGCAAGACGCCGTCCGAGCGCCGTGCATAAGTCTTTTTCAATCGTTGTCAGCACGTTATCGCCGTTCGTGCCGGCCACATGACTAGCGCCATAGGGTGTTCCGCCGGCGCTGGTATGCGACAACCCCGCTTCTGTATATGGAATGCCGACAACGACCATGCCGTGATGGATCAGCGGCAGCATCATCGAAAGCAGCGTCGTTTCTTGACCACCATGCATTGATCCCGACGCAGTGAACACGGCGGCCGGCTTGTCAACCAGTTCGCCAGACAACCACACGTCCGTTGTCGTGTCGAGGAACGCTTTCATGGGGGCCGCCATGTTGCCGAAGCGGGTTGGGGAACCGAGCGCGAGCGCCGAACATTCGCGAAGATCGGATTTGCTAACGTACATGGGGCCGCTGGTAGGAATCGAATCTGACGGCGTAGCTAAATCGGGTACGGTGCGCAATCGTGCGTGACATCCGGCCACTAGTTCGACGCCGCGCGCGAGGTGTTCGGCCATACTCGCAACGTGGCCGTGACGGCTGTAATAAAGGACGAGCACTTCCACGTTGTTCAATGTCAATCGTCCGCTGACGAGAACAAAGCGTTAATGTTCTCCGGCGGCCGTCCTATCGCCGCCTTGTCGCCGGACACGACAATTGGTCGCTCGATGAGAATGGGATTTTCAACCATTGCGTCGATCAACACCTCGGCGCTTAAACCCACTCTCGATAAATTCAGCTCATCGAACACAGTCTCCTTGGAACGCATTAGTTGGCGCGGCTCGAGATTAAGTTTGTCCAATATAGACTGTAAAGTTGCTCGATCCGGAGGCGTGTTGAGGTACTCAATAACGATCGGCGATAAGCCGCGGTCTTTCAGCATTTCTAGTGTCTTACGGGACTTAGAACAGCGAGGATTGTGATATATCGTAACGGTCATGAGATGCAACCTCAGAATCTTGGTTCAATGTAATAGTGATCAACGATCGGCTGATATTCTACTGGCAATCGAGTGAAACATATGCGGATAAATGACGGTCTAATTTCCTCGCGCACGGCGATCCGCGCTCGCCATTTCCGCATGGCATCTACCTGGCCCTATAACGACTATCGAAAGATGGCATTGACGAGTTATTTCATGCCGTGAGGACAACACAATGAACGAACAGATATTTCGGTGCTATCGGATTGTGGGTCGCGTCCAAGGGGTTTATTTTCGCGGGTCTGCTCGTGACCAGGCGCTACGTCTCGGCGTCCGCGGTTGGGCGGAGAACCTGCCAGACGGCAGCGTCGAAGTTCTCGCCTGTGGGGCCGTTGATGGCATGATCGAATTTGAGAACTGGCTAGGCACAGGGCCGCGTCACGCGCAAGTCCGTCATGTTGAATCAACCGAGACGAGTTTTGAGCCGCCGGCGGCGTTCGAAATCCGCTAGATCATGCTATGGAGTATCTTGCTTTGAATAAAGCTCATTACATCTTCGATTGGAATATCGTCTGAGGCATCATCCGTGCGTCCTTTGTATTCGAGGATCCCCGCATCGAGGCTGCGGTCGCTGAGCACTAGCCGGTGCGGGATCCCGATTAATTCCATATTGGCGAACATGACGCCGGGGCGATCTTTGGTATCGCAAAGTAACGTATCGATCCCTGCTGTCGTAAATCGTTCGTACAAGTCTTCCGCGGCCGCCGTAACTCGAAGTGACTTGTGTGCATTGACGGGTGTAATGGCGACGTGGAACGGCGCGATTGAGGCCGGCCAAATTATCCCTCTTTCGTCGTAGTTCTGTTCGACGGCCGCCGCGACGATCCGTGAGACACCAATGCCATAACAGCCCATCGTCATCGTCACCGACTGCCCGTTCTCGTCCAAGACGGTAGCCTTCATTGCTTTGCTGTATTTCGTGCCAAGCTGGAAGATGTGCCCGACTTCGATACCCCGTTTTATGTCGAGTTCGCCATTCCCGTCCGGGCTCGGATCGCCGGAGACTACGTTACGTAAGTCGACGCTTTGTGGCTCGCCGATATCCCGCGACCAGTTTGCGCCACGAATATGCTGTCCCTCTACGTTCGCGCCGCAAACGAAATCCGCGACCATCGCTGCCGCATGATCAACGAGTGTCAAGATGGTTAGTCCAATCGGACCGAGCGAGCCGGGGCCACATCCGACTGCCGCGTGGATTTCTGCCGGCTGCGCGAAGCGCAACGGACTCGCTACACCCGGCATATTTTGCGCTTTAATCGCGTTCAACTCGTGGTCGCCACGCAATACCAGCGCAACGACGCCGTTGTCCTCGCCTTCAACCATCAAGGTCTTCAAGCAGTTCTGCGGTGTGGTAGCGAGAAAAGCGCAAACTTCCTCGATCGAGTGTTGTTCCGGCGTATCTACAAATTCCATGTCTTGGCTAGCAGCGGGCCTCGTGACATCGCCTTTGCTCGTCGTCACCATTTCGACATTTGCTGCAAATTGACCGTCAGTGCTGAACGCAATTTGATCCTCGCCCGATTCGGCAAGCACGTGAAATTCATGCGACGTTGAACCACCAATATTGCCAGTGTCGGCGATTACGGCGCGATAACTCAGTCCGATTCGATCAAAAATACGGCTATAGCTTGCGTACATTTCATCGTAGGTTTCTTGCAGCGATTCCTGGTCGAGATGAAAGGAATAAGCATCCTTCATGAGGAATTCGCGTGCTCGCATAATGCCGAATCGCGGTCGAATCTCGTCGCGAAATTTGGTTTGTATCTGATAGAAGTTTGCTGGCAGCTGTTTATAGCTTCGGACTTCTCTGCGCACGAGGTCAGTAATTATCTCTTCGTGCGTTGGGCCGAGGCAGAAACCGCGCTGGTGCCGATCCTCAAAGCGCAGTAATTCTGGACCGTAGTCGTTCCAACGACCCGACTCCTCCCAAAGTTCCGCCGGCTGGACGCTGGACATGAGTACTTCCTGACCGCCGGCCCGATTCATTTCTTCGCGGACGATATTTTCGACCCGACGCAAAACCTTTAAACCGATTGGCAACCACGTATAGATACCCGCAGCGAGCTGGCGGATCATGCCGGCTCGCACCATCAGTTGATGGCTAATGACTTCAATGTCAGCCGGCGATTCACGCAATGTAGGCAGCAATAGTTTGGATAGTCTCATCGGAGTTTAAATTTCCTTAGCTCAAAATTCGTTCTAGTGCGGCAATTACGCGGTAGGAATTCAACGCAAATAAATGCATCCATCGCGAGGTGAAATCGCGTCCTAAACCGACCAACGTAAAATACCGCTGGCATTCTCGGTAGATAGGTGTGTTTGTGCAACTCTCAGACATCTCCTGCCGGCGCTTGCGTCGCTTGACCTGATGTAGGAATCCCAGTAATTTGGCGTGTTCCCTTTAAGTTTAGTCTCAAAGGCAAGCCGTTCGGCCATGCAGCAACCCATAGACTTAGGTCCGGTTGCCTGTCGTAGACGGCGGAATTGCCCTCTTTTCACTGACAACCACAATCGATTTTAGGAATTACGACGGTGAGCGAAAAACTGAGAGGCGCCGAAATATTTTGTCGTGCGCTTGCAGATGAAGGTGTGGATATCGTTTTCGGCTACCCCGGCGGGGCCGTGCTGCACATCTACGATGAAGTATTCAAACAGGATAAATTCAAGCACGTCCTAGTTCGTCACGAGCAAGGCGCGACCCATGCGGCTGATGGTTATGCACGCGCGACCGGTAAGCCTGGTGTGGTGCTCGTCACGTCTGGTCCAGGCGCGACGAACTGCGTGACCGGTCTTGCAACTGCCTACATGGATTCCATTCCACTGGTCGTGTTCACCGGCCAAGTGTCGACCCATCTCATCGGTAATGACGCCTTCCAGGAAGTCGACTGTGTCGGCATCACCCGACCTTGCGTAAAGCATAATTTTCTGGTCGAGCGAGTCGAGGATTTGGCCGTCACGATAAAGAAGGCTTTCTTCATTGCCTGCTCCGGGCGACCAGGTCCGGTGGTCGTAGATATACCGAAGGATGTAACCGCGAACGTTGCAGACTATGTCTATCCTGCCAGCGTCGAAATGCGGTCATACAAACCGACAACCAAGGGTCATCCTGGCCAAATTAAAAAAGCCATGCAGCTCATCGCTGGCGCGCAAAAACCCATGATTTACTCGGGCGGTGGCGCGATATTGGACAACGCTTCCGATGAATTGACGCGCTTTACGCGGTCGCTTGGATTTCCCATAACGAACACATTAATGGGCTTGGGTGCCTACCCCGGTAGCGATCCGCAGTTCGTCGGTATGCTCGGAATGCACGGTACCTACGAAGCGAACATGGCAATGCATCACTGCGACGTGCTGATCGCGATTGGTGCTCGATTTGACGATCGTGTCACCGGTGATCTGGCGCAATTTTGCCCCGACGCAAAAATTATTCATCTCGATATCGACCCATCATCAATATCAAAGAATGTCCGTGTTGATGTGCCGATTGTCGGCAGCGTGAGCAACGTACTGGGCGAAATGAATCGTTTGCTGAGTGAACAACGCGTTATACCAGTCGTGCGCGAAGAGAATGCTTGGTGGCGGCAGATCGCGGATTGGCAAAAGCTCAATTGCCTGGATTTCGATTCGAAGAGCGAATTAATCAAGCCACAGGGCGTAATTCAGTCACTGCACGAAATTACCAACGGCGATGCGTTCATTACTTCTGACGTCGGTCAGCATCAAATGTGGGCCGCGCAATACTACACATTCGACAAACCTCGGCGTTGGATAAATTCCGGCGGCCTCGGCACTATGGGTTTCGGATTACCGGCCGCGATGGGCGTGCAACTTGCGCATCCTCGCAGTACGGTCGCTTGCATCACCGGCGAGGCAAGCATCCAAATGTGCATTCAAGAACTATCAACCTGCTTGCAGTACGATCTTCCGATCAAGATCATTAGCCTTAACAACCGATACATGGGCATGGTCCGACAATGGCAGGAATTTTTCTATGAGAGCCGCTATTCGCATTCGTATATGGATGCACTACCAGATTTCGTGAAATTAGCTGAAAGCTACGGACACGTCGGCATGCGTATCGAAAAACCGGCTGACGTCGATGGGGCCTTAAAAGACGCGTTTGCGATGACGGACCGCCTCGTACTAATGGACTTCGTCACGGATCAAAAAGAAAACGTGTATCCGATGATCGCAGCGGGCAAGGGGCAACACGAAATGCACCTCGCAAGTGATGAGCGCGAACTCGCATGAGCGAGCGGCATATAATCTCTATCCTGCTGGAAAACGAAGCAGGTGCGTTATCTCGGGTGGCGGGACTCTTTTCGGCGCGCGCCTACAACATCGAGTCATTGTCGGTTGCGCCGACGGAGGACCCAACCATTTCGCGATTAACCTTGGTAACGAGCGGATCCGTTGATATCGTCGAGCAGATTACCAAGCAACTGAATAAACTCGTCGATGTCATTCGACTCGTCGAGTTGAATGAAGGTCGCTCGATTGAACGCGAGTTAATGCTGATCAAAGTTCGTGCTGCCGGAGGCGAACAACGCGAGGAAATGAAACGTTTAGTCGATATTTTCGGTGGGCGGATCATGGATGTCACGGAATCTACGTATACGATTGAAATCGTCGGCGACGGCGATAAATTGAACGCTTTTATCGAAGTGGTAAGTGCGAAGCGCATATTGGAAGTAATTCGCTCTGGTGTGCTCGGAATACTGCGCGGTAACAAAGCACTACGGGCCTAGAATTACGTTACCTACAATAGCTTGCCGGGATGGAAATATCGAGCCTAATTTGGGCCAGATCCCGACCATTTATTTGGCCTTTATACATTTGAACTAGACGGATATATCACAATGAGCCTAAATATTTATTACGACAAAGATGCTGATCTGGCCCTTATTCAAAGCAAACAAGTTGCGATAGTCGGATATGGATCGCAGGGTCACGCGCATGCGAACAATCTTCAAGACTCCGGTGTAAAAGTGTGTGTTGGTTTGCGCGAAGGTTCGAGTAGCTGGGACAAAGCAGTAGCAGCAGGCTTGTCAGTCAAGTCGATCCCAGAGGCCGTCACTAGTGCCGATGTGATCATGATCTTGGCACCGGACGAAACCCAGGGGGATTTATATCGTGCCGATATCGAGCCAAATCTAAAAGATGGCGCGACCTTGGCTTTCGCGCACGGCTTTAATATCCACTTTGGCCAGATCAAGCCTCGAGCAGATCTCGACGTAATTATGATCGCGCCTAAAGGTCCCGGGCATTTGGTGCGTTCGACTTTCGTTGAAGGCGGTGGCGTGCCGAGTCTTATTGCCGTTGAACAAGACGCCTCTGGTCAAGCGAAGGAAGTCGCGCTGTCCTACGCCGCTGCTAATGGCGGTGGGCGCGCAGGTGTCATTGAAACCTCATTTAGGGAAGAAACAGAAACCGACCTCTTTGGCGAACAAACCGTGCTTTGCGGCGGTGTCTCAGAGCTAATTCAAGCCGGGTTTGAGACCTTGGTTGAAGCGGGTTACGCGCCGGAAATGGCCTATTTTGAATGCCTGCACGAACTCAAACTTATCGTCGATTTGATCTACGAAGGCGGCATTGCCGATATGCGTTATTCGATCTCCAATACCGCTGAATACGGCGACTTTACCCGCGGGAAAAGGGTCATTGGGCCAGAAGCTCGCGCTGCGATGAAAGAAATTCTCGCTGAGATCCAAAACGGTGAATTTGCGCGCGAGTGGATGGGAGAAAACAGAACCGGCGCTTCTGTGTTGCAAGCAAAACGGCGTTTGTCGCGCGAACATGGCATCGAAGAGGTTGGCACGCGCTTGCGCGCAATGATGCCGTGGATCGGTGAGAACAAACTGGTCGACCGCACTAAGAACTAAATCGCGCAACGTTACTGAATCGTAGCTAATTCTCATCGTTTAGATGTGATCGAGCCGGCGCACAATCTAATTGGCATCCGTGGCAAATCGGCAACGGTCGCACATGGCGACTAAAAACTACGCCTATGTTGCGGAAGAGGGTCACAGTATGCTGGCCCTAGTCGCCACCTGTGCGGTCGCGTTGCAACTATCGCTTGGTGGTTACGCGGCAATCCCGGCATGGCTATTACTCGCTGCGCTACTGGTCATGTTCCGGGATCCCACGCAATCACCTCCGTCGATGCCGTTGGCCGTTGTAAGCCCGCTGCATGGGCGCATTTTAGCCATTGGACCAATCCGTGATCCATGGCTCAAAAGGGAAGCAGAAGGTTTTTCCATCGAGACCGGGATCTTCGACATTCGAAGTATTTATGCACCCGTTGAAGGGAAGATTTTGGAGCAGTGGAGTAATATTCCCGATATTGAGCCCGGCGACGAGAATCCCGCGCACTCGAGTGCATATTGGATCCGTACTGACGAGAAAGACGATGTAGTGCTGGTAATTACGCGGAGTTCTTGGGGTGGCCAGGTTAGATTCAACTACAATCCAGGGGAAAGAATCGGTCAGGGACGACGCATCGGATTTGCGAATTTCGGCTGCCAAGCGCGTTTGTACCTGCCACTTGGTAGTCGCTATGAGGTCGCTCTAGGTGACCACGTGTCCGCCGGCAGCGGAATCGTTGGGTCGCTCGTACATCTCACTCGAATGGCGAAATCGCCGTCGCAGGCCGAGAGCTAAAGGTCTTGGTACAGAAGATATTGTCAGGCCATTCGCGGTTTTGCCAGGTCTGATCGCGCATCCTCGATTAAGTTAGGCTACAGTTACCAACGTGACGACAAAACCTGAAACGGATCCTGAAATCCAACCCGAAGCGATAACCGAAGTTGCCAATACGAGCGACAAAAAATTTGGTCGCAAAGGTATCTATTTACTTCCCAATCTACTCACTACTGGCGCATTGTTTGCCGGTTTCTATGCAATTGTTGCGGCTATCAACGGGCGATATGAACCGGCGGCGATCTCGATTTTCGTCGCTTTGGTGCTGGACGGCATGGACGGTCGAATCGCGCGGATTACGAATACACAAAGTGACTTTGGTGCCGAGTACGATAGCCTCTCCGATATGGTTTCGTTCGGTCTCGCCCCGGCACTGGTGGCCTACGAATGGGTGCTAGTCGATCTTGGTAAACTAGGCTGGTTGGCTGCTTTCGTTTTTACCTCGGCGACGGCCTTGCGCCTCGCGCGCTTCAACACGCAAGCGCACGTCGCAGACCGACGCTTCTTTCAAGGATTACCTAGCCCGGCTGCCGCGGCCGTTTTGGCGGGAACCATTTGGTTTATCGAAAGTTATTCATTGAAGGAAAATGCCGCGGTAATGCCCGTCATTTTTGCCACAACGATCGCCATGGCTCTCTTGATGGTAAGCAATATACGGTACTACAGTTTCAAGGAACTGGACTTGCGTGGGCGGGTACCGTTCGTCGCAGTTTTAGCCATTGTCTTTGGATTCGTTCTAATTTCACTCGATCCAGCCGCCGTACTTGCACTGTGTTTCGTCGGCTATGCAATCTCTGGACCGATCGTGACCTTAGTGCAGTTACGCCAACGCCGTGCCGAAAAGGTGTTGGCAGAACGCAAGCGTCGCGACGTCGCGTGACGATTGCCTAGATCTCTCACGCGCTAAATAATCTCTCGATATGTTGCCGTCATGACAACTCACCGCAACGAAATGCTCGCCGAGATGGGCGTTGACGTGTGGCTTCCGCGAAGCCTGGAAACGTCGATTCGTCCGCTGGTTAATGCAGCAAGTCTCGCGGAACTCGCCGCTACGGTGGCGAAGTGCACGCGTTGTGAGTTACATCAACACCGCACGCAAACCGTGTTCGGTACCGGTGCAGCAGATGCTTCGTGGTTAATTGTTGGCGAGGCACCCGGCGCCGAAGAGGATCGCGGCGGTGAGCCATTCGTAGGTCGTGCAGGACAATTATTGACTGCCATGTTGCGTTCGATTGGTTTGGTCCGCGAACAAGTGTTTATAGCAAACGTCCTCAAATGCCGACCGCCGAATAATCGCGATCCGAAAGAAAACGAAGTGGCCGCATGCGCCGAGTATTTGTCCGAGCAAATCAGATTAATTAAGCCAGCAATTATACTGGCGGTAGGCCGTGTTGCCGCGCAAAATCTGCTTAAAAAAGCAACTCCGATCAGCAAAATGAGAGGGCAGCGATATACTTATGGTGAACAAGGGATACCGGTAGTAGTAACCTACCATCCGGCCTATTTGCTGCGCTCGCCCCAAGAAAAGCGCAAAACCTGGCAAGATTTGAATTTTGCCAAGAAATTGTTAGAGGGAAGCTGACAGTGAGTTCTGCCGTCGATCTGCCAGTACCGTTTTTGCGGCCCATGCGTGAACACGATTTAGCTCGTGTATCAATCATCGAACAACGGGCATACGGATTCCCTTGGTCAATTGGGGTTTTCGCAGATTGTCTTCGGGTCGGATATTGTTGTTGGACCATTTGGGCGGAAAACGATATGGCCGGCTACGGTATTATGTCGGTGGCAGCTCAAGAGTGTCACATCCTAAACATCTGCGTGGATCCAGTGCACCGACGCCGTGGGAACGCGCAAAAATTACTCAATCAATTGCTCGAATCTGCGCTAAGTAACAACGCCGCCACAGCGTACCTAGAAGTTCGCCCGTCGAACATAGGTGCGATCGATTTATACGAGAGCAATGGTTTTTCTCAGATCGGTCGGCGCCCGGCCTATTATCCGGCCGTCGATGGCCGCGAAGATGCGCTAGTACTGAGCAAGGAAATCGGCGCTTAGCGGTCGTCTCGAACGCTTTTGCTCAGATGGTTTGCGGCTTGAAAGAATGATTGTTCCGCGTTAGCCTAACGCCTAATTCAATGCCGAAATAAACTGACCACAATGCGCATGAATTCAAAAAATGCACAGGCACTAAGCGCGCTTATACCATCAGTAATTTGCGCCGCGGTGCTATTCTTTTCGATGCACGCAAACGTCTGTGCTATAGACGCAGTCGCTCTCGAACTAGGTACGGCCGCCGGCGATGAAGACGTTGACCGCATCGGGGTTGAAATTAGGTGGGACTGGGCCGCCCAATGGCATACAGACGGCGACTGGTACTTAGGTGGTTATTGGGAAATTGGTGCGGCCTATTGGGACGGCAAAAAAGGCCGGACGGGCAACGATTCGCTCGGTGATTTTCATGTTACGCCAGTTCTTAGGTACCAAAGAAAACCCACTGCGTCTGTGATCCCGTTTGTCGAGTTCGGATTGGGCCCGCACCTGCATACGGATGATTCAATCGGCAATAAGAATTTTGACATCCCGTTCGCATTCGGCAGTCATGTCGGCGGCGGTTTGCGGTTCGGCAACGGCGGTCGCTACGAATTGTTGTACCGCTTCCAACATCTATCCAATGCGAGTCTCGGCGACGATAACCCGGGCATCAATTTCCACGTACTGAATCTGGGCTATCGATTCTAGATTGGGACGAGCGGCAGATCGCAAGTGCGGCTCAGGTGTATGTTGGCGACAAAGAGATGTCTGCGCGCCAAGTAGATCCCCCAACTCCACGAGCCGTTGCGCCTGCGACACGACCCATCTGTTAATATCGCCTTATGGAATACCCGACAATCGAAGAATTTGTCGGCAATACGCCGCTAGTACGACTGCAGCGATTGCCAGGCCAGACCTCCAATACGATTCTCGCTAAGTTGGAGGGAAACAACCCGGCTGGGTCGGTGAAAGATCGCCCCGCGTTGCGCATGATCCGTGGCGCGGAAGAGCGCGGCGATATCCGTCCTGGAGATGTGCTCATCGAAGCGACCAGTGGCAACACAGGAATCGCATTAGCGATGGCCGCCGCCATAAAAGGCTATCGCATGATACTGGTCATGCCGGAGCACATGAGCGCCGAGCGGCGCGCCGTGATGAAAGCCTTCGGCGCCCAGATTGTATTGACCTCCGAAAAAGGCAGTATGGAAGAGGCGATAGACACCGCACGTTTAATGGAAAGCCGCGGTGAAGGGCGCATTCTCGACCAATTCGCCAATGAAGATAATCCCCGAGCGCATTACGAAACTACAGGTCCGGAAATTTGGCGTGATACGGGCGGTTCGCTAACGCACTTCGTGAGCTCGATGGGAACGACCGGCACTATTATGGGCACGTCACAATATCTCAAGGAACAAAATTCGACGATAGAAATCGTTGGCGTGCAGCCCAGCGATGGTGCGGCGATTCCGGGGATCCGCCGTTGGCCAGAGGCGTATTTACCAAAAATCTATCGGCGTGAAAGAGTCGATACGATCATCGATGTGAATCAATCAGACGCCGAAGGCATGACAGTAGCATTGGGTACTGAAGAAGGTATTTTCGCAGGCATCTCATCGGGCGGCGCTGTCGCGGCCGCCTTGAAGCTGTCGTCTAGAGTTGAGAATTCCGTGATTGTCGTTATCGTGTGCGACCGAGGCGATCGCTATTTATCCACAAATGTATTTCCGGCCTAGTTCGAGTCAAATTAGCGCGTCCATTAAAGCTAGCTAGAACGTGGCTACCCATTGTCAGTTCACTGCCAAATTACGAGCCTTCACCTTACTCCTACTCGCCTTTTACGCAACGATCTCAGCCGCGTTGGGAACCGCAGCCAGTGAAACCGATAAAACGGCCTTAGCGGTTAATCTTGAGTTCAGCATCACCGACTTAGAATTTTCACCATCGGTCCACCTGCACGGGATTCAGATTCAATGCGGGGATTGGGCAATTAACGGTGCGAAACTTGCGTGTAAGCACGCTAGTGTGAGCGTCGCGCAGAGCCCCATCGGTTCCCTTTCCTTTGTCGCCGATATTCAGTGGCAGCCGAGCAAGAACCGTTGGAGTGTCGTTGCTGCTGGCTTGCTCGCGGATAAGTCGAAAATTAGTCTGAACTTGACGCAGCATGATCAGGGCGTAAACGTGAAACTAGAACTTCTAGATTTTCCAATTACAGATCCCGAGAACTACTATCCTGGCGTCACGGGTCTTCTCAACGAACATGTCATCAATTCGGGAACCCTGGATGTGACGATCGATTGTCGACAACACGATCAAGGTCAATCGAGTTGCAGTGTTAGCGGCAAGGTTCGAAACTTCAATTTGGACGGTGTGAACGTGGCTGAAGATGTCAGCGCGGAGTTTGCGACAAATTATTCAAGCAATGGCTTAACGGAAATCATGGAATTTAGTTTTTCCTTACGTGACGGTGCTGTGTACATCGAACCCGGGTTTACTTTAGGAACTGTGAATCCGGGTTTTTTTCTCGCGCCTGATGTCACGCCAATCGAGCTCGCAGGACGTATTGAGCGTCACGCGACCGGCGAAATTCGAATTCACAAAGCCAGTCTTCGACACGATCAAGTTATCGACATGAATTTTTCGGGCGATCTCGGTTTTAGTCCTGCACCGCAGTGGCAAGCGTTAGATTTCAATTTAAACGTTGCCGACGTTAGACAGTTTTATACGACCTATATGCAACCCATTGCGTTAGACACCGCGTTCAACGAGCTTGAAACGGCTGGCGCTCTGCGACTCGGAATCAGCGGCGCTGATGACGAGATTGATGAATTTAATTTGCGCTTCAAAGATGTCTATATCGATGATGATGCGCGGCGGTTTTCACTTTATGGATTGGATGGCGACATCATCGTGCATGCGAGCAGCGAGCTGAGGCAGTCGCGGATTAGCTGGCTAAGCGGGGCCGTCTACGAAATTCAGATCGGCGAAGGGCGTATCGATTGGCTGTCGGCAGATCGGAGCCTAAAAGTTGATAGTTGGCAAAATGTCTCCGTCTTTGACGGTGAGTTTCACATGGACAGCCTTGATATTGACCAGTTCAGTGTCGATCGAACACAAGTAGCGCTGTCTGGGACACTTACCCCGATTACATTGAGCGCGCTAACCGCAGCATTTGGGTCGATTCCTTTGTCTGGCAAATTATCCGGAACGATTCCGCGACTGACCTACTCAGAGAATCGATTGGAAATGGACGGCGATTTGCTGATTAACGTTTTTGACGGAAGGGTCGTCCTTGGCGACCTTGAAATTGATAAAATGTTTTCGACAGTCCCGGTGCTTAGCGCAAATCTCAGAGTTGAAAGTTTGGATCTAGAGAAGCTAACGCGTACATTCTCGTTCGGCAGCATTAGTGGCCATTTAGATGGAAGAATTGATGACCTTGTTCTGCAGGCATGGCACCCGACGCAATTCGATGCATCGTTTGCGACACCCATTGACGACGATGCGCCGCATCGCATCTCGCAACAAGCAGTAGACAACCTCGGTAGACTCGGCGCAGGTACCGGAACGGGGCTGTCACAAGGGTGGTTGGGACTGATCCCGAGCTATTCTTACGGTCGTTTAGGAATCGGTTGTCGACTCGAGCATGAACATTGCGCGATGCGCGGGGTCGAAGAAGCGAACGATGGTAGCTTCTTCATACTCACGCGAGGCGGTATATTGCCTCCATGGATCGACGTAAAGGGATCGGGGCGCAGAATTAAATGGCAAACTTTAGTCGACGGAATTAAGCAGATTTCCGAAGGCGAGTTCGAACTCGATGTTGGAGTCGCCCGCTAGGGCTACATAGAAGGTCAATTGTAATCGGAGAAATGTTATGAAGATTCGCCAACTCATCACCGTCGCCATGGGTGTTTGTTTGATGGCGTGCGTTACGGTAAATGTCTATTTTCCCGAATCTGCCACAGAGCGCGCAGCTGACATTTTTATTAAGGATGTCTACGGTCACGACGAAAATGCACCTGCACAGAGTCCTGGAACACCGCAAGGCGCTGTCAGTATTTCCAGAGCAGCGCTTTTTGCGGTGATAGCTACGGCGTCGAATTTTATTGTGCCGAGCGCTCAAGCGCAGCAACCAGACATTAATATTTCGACACCGGCTGTTAGCACGTTACGCTCAGCGATGGAGCAGCGTCACCGTTCGTTGAAATCGCATTACAATTCTGGCGCTGTGGGTATGGCCGCTAGCGGCTTGATAATACTCCGCGATCCGAAGTTAGTGGCGTTACAAGATCGAAATAAAATTAAAAAACTAGTCGTCGACGAAAACGCAGACCGTAATCGCCTGTACACCGAGATCGCAAAAGCAAACGGCCACCCAGAATGGCAGAAAGATATACGCGAAATATTCGCTGGCCGCTGGGTAGGTAACGCACCCAGTGGTTGGTGGTACCAAAGCAGCGGGAAATGGCAGACAAAATAGGCATGCTGATGTCCCGTGTCTTCGTTTCGAAAATGCTGTTTGTCGGTAAACAATAGTCCGCAATGAACGTCTTTGTTTTCGACATCGAAACCGTTCCAGACGTCGATGGCGCGCGGAAACTCTGGAATATCGAGGGATTAGACGATGAAGAAGTCGCTAATGTCATGTTTAGCAAAAGGCAGCAGGAAACCGAAGGCCGTTCCGATTTTATTCGGCACCACCTACAAAAAATAGTCGCGATTTCTGGTGTGCTCAGGATCGATGATCGTCTGAACGTCTGGTCGCTCGGCGATGTTGACTCGTCGGAGTCGGATTTGATTCGACGATTTTACGAAGGAATTGAACGTTTTACCCCGGTGCTGGTTTCGTGGAATGGCGGCGGTTTCGATTTGCCCGTACTGCATTACCGTACGTTATTTCACGGCATCAACGCCCAACGCTACTGGGACACTGGTAGTGATGACCCAAGCTTTCGGTTCAACAATTACCTGGGTCGATTTCATTGGCGTCACATTGATTTGATGGACGTTATCTCCGGGTATCAAGGCAGGGCTACAGCTCGCCTCGACGATATCGCGAGCTTGCTTGGATACCCCGGCAAGATTGGCATGACGGGTAAGGATGTCTGGCGGCAATATCTCGACGGCAACGTCACCTCGATTCGCGACTACTGTGAAACCGATGTTCTGAATACTTATCTTGTTTATCTTAACTTCGAGCGTATGCGCGGGCATCTTTTGGACGCGCAATTCAGCGCTGAGGTGAGTCGATTGCGGTCATTTTTAGCCGAGGCAAACCAAGCCCACTTGACGGAATTCCTGGAGGCCTGGGAAGCTTAATTCAAATCACGGAAGTGAGATTCATAGGCCAATTTCGGCTGCGAGTAGAGTTTGGATGCATGTGGTCGCGTGTTATCCGATGTAAATGCAGTGAAGCAGCGTGTTGGTTACCAATCCTTTAAAAGTCAGCCTAAAGAAAGAAATAATTGTGAAGCGTCAAAAACGGCGGGAACCTTACCCAATCGATATAGAAAACCTTTCGCACGAGGGGCGCGGTATCGGACACGTTGACGGGAAAGCCGTCTTCGTGACTGGCGCGCTTCCCGGTGAGAAAGTGATCGCTCGAACCTTGCGTCGTAAAGGTAGCTTCGATGAGGCAATAGTTGAGGAAATCGTAGAAGCCAGCCCGCTTCGCATTGAGCCATTATGCAAATACGCAACCCTTTGCGGCGGTTGCTCAATGCAGCATATGACTGGACAGCATCAGATCGAACATAAAGAGAGCGTGCTGTTCGAATTATTTCAGCATCAAGCTGGACTGGCTCCGCGAATTAGGCTTCCGGCACTTCGAGGCCCGGAATGGGGCTATCGGCGCAAGGCTCGTCTTGGTGTCAAATTTGTTCCAAAGAAAGGTGGCGCTTTGGTTGGCTTCAGGGAGAAAGCGGCACCGTACATCGCAGACATTGAATCTTGCGAAGTGCTGCACCCGACGGTCGGTCATCGCCTAATGGAGTTGCGAACATTAGTGAACGGCTTATCGATCCGAAGCCGCGTTCCGCAAATTGAGGTCGCCATCGGCGATCAAGCAGTTGCATTGGTGTTTCGTCACCTCGAGCCGTTTACCGAAGCAGATCTGAATTCGCTGGGCGAATTTCAAAACCACTCCGAGATCGGTATTTATTTGCAACCCGGCGGTGAAAACACGGTGCATCCCTTGAATGCAGAAACTGCGACTTTGAATTACACGGTGCACGGCATAAAGATCGACTTCAAACCGACCGACTTTACCCAAGTAAATGGAGAAATGAACCGCGCAATGATCGATTTGGTAATCGAAAAGTTGGCGATTAACGACAACGATCAAATTCTCGACCTATTTTGCGGTCTCGGTAATTTTTCCCTACCGATGGCAAGCCACGCGCGCACTGTACTTGGAGTAGAAGGCAGTATCGATTTGATCAATCGCGCGCGCGACAACGCGACTACTAACAAGGTAGGAAATTGCACCTTCGCGCATGGCGATTTAGCCGATCCGGCCGAATTAGAGCGCCTCGACATGCGAGGTGTCACGAAATTATTACTCGACCCGCCACGCACCGGCGCAGACGCCATTGTCACGGAACTTAAGTTCGACTCGATCGAGAGAGTGGTCTATGTGTCGTGTAACCCGGTTACTTTAGCCAGAGACGCGAAAGCGCTCGTTGAGCGGCACGGATTCGAGCTTAGCAGTGCCGGGGTAATGGATATGTTTCCGCATACGGCGCACGTCGAGTCGATCGCAATTTTTGACCGACGTTAGGCGTGTTGCATGACGATTCGGGCATTCGAATTGATATCTCTTAGACGCCGTGATTACCTAGCAGTGGCCATTGATTCGCAAAAATGACGAACCAAGTGCACTTATGTGTTCGCTGGCCGATGCGAATTAGCGCCTTCGTAATCGCCTGTTCTTTTTTTCTAATCGGTGGCTGCGCCGACAAATCACCGAACACGATTCGCTTTGGCTTAGCGAGCGCACCGGTCACGCTAGATCCACGTTTTGCAACCGATGCAACGTCGTACCGCATCATTCGGTTGGTTTATCAAGCGCTGGTAGATTTTGACGAGAGCCACCGCCCGATACCTTCCTTGGCGACTTGGGAACAACGTTCGCCGCTCGATTACCGATTCCATATAAAAGACGGGCAGGTCTTTCACGACGGTCAGCCTCTCACGAGCGAAGATATATTGGCAACCTATCGGTCGGTACTGGATGCGACGACTGCTTCCCCGCATCGTGGATCGCTTGAGAATATTGTGTCGGTCGAAGCGCGGTCGACCCTAGTAGTCGATTTCAAATTACGCCGCCCAGATCCGCTCTTTCCTGGTTTGCTGGTTATCGGCGTTATGCCGGCTAAATCTCTTCATCATTCCGAACTAAGTTCGCGTGCACCACTAGGTAGCGGTCCGTTTGCAGTCATCGATGCGAGATCGGAGTCGCGCCTGCTGTTGCGCAGACTCAGCGATGATCAACACATCGAGTTTTTAACCATTAAAGATGCAACCGTGCGGGCGCTTAAAATGCTCCATCGAGAAATCGACATTATGCAAGGCTCGATGACACCGGAGCTTGTGCGATGGCTCGATGAGCGCAGTAACATCCACGCCGAGTTTCGACCTGGCACGACGTTTACCTACCTTGGGTTTAACCTCAAGGATGCGGACTTAGGCAACGCTGCGTTGCGTTCTGCGATCGCGCACGCGATTGATCGCGCATCACTAACCAAGTATATGTTTGGCGGCCACGCGCGATTAGCCGACGGCTTGTTCACGCCGGATCACTGGGCTGGTAATAGCGAACTTTCATCAATTCCATACGACCCTGATAAGGCACGCGCAGTGCTCTCCGAGATGGGCTACAACAATGACGCGCCATTGGAGATTAGTTATAAGACTTCGAGTGACCACTTCCGTCTCAGAATTGCCACGGCAATACAGAATCAACTCGCCAAGGTTGGCATAAAATTGAATATTCAAAGCTACGACTGGGGGACGTTTTATGGCGACATTAAGGCGGGTCGATTTCAAATGTATAGCCTATCGTGGGTAGGCTTAAAACAACCCGATATATTCCGCTACGCGTTTCATAGCGAGTCCGTTCCGCCAGTTGGTGCGAATCGAGGGCGCTACCATTCGGCGACCCTCGATGAGTTAATCGCGGACGCAGAACGCTCCGTGGATTTTGCCGAGCGGGCGGTCTTATATCGAGAAATTCAACAGGTTCTATTACGCGATTTACCGTACGTTTCTTTGTGGTTTGAAGACACGACGCTGATCTACAACGATAGAGTCCGCGGCTACGATACGGGGATTGATGGCCACTACGACGGGCTGATTGAGACGCAACGGGTTAACCGGCATGAGTAATCGCTCCATAGAGATCAGCCTTGCTGATCAATTGCTGCGGCTTATCGAGGGCGGCGAAGTTATTGTGTCTTACGCGGTCTCAAGCTCCGCGAATGGGTCGGGTGAACAAATGGACAGCGAATGCACACCTCGCGGGCAACATCGAATCGATGCGAAAATTGGAGCCGGTTGTCCGACGAATTCTGTATTTATCGGTCGCGTTGCCACGGGCGAGATCTACGACCGTTCCCTACGCGCTCAGCATCCCAATCGTGATTGGATTCTCACGCGCATCATATGGCTTCGGGGTACTGAGGACGGGTATAACGCGGGAGGCAATGTCGATAGTAAATCGCGCCATATTTATATCCATGGGACACCGGATGACACTGACATGAGTGTCATCGGGTCGAGAGGGTGCATACGGATGCGCAACCACGAAATTGAGCAGTTATTCAATTTGGTAGAGGAGGAAACTCCGGTGAACATCCAAGACCAGGCATTTTCCGATTCCGATTAATTAGTTTTAAGCGATTGCTTCGTAAAACTAATCATTGCTGCTTTAAAATTTCTCGGCGAATCGCATCTATGTCACCATTAACGCTATGCCGCTTGCGTTCGCCGATCCCAGTTAACTGGCCGATCGCGCTCAAAGCGAATAAAGCCTGTTAGGTTTCAGCTACTGGCTAATATCCCCTTTCGCCTGATCCGCAAGATACTTGGCAAATCGCTTTATCTGAAGATCATATAGCGCCAATTCGCCGCCTGTTTTAATCGCTGCAATTGAAAGTCTACCAACCAGCATTAGCAGCAAAATTGCGATGATCCAGGCGACGAAGTACGACAATCGGAATCCTAGTGCAGAGTTGACTTCGCGGACGCGATCATTTGAAGCGATACTAGCGTCACCTGACTCAGTAGCGCTATCGGGGGCCTTAGACGTTAACGCTTTATCGAGATTTGAGCCGCTTTCGATCGCGAGAGCAAGGCGCTCAATGTTCTGCGGTTGCTTATAAAGCGACCAAGCTTCGTTAATGACTTTGAGTCCAATCCAAAGTCCGACAATCATCAGGATAAAGCCAAGGGAGCGCACAACGAGTGCTGTAATCTGATTGGTGTTGTCTAACCATCGTGAGTTTTGATCGATGTCTTCGAATTGATGCCGGGCCACTAATTTTTCCCTGTGGTAGTGAGTCTAACTTCGCGCAACTCTAGCACAGGTCTAATGGCCAGGGCAGTCAAGGGCAGGACTTGCGCCGATCCGTAAGGAATTATTTTGCAGCGTTGGCATGGTTCAATATAAGCTTCGATGTCGCGACTCAAACACACTTCGTGAAATCATCGAATGTCATCATTTGTACAACGACTTATTACTGCCGCAATCGTATTGCTCGGCGTGTCTTCGATCACGTTCTTTCTGTTGCATCTGGTGCCCGGGGATCCCATCGAGGTGATGCTGGGTGAATCAGCCAATTTGGCAGACCGCGCGCGCCTGCGCACAGAATTAGGGCTGGATGCGCCGCTTTTCCAGCAGTGGACCGAATTTCATGCAGGCCTACTACGATTGGACTTCGGGAATTCGTTATTCTCGAAGAAACCGATTGCAGACATGCTTGCAACAAGCATCCCGTGGACTGTGCTGTTAGCAGCAGTCAGCCTAGCTTGCGCGCTAATAATCGCGGTGCCGCTCGGCGTTCTCGCAGCACTACGGCCGAATACTGGCTGGGATACAACGGCCGCCACAATCTCTCTACTCGGCGTTTCAATTCCGAATTTCTTGCTCGGTCCGTTACTCATCATCGTGTTTTCCATCGGTTTAGGTTGGTTGCCCGTCGGAGGTAATGACGGTTTGGAGTCTATCGTCCTACCAGCACTTACATTAGGCGCGTCACTAGCGGCCATTTTGGCCCGCATGGTCCGCGCGTCGTTACTCGAAGTCTTGTCGGAAGAATATATTGTTTCGGCACGAGCGCGCGGCCTTGCGCGTAGCACTGTCGTACTGCGTCACGCGTTGCCGAATGCAGCCTTGCCGGTCCTCACGATAATAGGACTACAGCTCGGTGCTTTACTTGGTGGCGCCGTAATTACCGAAACGATTTTTTCTTGGCCTGGTTTGGGGCAAATGACGATTGAGGCAATACAACGTCGCGATTATCCATTGGTACAAGCTTGCGTTCTAACAATCAGCGCGTCTTATGTTTTAGTAAACACGGTCACGGATCTGGTTTATGTGCGCGTCGATCCGCGTATTAATTAGTGATGCGTTTTACTACTACGACGAGCTCGATTGTTGTTATTGGTTGGTTGCTTGTAGCCGTAGCAGCCCCGATTTTGATTGGCGAAGGGAACAACATAAATCTCGAGAAATTGTTTTCTCAACCGTCCAGCGCCGCGTGGTTTGGTCACGACGATTTGGGCCGTGACATTGGCCCGCGGATCTTGGCCGGAGCGAGCGTTTCTTGTTTGGTCGCCGTTCTCGTCGTTTCTATATCAGTTGTTGTCGGCACGATGATCGGGATGTTTCTCGGTTGGCGCGGCGGCTTTACAGATCTCGTCGGTGTCAGGGTCATTGATGTTTTTTTGGCGTTTCCGGGAATACTTCTCGCGATCGCCCTTGCTGCGGTACTCGGACCTGGGATTGAGAACGTAATGATCGCCTTGTCGATCGTCGGCTGGGTCGGATTTGCGCGGCTAGCCCGTGCGCAGACGCTGAGCGTCAAACATCGCGACCATGTGCAAGTCGCTCGTGCCCTTGGAACGCCGGTTGTTGTAATTTGTCGACGACACATATTGCCTCTGATACTCGCACCGCTTATTGTCGAAGCGACGTTTGCCATAGCAGCAGTGATTATTGCCGAAGCGGGCCTTTCATTTCTCGGGTTAGGCGTACAACCACCGACCGCCTCGTGGGGCGCAATGATAAGGGAAGGTACGCGCTATCTGCTGATTGCCCCGCATATGGCAATAGGTCCCGGTCTGGCGCTATTTTCAATGGTTCTTGCCGTTAATACACTGGGCGATAAATTACGCGACAACTTGCAAATTAAGCGTGGAGCCTTCGAGAATTGAAATTGATCAATCCAGTTTTCCGAATAGCTCGGCCAAGCAGATTAATTTCACCATGATGCTTGGTCCCTTGATGACAGATATCGACGGTGTGGAATTAAGCGCTGCCGATCGAGAAATCTTGCAGCATCCGATGATCGGCGGCGTCATCTTGTTCTCGCGAAACTACAAGAGTCCCGAGCAGATCCGCTTGCTGACAGACGAATTACACAAATTACGTCAACCGAAATTACTAGTCGCAGTCGACCATGAAGGGGGACGTGTGCAGCGTTTCCGCGCGCGATTCACGCAACTACCATCGGCTGCCGTGATCGGCGACTACTTTGATGAGGATCCCGGAGCAGCGTTATTTTTTGCCCAACAATGTGGGTGGCTGATGGCCACGGAGTTGCGCAGCGTCGGCGTCGACTTTAGTTTCGCGCCCGTATTAGATTTACGAAATTCGAAAAGCCAAATAATTGATGATCGAGCGTTTCACCGTGATCCGCACAAACTCGCACGCATTGCCCACGCATACATAAAAGGGATACATCAGGCCGGCATGCCTGCGATCGGCAAGCATTTCCCTGGTCACGGAACCGTGGTGGCGGATTCACATCTCGAATTGCCGGTGGACGATCGCTCGTATTACGACATTTCCAAAAGCGACTTGATTCCGTTTCGTCTTCTTGCGACGGAGATCGAAGGCATAATGCCCGCGCATATCGCATACCCAAAGATAGATAGCGAACCGGCAGGGTATTCTTCGATTTGGATCAACGATATTCTTCGTCAGGAGCTCGGCTTCCAAGGCCTCGTATTTAGCGATGACCTGAATATGTCCGGCGCCGCAACCGTGGGTGGCGTACGCGACCGGGCAGACCTGGCACTTCGGGCTGGATGCGATGTGATTTTGTTATGTAATGATCGGCCAGGAACTGAGCGGTTGCTATCCAGTTGGACACACACTGTAGAGCCCCTCACGCAGGTGCGCCTGATGCGTATGCACGGCAAAACGAGTTCAATCCCGTTCGACGAATTGGACGACGACGAGCGATGGACTGCCGCACGCGACAGCATCAGTCAAAGGAATGAAAGTCGCGTGCTCGATCTCGGCGACGATATGCTTTCTTAGATCCGCCGCTGCGACGCATCTCGATTGAGCCGCTGGATTGTGAATGTTTTGTTATGTTACAGAAATTGAAAATTGATTAGTTTTCGCAAGGTTTTCGTTAGCATCGCGCTAAATTTCGCGCTCACATGGCAGGTATTCGGTCTCGATTGTGCGCCGCTTGAGTTTGCCGACCCCGTCAGTTCCCCAGTTGAGTATTCGCACGGATTGTTATGGCGAGTCGAATCTCAATCCGGGGCGCAAAGTTATTTGTACGGCACGATTCATTTGTCGGATCCGCGCGTAACGGATGTCGCAAATCCGATTCAAACCAAGATTCGTGCGAGCCAGCGCTTCGTGATGGAAGTTGTGCTCGATTCCAACGCGTTAACCACCATGAGCCAAGCAATGGTGTTGCCGGCCGGCGAAACATTGGGTGATATCGTCGGGTCAGATCTTCTGCTTGGTAGTGCGACGTTACTCGGCCGCTACGGTCTCGCAGGTGCTGCAGTAAATCGCCTGAAGCCGTGGGCAGCCTATATCACCTTGGCGCTGCCGCCTGATCGATCCGGTATGCCGCTCGACTTAGTGTTGTCCGAAATTGCCCGTCGCAGCGACGTCGAAACGTTTGGTCTGGAACGTATTGAAGATCAGATCGAAATTTTTGACAGCTTGCCGATCTCGATTCAAGTCGGCTTGTTAAGCAGCGCTGTATGTCACTACGACACAATTTCGTCCGAAATGGAGGGTTTGATTAAAAGCTACCTTGCAAGCGATCTCGCATCGATGATGAACACGGCGTTACGTTACCGTTCCGCAGAAATAGACCGCTTGATGGAGGCCGTTTTGTGGCGCAGAAATCGGACTATGGCAGACTCGATGGTTCCCTATCTGGAGCTAGGAGACGCGTTTATCGCGGTGGGTGCGCTACATTTACCAGGCGCCGATGGCATTTTGGATTTGCTGGTGCGGCGCGGCTATATCGTCGCCGCAGTTGATTAACATAACTGCCAAGGTCGATTCCGCGTAGGCGAAACACACGACCTAAGCGGGCTAAAGGCGAATTATTCTGTACGAATATCCGGTAAACTGCGCCGTCATTGCACCTACGACGAGACCGAGGGTACTCGGCGGATCAATTCCGTCCTAAGGCGACTTCCAGATATGTTAGTTTCTTTTACTAAAATGCATGGCCTAGGCAACGATTTCGTCGTACTCGATGAACGCGTATCGTCTTTTCGACTCACAAAAACGCAATTGGCTCAGATCGCCGATCGACGCTTTGGAGTCGGTTGCGACCAAATTCTCATTATCGCGGCATCCTCGAAAGCGGAGGCGATTGGACGTTATGAAATATTTAATGCCGATGGTAGTGCAGCGGAACATTGCGGTAATGGCGTGCGTTGCGTCGCGCTCTACCTTAAGGATGCAGGTGCGGTAGCGAACGATCGCCTAAAACTAGAAATTAACGGCGCCGTATACCAACTGAGTTTTGAGTCGGATGAGCAGATTCGTGTTGATATGGGCGAACCGCAATTCGCGCCGAAAAACATTCCGATAAATGTGGCTCGCGAACAATCGAGCTATGACATTCTCATCGATGGAATGAAAATCCCGTTTGGTTGTGTTTCCATTGGAAACCCTCATGCCGTGACGATCGTCGATGACGTGTCAACAGCGCTTGTCGAAAAAATCGGCGCGGCGTTACAAGCGCATGAAATTTTTCCGGCAAAAGTTAACGTTGGGTTTATGCAAATTATCGACCCAAATCGGATCAAGCTTAGAGTCTTTGAACGTGGAGCTGGTGAAACGCTAGCTTGTGGAACAGGCGCGTGTGCCGCGGTCGCCGTTGGCCGTGCTTGGGGACATCTCGGCAGAATGACCCAGGTGGAACTGTCCGGCGGCACGTTGCAGATTGAATGGTCGGGCGAGAATTCGGATGTAATCTGGATGGCAGGGCCCGCTGAGCGGGTGTTCGAGGGTACAATCGACGTATGAATTCGCTGACAGACGACGCGGCGCTAAGCGCGACGCAATTGCCGAGCGCGACCGCAGTCGCGGATTACTTGAAAGAGAACCCGGATTTCTTTGAACAGCACCCTGATGTGCTGAGAGAACTTGAAATATTACATTCGACCGGTGGTGCGATTTCTCTTGTGGAACGACAAGTTTCTGCTTTGCGCGACGAAAACCGTCGCACGAAAGAGCGCTTCGACGAACTGGTAGCTCACGCGACTTCCAATCAAGCGTTAATTCAGCGTATTCACGAACTCGCGCTCTCGCTGATGGAAGCGGCCGGGCCTGAAGCCATCTTTCGAACGCTCGCTCATCGGCTAACAATCGATTTTAAAGCGGACCAGTCACGCAGTTTTGTGTTTGCTGAACCCTCGTTCATTGAAGCGTCTCAGGTGCCAGAATTCGTTGGGGTGCAATCACCGATAAGAAATGCCTTTAGCGATATCTTGGACTCAATGAGGCCGTGTTGCGGTCCGATGTCCGACGAGCAATCAGAGGCTTTGATCGACCAAGGGATACCGGCCGGCGGATCCGCCGCGCTGTTACCATTGTCAGGCAGTAACTGGCGAGGAATTTTAATTGTCCGAAGCGACGATGCGACGCGATTTCACGTCGAAATGGGTACTGATTTCCTTGCTTATCTCAGCGATATTGTCTCTTTGATTATTGATCCCTGGGTCGCCAAAGGGGCGTAAACGTGACGTCCGGAAATCATCGACGCCTAATCGATGATATCGATGGATTTCTCGCCACGCTTGGCGGTTACTCGAAAAACACTCAATCGGCCTATCGCCGCGATCTGGCGAAATTAACGAATTTTGTACACGCGAACGATATTGTCGAATGGAATCAAATCGATCCGCAGACGATTCGTGCGTTCGTCGCCAATGAACATCGAAGCGGAAAAAGTAGCCCGACATTGGCGAGGCTTTTATCTGCGTTGCGCGCATTGTTCGCCTATTTGATTGAACGCAAGCTGTGCGCGAATAACCCGGCGATTGAGGTGCGTGCTCCAAGACAGGCTAGGAAGTTGCCGAAAGTTCTTGATGTCGATCAAACAGCACTGTTGCTCGCGGCGCAACCAACTAGTTTTCTTGCTTGGCGTGACCTTGCGATGTGGGAGCTAATGTATTCCAGCGGCCTTCGTGTCTCGGAACTGGTCGAGATTGATGTCGGTGATCTAGATGCTCGCGAGGGTGAAGTGAGGGTTACCGGCAAAGGTAACAAGGAGAGGATAAATCCCGTCGGGCGCATCGCGCTTCAAGTGTTGGAAAAATGGATGGCTTGGAGGATGCCGGTCGTGAAAGAAAATGAGCGCGCGCTTTTTGTCAGCCACAAAGGATCGCGCTTATCGACTCGGACAGTGCAAAAACGACTCGATCGATGGGCGCTGTCTCAGGGCTTGGAAACGTCAGTGCATCCACACATGTTGCGGCACTCCTTCGCTACTCATATGCTGGAGTCGTCGAGCGATCTCAGAGCAGTTCAAGAGCTACTTGGGCATTCGAACATCGGCACGACGCAAATCTATACTCACCTTGATTTCCAGCATCTCGCAAAAGTCTACGACGCGGCCCATCCACGCGCCCGTCGCAAGCCCTCATAGACCAAGCAACCAGGTTCGTTAAATCGGCTAGCTCACAACGATGCGGAGGGTAAAATTGACGCCGTATCGTTACCAGTCCAAATTGATATTTCGTGTACAATTTACGGCTCATTTCAGAACGTATTAGACCTAAATGGAACGTATCCGATCGACCACGATTTTATCAGTGAGGCGCGCCGGGCATGTCGTCGTTGGCGGCGATGGTCAAGTTTCGCTTGGCGACACGGTGCTAAAAGCTAATGCGCGTAAAGTTCGACGCCTTTATCACGATAAGGTACTCGCCGGATTCGCGGGTGGCACAGCCGACGCATTTACCCTATTCGAACGTTTCGAAGCGAAATTGGAAAAGCATCAAGGGAATTTGTTGCGCTCAGCCGTGGAACTCGCGAAAGATTGGCGAACCGATCGAATGCTGCGTCGCTTGGAGGCTCTGCTCATCGTAGCGGACTCCGATCACTCGCTAATCGTTTCGGGCACAGGTGACGTCATTGAACCCGAAGATTCGGTTTTAGCCATCGGCTCTGGCGGGCAATATGCGACAGCTGCAGCACGTGCCTTAGTCGAGAATACGGAATTAGACGCGGAGACAATCGTTCGCAAAGGTTTAAAGATTGCCGCCGACATTTGTGTTTACACAAACACGAATGTTGTTGTCGAAGTGCTCGGATTCGAGCCAGGGAAGAACTAGTACGATGCAAGCCTTGACGCCCCAAGAAATCGTCGATCAACTCGATCACCATATCGTTGGCCAAAGTGCGGCGAAACGTGCCGTCGCGATCGCGCTACGTAACCGCTGGCGGCGCTCTCAAGTGGAGCCGGAACTACGCAACGAAATCACGCCGAAGAATATTCTAATGATTGGTCCAACCGGTGTCGGAAAAACCGAAATCGCGCGTCGTCTCGCTAAATTGTCCGGCGCGCCGTTCATTAAAGTAGAAGCCACGAAGTTTACCGAGGTGGGTTACGTTGGACGCGATGTCGAATCAATTATTCGCGATTTGGCCGACGCTGCGGTGAAAATGGCGCGCGATCTCGCAATCGCCCAAGTGCGAGAACAGGCTGAAGATAGCGCAGAAGAGCGAGTGTTGGATGCGCTCTTGCCAGGGCCGC
Source organism: Gammaproteobacteria bacterium (assembly GCA_047611905.1). GTDB lineage: Bacteria > Pseudomonadota > Gammaproteobacteria > UBA11873. Next base: position 14,852 of record JBLFWZ010000006.1, on the reverse strand, counting down.
GAAGTGCTCCGGAGGTGGGCGAAACCGAAGAGTCGGCAACCCGTCAAAGATTTCGAAAGATGCTCCGAGAAGGTGCATTAGATGATAAAGAAATAGAACTTGAGCTGGACCAGACGAACATTGGTGTTGAGATAATGGCGCCGCCCGGAATGGAGGAAATGACCAACCAGCTGCAAGGTATGTTCCAAAACCTAGATACTGGGCGAAAGCGTCGACGCCGCTTACGAGTGGCTCATGCGTTACGACTTTTGGGCGAGGAAGAGGCCACAAAGTTGATTAACGAAGACGACATCCGTGCCGCGGCTGTGGAAAACGTAGAACAGAACGGCATTGTCTTCATCGACGAGATAGACAAGGTCGCCCGGCGCTCCGAGACGAGTGGTCCTGACGTTTCTAGAGAAGGCGTACAGCGTGATCTGTTACCGCTAGTTGAAGGTTGTACCGTGAGCTCAAAATATGGGATGCTCAAAACCGACCACATTTTGTTTATTGCTTCTGGCGCATTCCATCTCTCAAAGCCGTCGGACCTTATTCCTGAACTGCAAGGACGCTTACCGAACCGCGTCGAACTCGGCCCACTCGGTGTTGACGATTTCACGCGTATCTTAACGGAACCGGATGCATCCTTAACGGAGCAGTATCAGGCGTTACTCGCGACTGACGGCATCATGATCGAATTTGCGGCTGACGGGATCGCACGAATTGCCGAGATCGCTCATCGTGTCAACGAACAGAGTGAGAATATTGGGGCGAGACGGTTATATACCGTCATGGAGCGGCTCCTTGAAACACTGTCATTCGGAGCGCCCGCGCAACCGGGACCGATGATTTTAATCGACGCAGCTTACGTTAATCAGCACCTTGACGGCTTAATGGCCGACGAGGATTTGGCCCGTTACATTTTGTAGTTTGACGATTATGGCGACTCGAATTCCAACAAATATTGTTCTCCACACGCAGTCTCGAATTCTCGAAATCGAATTCGATGACGGGGCAAATTTCAGATTGCCCTGCGAGTTTCTTCGTGTACATTCGCCTTCGGCTGAAGTTCGTGGGCACGCGCCAGGGCAGGGAACTTTGCCTGTCGGAAAAGCCGAGGTTGGCATACAGGCCGTAGAACCGGTTGGTAACTATGCAGTTAAGCTCGATTTCGACGACGGGCATAACTCAGGCTTATATTCTTGGGATTACCTGTACGAGTTGGGCCAGGACCAAGATCGACTATGGGACAAATACCTCGAAAATGCGCGCCGACTGAGCAATGACTGATCCCGACGGTGGTGACAACGGATCTGTTGATTTTGGTTTCGAGTCGGTCGCCGGGCCGGAGAAAACACGGCGGGTAAAAGCCGTATTCGACTCGGTAGCGACACGCTACGATTTCATGAATGACCTAATGTCTTTCGGCATGCACCGGCTGTGGAAAAGGATGGCCGTGCTGGCGGCGATGGTGCGCAGCGACGATCAAATTCTTGATCTCGCTGGCGGAAGCGGCGATCTGACTCGCTTGTTCGCCGATCGTATTGGCCCAAAGGGCCATGTGATCATTTCGGATGTTAACGGCGAAATGTTGAATGTCGGCCGCGATCGCTTGATCGACGCAGGGCTAAGCGAGAAAATTTCAGTCGTGCAGGCCAATGCGGAATTATTGCCTTTTCCATCGCAATCGTTCGACGTCGTTAGCATTGCATTCGGACTGCGCAACGTGACAAACAAAATGGCGGCGCTTGCCGAGATGTACCGCATGTTAAAGCCTGGAGGACGCGCGCTCGTTTTAGAGTTTTCAGAGCTAAAAGTGCCCGCGCTGCAGAAAATCTATGATGCGTTCTCGTTCCGCGTGCTCCCCAAGCTCGGTCAGGTCGTTGCTAACGATAGCGAAAGCTATCGCTATCTGGCGGAATCAATTCGAGTTCACCCGAATCAAGACGCGTTATTGTCTATGATGGAATCGGTCGGGTTCGAGCGATGCCGGTATCGGAATATGGCCGGTGGTGTCGTCGCATTGCACGACGCGATACGCGCCTAGCCAGTGGCAAACTTCTCAGTACCTGACGAGCAAAAGACAAAGATCAGTGCTTTGACGAAGAACATGATTGAGCGAATGAACGATTTGCTGAATCGAACAATCCAGGATGACGAAAAAACTCACTACTTACTCCGAGAACTCGGCCGTTGCTCGATAGCCTTTAAGCTCCGCGGCACGGGTAGCGCGCTGACGGCGAGTATAGATAACGGTTCCGTAGTGATGTCCCGAGGCACAGAAAGCACCGCGGATGTTTCGATCGAAGGCAGCATTAGCGATTTCATCGCGATGGCTAGGACGCAGCGAGATGGCACGAGTTTGGCGGCTGGCAAAGTGAGTATTCAAGGAGATCTGGCGACCGCCCAAAATGTCCAAACCCTTATCGCGGGGGCATCTTTTGACTGGGAGGAACTCATCGCGAGACGTACCGGCGATGTCGTTGCACGCCGCCTTACGAGAGGCGTACAAAGCGGGCTCAGCTGGTTGCAGCATGCGCACAGCGCAGTTGAGCGGGACATGGACGAATACCTCCACTATGAGTTGCGATTGCTCCCAACCGCCAGGGAGATTGAAGAATTCATTCAACGTGGGGCGGTGATCGCCGCGGACGTCGACCGTCTGAAAGCTCGAATCGATCGGCTGCACCGGCTGCGAAAATCAAATTGATTACTCCCGGGCAATTTTTCCGCATCGTCGCGATTCAGCGGATTATGATCCGCCACGGACTCGACGAATTACTCTTCACCACTCCGTTGTTGCGTTCGCTAAGATTTCTTCTCTACTTGCTACCATGGAATTGGTTCCGAAAAGCGCATGGGCCACGGGCCGTTCGGTTACGAATGGTCCTCGAGCAGTTGGGCCCGATTTTCATTAAGTTCGGCCAGATACTTTCCACGCGTCGCGACTTTCTGCCGGATGACATTGCCGAAGAACTTGCGCAATTGCAGGATAATGTCGCTCCCTTTCCCGGTGAATTAGCACGTTCTATTGTTGAGAAGGCCTACGGAAGTAGTGTGGCAGAAATGTTCCGCGCGTTTGATGAAAAGCCGCTCGCCTCCGCCTCTATTGCGCAAGTCCATGTCGCGACGCTTCAAGACGGTCGTGAGGTGATCGTTAAAGTCGTCCGGCCGAATATTAAAAAGACGATTGAACGTGATATCGGATTGATGAAAATTCTCGCGCATACTGCCGAGCGTTATTCGTCGCAAGGAAAAGAATTACACCTAAGTGGTGTCGTTGAAGAACTAGAGAAAACGATTTTGGACGAACTGGACATGATGCGTGAAGCGGCTAACGCATCGCAATTGCGCAGGAACTTCGCTGACTCGCCGAAGATGTATGTGCCGGAAATTGTGTGGTCTCACACGCGTCAAAACGTCTTGGTCATGGAGCGCGTATCCGGAATTCCAATTGGCAATATTAGCGAATTACGTGCAGCCGGTGTCGATTTACATCAACTCGCCGAGACTGGTGTAGAGATATTTTTCACGCAAATATTCAGAGATCATTTTTTTCATGCGGACATCCATCCGGGCAATATTTTCGTCAAACCAGGTACGGACGGGGCGCCGGCGATGTATGCGCCGGTGGATTTTGGGATCATGGGATCCTTAAGCGAATTCGATCAAAGATACTTATCGGAAAATTTTTCGGCGCTGTTGGATAAGAATTATCGTAAGGTCGCAGAATTGCATGTTGAATCGGGCTGGGTTCCTAAAGATACCCGGGTCGACGAATTTGAGTTTGCGATCCGCACTGTTTGCGAACCTATATTTGATCGACCCGTTAAGGAAATATCTGTCGGTTCTTTGCTATTACGGCTCTTTCAAACAGCGCGTCGTTTCCACATGAAAATGTTGCCACAGCTCTTGCTGCTGCAAAAGACAATCGTCAATGTGGAGGGGATCGGCCGCCAACTGGATCCCGATCTCGATTTGTGGCGCGCAGCCAGGCCATCTCTCGAGGAATGGATGCGTGATCGCGTCGGCTTTCGTTCGATGCTGCGCAGTTCGCGACAGAATGCACCAGCTTGGATCGATCGATTACCAGAACTACCTTCTATGACTTTCGAAATACTCGATCACATTCGCGCGGGTAAACTTCAAGTGACGAGCAATGAACCGGAACTGAAAGAAATCCGCTACGAGATCGAGAGAATGCACAGGCGGCTGGTTTTTGCGGTGATCGGTGTTGGTCTAATTATTGGTGCCGGCGTGTTAAACGGCGTATCGATACAAACGTCACGGATGGTCGGACCACTACCTTTGAGTGTATGGGTTCTCGGTGGTTTTGGGGTGCTGGCCTTGTTTGCCGCCTTTCGACGGCGGCGGATATGAACGCCGCAAGCCGCGAGACTTAGGCTCTGCTGCATTACGATATTTTTTCACGTATTCACTGAGTTTAATCAGTGCAACGTTGCTGTCAGCAGGTCGCCAGTCGCGTAACACATCGATCGTAACCTCGTGAGGATGGGCAATGCCTAGCGCATGACCGTGCGTCTTCGCTTGCTTCACCAAACGTGCTAACTGCGCCGTTAGGTGCGCGCGAGTCTGAATGTTATCGATAAAAACATCGCGAGGGACACTTGGAATATTTGCCAGCCGCGCCTCGCGAAGCGCCAGACTATCTTGAATTGTGCGGCTGTCGACAAAAAATAAATTGGCATGGGTCTGAATCTCTTGCATGAGCCAAAGCATCGGCTCGAGTTCACCGGTAAGACGACTTCCCATATGGTTGTTTACACCGATCGCATACGGCACGGCCGCTAAGGATTCTTGGAACCGGGTCTTAATTTCATCTTGAGTCATTTGCATCCGCAGGGCACCGGGGCCGAGCAGGTGATTGTTCTTCTGTGCTTCCATCGGAAGATGCAAGATGACGTCTTTGCCTAAGTCGTTGGCGAGCTTCGCGAGATCTTTGGTGCGAGGTGCAAACGGTAGGACCGCGAACGCGAAGGCTCCCGGCAATTCAATGATCTGCCGGCCTTGCGCGTAATCGTAGCCGATGTCGTCGACGATGATTGAAATTTCCGGCATCCCTGTCGTTGCTGCGCCGATCCCGGCGCAAGCGGCAATGAGAAAATTTGAGAAGCTAAGAAACAAATTCCGAACGTAGGCTACTTAAACGGTTTACTGGGAAAATTATCGTCGTTATTGATTTGACGCGCTACGCAAGCGCATCAAGTGCATACCTTTGAGCAAATTCAATGCTTCGTACAATTCGAAGTCGGATTCGGCTAATAATCGACTTTCGGCGACGGCACTTTTATCCGCCGAGTTTCCGTCGTCACTATTTTCCAAATGACCAGAAAGGTTAGATTCCTTGACGAAACCGGTCGTTGGGTTATTCGTTCTGGATAAGGTTACTTTTTCTATCTCGATATCCGGAATAATCCCTTCTGCTTGAATCGATCGGCCCGACGGCGTGAAGTAGCGTGCGGTAGTCAATTTCAATGCGGAGTTGTTACTCATCGGCAATATTGTTTGCACCGACCCTTTACCAAAGGATCGTCGCCCCATGATGATGGCGCGCTGTCGGTCTTGTAGCGCGCCCGCGACGATCTCGGATGCGGATGCGGATCCTTCATTGACGAGCACGATCAGCGGCGCACCGTCAATTAAGTCAGGTGGTTTCGCATCGAATTCAAGCTGTGAATCTTGAGCTCTGCCTTGGGTGTAGACGATCCGGCCCTCTTTCAAAAAGGTGTCGGACACGGCGACTGCGGCGCCCAATACGCCACCGGGGTTATTTCTGAGGTCTAAGACTAACCCATTCAATTTGCTGTCTTTTTTGATGAGATCTCGCACATGCTTTTGAACATCGTTACCCGTTCGAGATTGAAAGTGCGAGATTCTAATGTAGCCAAATCCCGCTTCGAGGAATTTGCTTTTCACGCTTTGGATCTGGATTACGGCGCGAAGGATTTTGAATTCCAGCGGCTTGTCCTCGCCTTCGCGCAACACCGAAATGCGAATTTCTGTACCAGACTTACCGCGCATCATCTTCACCGAGTCCGCGAGCCCGATGCCTTTTATTGGCGTATCGTTTAGTCGGACAATGATGTCACCGGCTTGAACACCAGCGCGTTGAGCCGGCGTATCATCAATGGGTGCGATAACCTTGAGGAAGCCGTCCTCCATTCCGACCTCTATGCCTAAGCCGCCGAACTCACCGGTGGTCCCTTCTTGAAGCGACAGATAGCTATCTTCATCCAGATACGACGAATGCGGATCGAGACCCGCAAGCATGCCGCGAACGGCTTCTTCAAGCAGCGTTTCATCACTTATTGGCTCTACATAATCCTTCTTAATCTTATGAAATACTTCCACGAGGATCCGAATATCGTCCAGTGGGATAATTTCGCTTGCGGCTTTTCTGACGTCCGTCGTCGCCTCTGCTGCTTTTATCTGATCATCGGCCAGCGAATGCTGGTAGACGCCGAACAGGCACAAAACGATTACTGTTAGTTCTTTGCGCATCGAAATTCAATTCTCCTAATGCGGTTTGCGTGGTTGCGATGTAGCACTGGTATTGGCTAGAAAACCTGTCCTCGGCTTCTCGCTAAGTGTGATCACTACGCGATCTGCTCGTCCGTTTGACGCTATGTTAATCATTATGTTCTGGCGTCGCATGTAATTAGCTCATTGGGTACGAATCGGAAATCATCTCCGCTCATAATCAGTTTCGACACCAAAGCCGAGGATCTTCAGCCATTCCGTTTTGCCTGATCTCGAAATACAATCCCGAACTCACTCGCCCGCCAGTATCGCCGACAGTGGCAAGAATTCCCCCCGCTTCTACGTCGTCGCCACCATCCTTGTACAGCTCCTGATTATGCCCGTAAAGGCTCATGAATCCGTCACCATGATCCACGATCACTAACAGCCCCAGATTTCGAAACCAATCAGCAAATACGATTTTGCCGCTGGCTATCGCCTTTACGTCGCTACCCGGTTCAGATTTTATTACGACACCGTTCCATTTTGCGCCGCCCGCGTGCATTGCATGACCGGGCGCCTTCGTTATGGCTCCAGTCGTCGGCCAGCTCAGCCGTCCTTTCAGCTCGCGAAATGGCGCGTTCGCGGGCGACGAGTCGACGTCGTGTTGAGTGACCTCGTCGACCAAAGTACTCAACTGTGATTCGTCACTTTCAAAACGGTCGGAGTCATCGTCGCTGTCACGTAGCAGCTGATCCAAGGCTAGCGCTATGTGACTGCGTCCAGCTACTGCTTTATCTAAGATTTCAAGATGCGACCGTGATTGGCTTTCCAGTTGCCGTAATTTATCCGCTTCTAATTTAAGCGCGCCTTCTATGTCGCGCAGGCTATCCACTTGTTGTGAATATTCGGCGAGTTTTGCAGCGTTGCTTGCTGCGACGTAATCATAGTATTGGAGATATCGCTGGAGCTCGGCAATATTCTTACCGTTCAGTAGGAGCTTGATTTTTGGTTGATTCCACAAAGAGTAGCGAGCGGCAATTGTTGCGCCGAGTGCTTCGGTGGTATTTCGATGAGCGCTCAGCAACGATTGCCGCCGGTCTGTCATCTCCTGAATCTTCGATTTTTTCTCATCCAGCTGCGCGCTAAAGTGTTCATTTCGCTTGCGGGCTGCAAACAGAAGGCGCTCAATATCCAAAACTTCGTTGCGCGCGCTGTCTAGTTGAACACCGTTCCTAGCGAGGGAGTTTTCTAGTTTCTCGATCCTTGTACGAAGCGGTTCGAGTCCGTCTTCGGATCCACAAACCGATGTTGTGGTGCAGATGAGGCAGGCGATTGAAAAGCTGCGGACGCTTTTCAGTACTTTGGAAGCAGTATTTAGCCACTTTGACGCTGCTAGAATGCGCTTGAATAAATTGCAGCATCTAGCGACCGTCGTGTTATGCGGCACCTTATGCTGCTTGTTGGTCACCCTTCTTTAAAGTAACTAACGAATTGCCGGTCATCTCTGGGGGAATTTCGATTTCCATGAGCGTCAGCATCGTTGGAGCAATGTCGCTGAGGCATCCATTGGCGGCCATTTCGGCGTCCCGGCCAATATAAATTAGCGGGACCAAATTACTCGTATGCGCTGTATGGGCTTGGTCGGAGCCGGCGCTGCGCATTTTCTCTGCGTTGCCGTGGTCTGCCGTGATTAGTATTTCCATGCCGTTGGTCCGGGCGGCATTAACTACTCTGGAGAGACACGAATCCAGCGTTTCGATGCATTTAACCGTTGCGGCAAAATTACCTGTATGTCCCACCATATCGGCGTTTGCGTAGTTGCATATTATGGTGTCGTAGGTTCGGCTCGAAATTGCCTCAACGAGTTGATCGGTAACTTGAATTGCGCTCATCTCGGGTAGGAGGTCGTAGGTTGCGACGTCAGGCGATGGGATTAATAGTCGCTCCTCGCCGTCCGCGGGTGCGTCCCGACCGCCGTTGAAAAAGAACGTCACGTGTGCGTATTTTTCCGTTTCGGCAATTCTCAATTGACGGACACCTTTTGCCGCAACCCAACCCCCAAACGTGTTGACCAAATCGATCGGTGCAAACGCAACAGGGAAGTCGAATTGCTCGCCGTAACTCGTCATCGTGATGAATTCTTGTAGGGCTACGACTCGATCGCGAACAAATCCATTGAATTCATCTTGGCCAAAGGAGGCGCTTAACTGGCGCGCTCTGTCCGAGCGAAAATTGGCGAAAAATATTACATCCCCGTCATTGACAGCAATTGGCTGGGAATCTGTCCCCGTGATCGCCGTCGGTGAGACAAATTCATCGTTTTCGCTACGTTCGTAGGCTTGCTCCAGGGCGACTAGTGGATCGGAGCATTGATAGGTCGCGCGTCCATCGACAATGAGCCGGTAGGCGCTAGCGACTCGGTCCCAATTTTGGTTGCGGTCCATGGCGAAGTAGCGGCCGCTGACGCTAGCGAATTGGCCTACGCCAAGATCGTGAAATGTGTGGTCTAGCCGTTCGATTGATGCCGCGGCGCTTCGCGGTGGAGTATCTCGACCGTCAAGAAAAGCGTGCAAGTAGATCCGCTTAACGCCACATTGGACGGCCATAGCGATGGTCGTCACGATATGATCTTCGTGGCTGTGGACGCCACCAGGTGAAAGTAAGCCGAGCACATGAAATGCGCGGTCCTCGAGCGCGATTCGCTCGAGCGTGGGACGCAGGACGGGATTGTCAAAATAGCTTTTGTCAGTGATAGCTCGCGAAATCCGCGTGAAATCCTGATCGATTGTGCGTCCCGCCCCGAGATGCATATGTCCAACTTCAGAATTGCCCATTTGATGGTCTGGCAATCCGACCTCGGCACCGGAACAATGAATCAATAAATTAGGATGCGTGTTCCAGATTCGGTCCCAAGTGGGGGTGTAGGCACTGTGAATGGCGTTGAATTCGGGATCGTTACTATGCCCCCAGCCATCCAATATCAGCAGCATAATTGGGTGGTCGACAATACTCATGAGACCCTCGTCTTGGCAGATGTCTTTGGTCCATCGGGGCTGTTTGCCCGACCCGCATCTGTGAGGCGCGAAATGCGCTGGAAATAGCAGCTCGTGCTGCGTCCGAATCGCATGACAGTGTATCATAGCGCGCTTTACGCGCGGGGCCTGTCCCCACCTTTAAACAGTATCTAAACTCGAACAAGCAATATTGATTATGTCTCAACTGTCCGAATTCGCTGCGAACCATTTGATTTTAGTGAGTGCATTTTCCTTCGTACTCGCACTTCTCATCGTAAATCTTCTCCAAGGCGGAGGGTCGCGGGCGATTCTTCCAATTCAAGCTGTACAACTACTTAATCGCGAAGATGCGGTAATTGTTGATATTCGCGATGAGGGAGAGTTTAACGACGGACACATAATCAATGCGCACCACATTCCGCGTGCCGATTTGAAGTCGCGAATTGATGAGTTAAAGAAATTCAAGGATCGTCCGATCGTGGTGTGCTGCGCGAGTGGCTCCTCCTCGGCGCCAGCTTTGCGCGAATTGAACTCCGCTGGATTCGGCACCGTCCACAGTTTAAAGGGTGGCATTGCGGCCTGGCGGGCCGACAACCTACCGCTGACTTAGGCGCAAACGTCGGCACACGTGAATAGCAAAATTTTAAAAAGAGATAGGATGACTTATGGCTGAAGATAATTCCGAACCCGTCGCAAACCAGCAAAATACGGGACAGCTCTCGATCCAGAAAATCTATGTGAAAGATCTATCTTTCGAAGCGCCGAATACACCTGGTGTGTTCACCGAACAGTTAAATCCGACCGTCGATATCAATTTTTCTACCGAGACGACCAACTTGGGCGAGGATCAGTTTGAAGTTGTGCTCGCAGTGACGGTCACTGTGAAGCAGGACGATCGAAACGTTTATCTGGTCGAAGTAAAGCAGGCGGGAATTTTTAAAATCAACGGATTCCCCACTGAACATTTGCCGGCAATTCTGGCGACAGCCTGTCCGAACATTCTGTTTCCCTATGCTCGTGAAGTGATATCGGAAATTGTCACAAAAGGCGGCTTTCCGCAGATTTTGCTTGCGCCGGTTAATTTCGATCAGGTCTACGCGCAAGAGCTCCAGCGGCGTCAGCAAGGCGAAGAGAAAACGCCGGCACATTAGCAGGCAAAGGATAGAGAGAATTGCCGGCGCTGTGCATACGACATCGACCGCGAAACAAGGGTTTCGGGCTGCGAAATGACTATCGCTAAGTCGCGAACGCTCGTGCTCGGCGCTGGCGCGTGGGGTACGGCCTTGGCACTGGCGCTGACACGCAATGTCGACAATGAGGTGTACTTATGGGGTCGTGACCGCTCGGCAATGCAAAAGATTCGGCAACGCAAGCTTAGTGATCGCTACCTACCAGGAATTGCCCTTCCAGAGTCGTTGCACATTTTGGTTGATGACGACTTTCCAGAAGATATCGATTTAGTCATCGCCGCGGTTCCCTTTCAAACGTTACGCGACGTCCTGACGAACGTCGCAAGCAAGATTAAAGGCTTAGGCTGTATTGCATGCGCCTGCAAGGGTATCGAGGAAGACACGCTGCTACGCGCCGATCAAATCGTTGCTGAGGTCGTATCATCGAGCACGGATTTCGCGATATTGTCAGGCCCAAATTTCGCCATAGAGGTCGCCGAACAACGTCCGGCTGCGATCACGATTGCGACAGCGAATGATTTTTGGGCACAAGAGTTAGTAGGAAGGTTTCATTCAGATTCGTTTCGACCCTACTCCAGTGAAGACGTAATTGGTGTGCAAATTGGTGGTGCATTGAAGAACGTCATTGCGATCGCTGCTGGAATTGGCGACGGGCTTGAGTTGGGTGCGAATAGTCGTGCTGCACTTATTACGCGCGGACTAGCTGAAATAACTCGCTTCGGTATCGCGCAAGGCGGGCAGCTAGAAACGTTTATGGGTTTATCGGGTGTCGGCGATTTGGTCCTGACGTGCACTGACGATAAGTCACGTAATCGCCGCTTCGGATTGGCGCTAGCGCATGGCGCTAGTGTGCGCGATGCAATCGCAGACGTCGGCTTAGTGGAGGGCGCGAAGACTGCGATCGCTCTGGTTAAGCTAGCCGAACAAATGAACATCTCGTTACCTATCTCTCTAGAGGTCGCCGGCGCAGTTGCCGGACTAACTTCTCCCGAGCAAGCGGTACAAAACTTGCTCGCAAGAGATCCGGTTGCGGAATCCGCCGGGTTAACTCGAGCGATCCCCGCGCCGCGATAGCGTGTTCCCGATCACGGCCTCGATTGTGTCGTGCGTCGGGTTTCTTATCCGACGACATGGTTTATTAGTTCATCTTGTGCAAATTATCACAAAGCTATCCGTTACTTTCAAAGAAATTGCGAAATCAGTCGAACTCAATGACTAGTTCGACACCTAAGATGGGACATACCAACGGCGTAGTTCCGAACGCAAGTCGTAGCGGCCAAAACATCGGAACGTGTGTTCGATGAAAATGATGAGATGAGGCGACATTAATGAAATGGGATTTGCTGGCTCCTTGCAAAGAATTGATCGTGGCGTCCGTCCTTGTAGGGGCGGTTGCGATGCTGGTTATCAACGAATTCGACAGACGCGAGGCCGCGCAACGTTCTAGTTCGCTCGACGGACTCGCCGGGAGTCTCCGCAGCGCGGCGGCCTTCGCCCATTCAATTTGGTCGGACGCCGGGCTCGCCGCCGGAGTCGTTAAGTTCGGTGATGAGCAAGTTATCGACATTGACCTATTGACAGGCTACCCGGTTGCGAGCGCTCGAGGAATTTACGGAGTTATCCCGGACTTATCGGCGTTCACGGCTGCTCGCAATGGCGATGTTTATGTTTTTTCCCTGGCCGGTGCATCACCTTCATCGTGTAATGTTACCTACCAAACTGGCGACCGCGAAGGCGATCCGCCCAGCATAACGGTCGTGAATAACGATAACGGCGGCAACTGTTACTAGCTAAGTTACCGGATATCGTGGCAAACGACATCGGCGCTAGAGTTCGTGAGATTCGATCCGCTCAATTGCCACCGACCATACCGCATTGGCGCCAGGCCTCATAAATCACGACTGCAACCGCGTTTGATAAATTCAAGCTTCTACTTGATCCGAGCATCGGTAGTCGGCGAACGAAGTAGGGATCGTATGATTCCAGAATATTCTTCGGCAGGCCGCGGGTCTCAGGCCCAAACATAAATACATCTCCAGGGCGGAATTCTGCTTCAAAGAAATTATTTCGCCCATGTGTCGAGAGTGCAAAAAGTCTCGATTCCTTGTGCACCTTCATAAAGTCAGTGTAATTAGCGTGCACCTTAAGCTCGGCGTATTCGTGATAATCCAGTCCGGCTCTTTTTAACAATCGGTCGTGGAGCTCGTAACCCAGCGGCTCGATGAGATGCAGGGCTGCGCCAGTATTCGCGCAAAGGCGTATAATATTCCCGGTATTGGGCGGGATTTCAGGCTCATATAGCGCAACGTGAAACATTTTTTCAGAAGTTCTCCATAAATCTTATGACGCATCCAGTTTCACTATCGGATCCCGAACTCACGATCGAATTTTGCGGTCTGATGTTTTCATCTCCTTTGGTGCTGCTGTCGGGCTGCGTCGGGTTCGGCGAAGAATATACACGGGTCGAAGGCTTTTCAAACCGCGATGTCGGTGCAATCTGCCTCAAGGGGACTACCTTGGAAGCCCGACTCGGCAATCCATCTCATCGGGTGACCGAGACTCCGGGCGGCATGTTGAATGCGATCGGCTTGCAAAATCCCGGTGCGCGCAACGTAGTCGACAATTACTTACCGCTACTCAATTTTTCTGAGACCCGGTTTGTCGCGAACGTTTCGGGGTCAAGCGTAGAAGAGTACGAGGCCGTCACCCGCATATTCGATGACTCGCCGATTGATGCAATGGAAATCAATATCTCATGCCCGAACGTGAAGGAAGGAGGGGTTGCCTTTGGGAACGATCCCGACATGTCGGCGCGCGTCGTCGAGGCTTGTCGGCGCGCAACAACGAAGCCCCTTATTACAAAACTCTCACCGAATCAGACTGATATTGCTGAGAATGCAAGGCGCTGCATCGAGGCAGGGAGCGATGCATTGGCTGTCATTAATACGCTAATGGGTATGGCCATCGACATTCGCACGCGCATGCCAGTCATCGGTAACAATCAAGGCGGTTTATCTGGACCTGCGATCAAACCGATCGCATTGTTGAAGGTCCATCAAGTCTATCAAGTGGCAAAACATCACAATATTCCGATTATTGGCCAAGGTGGTGTCGTATGTGCGAACGACGCAATCGAATTCGTATTGGCGGGCGCCACAGCTGTGGGTGTTGGCACCGCGCTTTTTTATGAGCCGCTTATCTGCCCGGCAATTAATCAAGGCATCGGCGATTACATGCGGGAAAACAATGTCTCGCGAGTGGCTGACCTGGTAGGCACGCTCGACCTATTTTAGTTTAAACACGAGCGGGCAATTTCCTGATTGTCGCCACGCTGATTTTGCCCTGTCGAACGATGGTGCTTTGAAGTGGCGTTTCCCGCGATTGCTATTCGAACGCGTTCTCAGTTGTTAGTCGAGCGGATCAGCCGCTTCAGAAAAACTTGCATCTCTTTTGCGGCTTGTTTATCGCCTTTTGATTGTGCGACGTCGATTCCCGTTCGGTAGGCCGCAGCCGCATCTGTGGGCTCACCGTACAAGGTTAAGGCTTTACCGAGAATTTTCCATGCAGCAGAATAGTTTGGGTCGAGTTCGACGGCCTTGCGCAGATGTACGGCTGCTTGGCCCGGGTCGTCGTCAAGATACGCATTACCCAAACTGAAGCGCAGTAGGGCAGTGTCCTGACCTGCTGTGAGCATTGCTTCAAACCGATCGATGAGTTGACTCATGATTGCCAAAAAGCCGGCGTCAATAAAACTAGCAATGTAAATATTTCCAATCGGCCAAGGATCATCGCGAACCCCAAAATGTATTTGGTGGTATCTGGAATCGAACCATAATGTGCGGCAACATCGCCAAAGCCAGGACCCAGGTTGTTTAAGCACGCGGCGACAGCTGAAAAAGCCGTTACTTGGTCGAGCCCTGTCGCCATTACCGACAGCATCAGTATCGCAAATACGGCAACGTAGGTTGCAAAGAAACCCCACACTGCGTCAACCACCCGGCTGTTGACTGGGCGGCCTCCCATCTTAATTGTGATGATCGCGTTCGGGTGGATAAGGCGGTGAATTTCGCGACGCCCTTGCTTGTAAAGCAACAAAATACGCACAACTTTTATACCGCCGCCAGTCGATCCTGCACAGGCGCCGACAAAACTAGCGAAAAGCAGCAACAACGGCAAAAATCCCGGC
>JBLFWZ010000005.1:0-53117 GCA_047611905.1 Gammaproteobacteria bacterium | reverse complement strand
ATCGCGAGATAGGCGCCGCCGCCGCCAAAATCACCAACCAGATTCAACGGCGGTGGCGGTGGAGAGTCGGCTGGACCAATTGAGTGGCCAGCGCCTGACAGTGCGATGTAATTGATATCATGCCCGGCGACTTTGGCCAACGGACCTTCCTGGCCCCAGCCTGTCACTCGACCATAGACGAGCTTTGGATTGCGTTTTAAACAGTCCTCTGGTCCAACGCCTAAACGTTCGGTGACACCAGCACGAAAGCCCTCGATTAAGGCGTCGGATTGCTCGACGAGCTTTAACACGAGTTCGATCCCGGCTGGACTTTTTAAGTCGACCGCAATGGAGCGACGACTTCTATCGAGTAACGAGAATTTGGGGTCCATCGGAATGCCAAGGCCGGCATCGACCAGTCGATCCACCCGGATCACTTCTGCGCCCATGTCGGCGAGTAACATGGCACACATCGGATTAGGCCCGATGCCAGCTAATTCAATGACTTTGTATCCGACCAAGGGTCCGCTTGCGCTCATGGTTTGCTCCTGAATTTCTCGTTAGATGCGTAGACTATCACGACGTGTTGTAACAGAAACACGTCGTCAATAATTGAGGTTGTTAGGGCTGGGGCTAGGCACGCTGCCTGGCCGCCGACCCTAATAATAGGTGTGATGAAAAAACGTGCTGCGTCGGGATCTATTCAAACGTCATAACGGCATATCCTGCGATCCATTGTGGGATTGCGCGGTAGTAGTGAAGCGTCGAATTATTTACTCCCGCCGCTCTGGCTGCGGCGCTCGCGGCAATCCAGGAACGAATTTCGTGTCCGCCGCAGCCGCCGTCCCGAGTGATGCTGGCATCGTCCATTTGACAGATTTTCCCATAATCGCCAGCGCTAAGTTGCTCGAGAAAACGTCGATCCCAGGCAGGATTTAGCGGCGTGCGCTCGCTAGTGCCTTGCTGTTGACGGCCTGCGTCGTCGATCACTCTCTGCTGGCGCGCGGCACGCGCCTCAGGCGCTAAGACGCCGCCCTCAATGAGTCGCGCGCGAACTTCCGGCGGTGCGTTGTGCAATTGCGGGATTGGCGGGTCGTGGGATATACCGCCGGAGCCGATCACCAGGACCCGGCGATCGAGACCTGATAAAAACGCGCCAAGCGCTGTTCCAAATGCGAGAACTCTCCGCAACGGCGGCACGGGTGGTGCTGCGCAATTGATGAAAATAGGCAAGATGGCCGGCAGATTTTCCCATTCAAACAATTGATCAAGGATCTGCACGCCGCCATGATCGACCCGCATCTGATAAGACAGCGCGACGTCGATATCGCTTTGGTGGCAATGCCTCACGCAAGCCTCGGCTAATTCCGGATCGGTCGGGTAGGTTCCTTTCGAAGTCTGCCAATCGCCGACGCCTTCGGCCATTGCACCAATGCAGAAACTCGGCATGACGTTATAGAAGAAGCCGTTGAAATGATCCGGGCCTAATACCACCACTAGTTCTGGCGCGAATGCTTCGACCCATTGTTGGATACTCGACATGCAAACGTTAACTTCGCTCGCGACCTCATCACCCGGTGACATATAGTCTTTGAGCGGAGTATGCGAGGCGCACAATGCAGCGATGGTCATTGCTTTCTCCTAATTTCTTTGCAGTAGAAAGTCGAGGTGGATTCTGTTGAAGGTCGGCGGGTCTTCGAACTGGGGCCAATGGCCGCAAGCCGTCATGAGTGCGAACTGACCGTTCGGTATGAGGCGCGCGATTTTTTCGCCGACATCCACCGCTGCAGTCGGGTCTTTGTCTGTCCACAAAACTAATGTCTCGGTTTGGATTGCGGCCCAATCGGCGTCGCTCAAATTGTTTCGTTGGCGAATTTCGGTTTCCTGCAAACACATGATCCGGCCCATTGCCTCGAGCATCCCGGGTTGTTGATAAATCGCCTGGCGGCAGGCGATAAGATCATCCGTGACGGTCGCAGGATCGGCCATCAACCACTCGAGTCGGGCTTTTACGGTTTCCCACGTTGGCTCACGGACTGCCGCCATGGTTAAGGATTTGATGCGCTGCATAACTTCTGGATTTAGTGTCGCGCCGCCGCAGGTATTTAGGACCATGCGTTTGATACGGTGCGGATATTTTAGCGCGAAGCGTGCTGCAACCCACCCGCCAAGCGATTCGCCGGATAGGTAAATCTTATCGAAGCCTAAAGTATCGATGACCTCGCGTAAGTGTTCGACATAGACGTCGACCTCGTAATCGTAGTTCGGCTTCGAACTATAGCCATGTCCGACCATATCGATTGAGTACGTGTCGAAATGTTCCGCGTGTTCGATGAGATTCCGCGTATAGGTTTCTGCATGGCCACCGACCCCGTGAAGTAACAACAGCGGCGGCAGTGAGGCATTGCCGGCGTGCAAGTAGCGAGTGCGGACGTCGCCGGCTTGAAGATAGCCTTGCTCGAATGCGCCGCCGCGAAGATCAGCCCAGAAACTCTCGTGTTTATTCATACCGTTCCCATGAATTCGTCAAAATGGTTGCGGTAATCTTGTCCGCGCGGATATTCTCTGTGTACTCCCGCGAGAATCGTGCCGCGTTCTCCAGCATAATTCATTTCGTATAGCTCGTGGCGAGCGCCGAATTCGCTGCCGCACAAATCCCAGGCAAGCTTCATTAAGCGTGTTTTTGCGAGACCATCGACACCTGCGCCACTTAATGATTTTGCAAGATCCTCTCCAATCGGCGAGTCGAATTCGGAGACACTGACCGGTAGCTGAATTAACCCGCCGCCGCCAATTTTTCGGATCATGTTGATGAGTTCTGGATAGTATACCGGACCCATCGCACGGCCTGTTTGCAGAGCTGAGAGATCCGGATACATCACACCATTTTCAATATCGAGGCGCGCTTGTAGTTCCGCGGAGCGGGTCGTATTTCGGATTATCTCAAGCTTGATCGCCGCCTCGCCCAACATTTCGACGATGTCCGGCTTCTTGTCAACTCCGACGGCTTCAGCTAATCGGATCAGCACGGCGTAGACGAAACCGAGCTTTACTTCCAAACGGGCGTTGGTTTGATGCGCCGTGAGCTCGCGCATGCGGGTGTCTTTATACATCCTGTTTAAAAATGCCGGATCTTCGTGTAAAAACACGCGATCCCATGGCACCAGGACGTTATCAAATACGACTGTCGCGTCCATCTCGTCGAAGCGACCGGACAGCGGATAATCGGCACTCATCCCATGATTGGCGAACGAGCGGCGACACAGCGTTTTTAAGCCCTTGGTATTCATCGGGATGGCGAATACGTTCGCGTAGGATTCTTCGCCGGCTTGAAACGTGGGCGGGAACGGCCAAACAAGAATTTCATCGGCGTAAGGCGCCGCGGTCGCAATGCGTTTTATGCCGTGCACGATGATCCCATCGGCAGTGCGATCGACTACCCGCAAGGGTGTATTCGGATCCGATTGTTCGTGGCGCAGCTTGCCCTTATCGAGTTGCGGATCTAATAGTGCGTGGGTTAGAAAAAGATCGTTGCGCGCAATGTATTTGTAGTAATTGACCATTGCGTCGGCACGCGCAGGCGCGCATTCGTGGAAGAAACTACGTTTCGCCGCTAAAGCCGCCAGCATCACGTTTAGAAAATCAGGGCTGCGGCCCATCATGCCGCAGGTGGCTTGCGCTGAGACGATATAGCATTCGCGTTTAAGTCTAAGGTCGTCAACCGTTCGTGGGATCTCAAAAGGCCGTGCGATCACGTCGCCTAGATCGGCACAGTGAACCGTCATTACATCGCTTACTGAGGGATCGTGTTGCTTATCGTAAAGTGCCGCGATCGATTGAATCGAGGCCTTAAATTCACTGAACTGGGTGACGTCTTCGACCCGTTCGCCACGGTACCAAACTTCGCGGCCATCATTTAAACCCGCTAGATATTGCTCGCCTGTTCTAACTGCCATAGGGGAATCTCACGTCGAAATTGCGCGTCGGAAAACGCTATTGTAACTTCTTCCAAACCCTATAGTGAGCGAGGCGTTTTCGGCATCGAGGCGAGCGTCCTTCAATGCTGTTGCTTACCCAAAGAGACCGTTTCATGCTGTGCGATCTGTGGGCGTTACGAGTGTCTCTTCAACGTATTGATACACGACGAAGCTCCCCAAGGCACCGAGTCCTGCAATGCTAAGGCAGGCAATACTGATCGGTGCAACGGCGACCACGATGCCGATCGCCATGGGTCCTGCGGCAGTGCCGACATCTGTAAGCAACCGCCAAATGCCGAGAAATTCGCTGCGTCGATCGGCCGGCGCAAGATCGGTACCCAAGGTCATCACAATGCCGGTCGAGAGACCGTTCGCGATGCCGACGAGAACCGCCGCCGCAAGCAGCGATTTAATACCGACGACTCCAGCCATGGCGGCCATCGACACGGCGAGTAAGGCGGAACTTGGCACGGCTGTCGCACGGCGACCGTATTTATCCATGATTAATCCAGCCGGATAAAATAGTGCGACGTCGACCAGCGCCGAAATGGATACGACAAGTCCTATTGTCGCAACGTCCAGCCCCATCGAAGTACCGAGCAACGGCAACAGTACCGTGCGCGCGGAGCGCATAAGCATGAACGTAATTGCGGCGACGCCAGCAGTCGCAAATACGGTTCGATACTGAACACAAATGTCGACAACTGTGCGCACCCTCAGTTCGCGTAACACGGGACGCTCATGTTCAACGAATAAGGCGACCGCAACAAAAGCGATTAAGGTACAGCAGGCCGCCGTCGAAAACGCGATCGGGTAGCCGACGGCATCAGCAAGGAATGCGCCCGCGAGTGGTCCGAGTAGTGCGGCTGCGCGCATGATGCCGGCCATCATCGCGATAACCCGCCCGCGTATCTCTGGGCGGGCTACGGATGTTACATAAGACATCCGTCCGAGCAAAAAGGAGCTGCCGCCCGCGCCGTTCAGAAAGGCAATTAGATAGATGAGATGCACATCAGTCGTTAGGCTGTAGGCGTAATGGGCGCCGCCGACGATCGCGACGGCCAGCAGCATGACGACTTTATCGCCGACTCGTGCGGCTAAAATGCCTGCTGGAATGTCGAAGGCCATCATGCCAAGACCGCGAAAACCGACGGCAGTCGCGGCCGCTGCCAAACCGCCGCCTACTTCGATGACATACAGTGGTAGTAAGATCAGAACGGCCTGTCCCGCGATGCCAAGCAGTAGGCCTGGCAAGTAGATGGACAGCATCACGGGCGCGTGAATTTTTTCAGCGTTCAAAATTTCAATCTCTGAGTTAGTAGGTGCCCGAAATGATCTGCGGACTCAGATGCCGGGTAAGGGCTGTATGATACATGAGCGGCGAATATGGCCGGCGAGCAGTGCCGAGCTGGCTGAAACACTTGACCCACAACTCAGATCACGCCAAGTTAGTCCTATGACAGGTCCATTAGTACTTCCTCCAGGTCTCCCGCAAGGCGGAGTACGTCAATTGTTTCGCTATTCATTTTGGCCGATCGAGTTCCTCGAGGAGTGCGCGGCACGTCTTGGCGAAACCTTCCCGATCGAGCTCGCCGGATTGGGTACGTTCGTGCAATTAACCCGTCCGGAAGATATTAGAGATGTCTTTAAGGCTGATGCAACGACATTGCACGCCGGCGAGATAAACGTACTTTTGTCGAGTGTTGTCGGAACGAGTTCCGTTTTGGTTCTCGATGAGAAGCTGCACGTACGCCAGCGCAAAGCCATGTTGCGACCGCTAAAAGGCGAGCGCATGCGAACCTTTTTCGATGCGATGCAATCTGAAACGCTTGCTATCGCCGATCAATGGACTGGGGCGGGTGTCGTTCGCGCGGACAAGGCAATGCAGCAGATCACGCTGCGGGTCATCATTCGAGCATCTCTCGGGCTCGAGTCGGGAGCGGAATTCGACGTCATGCAAAGCAGCATGGCGAAACTATTAGTGCATGTTCGCCACCCTCTCGCGTTGGTCATGTGGAAGCTTTTTCCACTGGCTCGCTTCGAGAACTCAAAGATACTGCCGTTTTTTCGCATGCGCCGTAAGTTCGATAAAATATTGAACGCGTGTTTCGAACGTCAACGTGCGTTACCTGCCGAGCAACGTCCCGAGTGCTTGCTGAAAGATTTACTGGCGACCGAATACGATGACGGCTCCGTGATGAGCAACAACGAGTTGCGCGACGCGATTGTCACGGTACTTGCCGCAGGCCATGACACAACGGCGCTGGCGCTCGCTTGGGCCTTCGAGTTGATTTTGCCGCGCGCCGACGTTGTCGCCAAAATTGTCGAAGAGTTGGACGCGGTGACGGAGGGTCGCTTGCCGACCATCGAAGACATTGAAAACCTGCCTTACTTAGACGCCGTCATTCGCGAAAGTTTGAGAGTGCGGAACGTCATACCAATGGTCGCGCGATTGGTTAAAAGCGATATTTCAGTAGGCGGATTTTCCTATCCGAAAAATGTTGTTTTGTGTCCGTCGATTCACTTGCTCCATATGCGTGAAGATCTCTATCCGGAGCCGAAATTATTCCGACCGGAGCGTTTTCTTGAGCGTAAATTCGCACCTTATGAATGGATCCCATTTGGTGGTGGTAACCGTGCCTGTTTGGGCCAAGCGTTTGCGATCTATGAAATGAAAGTCGTCCTTGCGACGTTGTTTTCAACCGTACGCCTCGAACGGCCAATCGGATCAGTATCCCGCCCCGTGCGGCGTGGTGTTTCTATTGGACCGAGTGATGGTACGTTGCTTAGGGTCACAGAACGTCGCCCAACTAAGAGTTAAAAATTATGCGTTGTGAGGTCGTTGCGATTGGCACGGAGCTTCTGCTCGGCCAGATTACAGATACGAATTCGTCGTGGATTGGTGAACAACTCGCCCTATCCGGGATCGATTCTTTATACCAAATTAAAGTTGGCGATAATTTCGATCGCATGGTCGAATGCATCCGTCACTCCTTAGAGCGTGCTGACGCAGTGATCACTTGTGGTGGCCTCGGTCCAACCCAAGACGACATCACGCGCGAAGCAATCGCGGAAGTGATGGGCGTTTCGCTCGTCCGGCGGCCGGAAATCGGCGATCGCATTCGCGAAATGTTCGAATCGCGCGGTCGTACCATGCCGGATAATAATTTGCGCCAAGCGGACGTTCCTGAAGGTGCGAGCACCATCGCGCAACAACCGGGTACCGCGCCCGGCCTGATCTGCCCAGTGGGTGAAAAAGTCATCTATGCCGTACCCGGTGTGCCGCATGAGATGGAAACCATGATGAAAGGCACGATTTTGCCAGACTTGCAGCGACGCGCGGGTTTTACCGGCATTATAAAAAGTCGCGTGCTCAAAACCTGGGGGCATTCGGAATCCGGCCTCGCCGAGTTACTCGCCGAACGCATTGACCTATTGGATGTGGCTGGCAATCCGACTATCGCGTTTCAAGCGAGTGGTATCGAGGGGATTAAAGTCCGGGTAACCGCCAAGTCCGATACAGAAGCCGGTGCGCTTGAGATGCTTGCGGCAGAAGAGGGCGAAGTGCGTAAGATTCTAGGCACCTATATTTTCGCCACCGACGGTGAAAGCATGGAATCCGTCGTCTTGGACGAGCTACGTCAGAAAGGTTTAACTTTAGCCGTCGCGGAAGTGACGAGCGGCGGCCTGATTGGCACGCGCTTGAGCGCAATCGACGCTTCCGGCAAAATCTTTCGTGGCAGTATCATTCCTGTCGCAGGATCAGTTCGGCAAACATTATTAGACGTTCCGCCAGACGAGATAGGCACGGCCGCTGCGGCGTCAAAACTGGCTAACGCTGTGCGGCTTGTGCTCGGCGCGGATATCGGGATCTCTACCACCGGACTGCACGATGTGTCGACCCGAAGTGACCTGCCACCAGGCACAACTTTCCTCGGCATCTCGACGGCAAAATCGACCGATGTCGAGCAAGTTCGTTTGCCTGGCGACCGCGAGCGTATCCGACAATACAGCGTAATCAGCTTGCTGAACTATCTCCGTTTGAAATTGCAGAATATGGATTAATGCCATCGCGAAAACTGTTTGTCGTTTGAAGTTACGGAAATCGCTAGGCCAAACCCAGGCGGATAAATAGACACTTGCGAACGCCCAAACGAACTGAGTGCGCCATTGGCTGGGGTCGCGTAAACGAGACCTTCTCTGTGATGCGCTACTGCATGATCTCAATAAACCCTATCGTCGCGGAAACTAGGTCGCGGTGATGTTGATATAAATGTTAGGCCAAATCGATGAACCTACAAGACGTCGGCAGTATCGGAGAGCTAGTAGGTGCTGTAGCCACCGTCGGGACGCTAGTCTATTTAGCGATACAGGTTAGACGAAACACCCAGGCCCTGCAGGCGTCTTCCGTCCAGAATATGCTCGATGGCCCGCGCGACCGAATCGTTGCGCCGACTATCCAAAACCGCGAAGTCGCAGACATCCATGCGCGTGGGCTATCGTCATTCGAAGACCTTGATGAAACCGAGCAAACACGGTTTACGTTTTTACTCATTGAACATGTCGTTCAATTCGAAAACGTCAAAAATTTACATCAACGCAGGTTAGTTACCGACGAAAATTACGCAACCTGGCTAATTTATGTCGGTGCGTT
Organism: Gammaproteobacteria bacterium; assembly: GCA_047611905.1. GTDB lineage: Bacteria > Pseudomonadota > Gammaproteobacteria > UBA11873. Next base: position 44,507 of record JBLFWZ010000005.1, on the reverse strand, counting down.
TATTCGAACTCCGGGAGGGTCAGTTGCATGGCCACAAGTCGCAAATGTTGTCGACAAAGGGGCGGCCAAGGCATTAGAAACGCACCTGCAAGAGAACCCGGATCTACCTTCGTTGTTGCAACTTATGCCTGTAATGGATAAGCGAAAAAATGAAGGATCAGCATAAGCGGTCGTTCAAATTCAGCGATAACAGCGTCCGTGTTGCGCTCCAGCGCGGCGTTTTTTACGAGAGGTTAACAAGGCGTCAGGCAGAAACGATAAAGCCGTTAAGCATTCTACGTCCGTATTGGGAGAGTTAAATTGAAGCTATATGATTTTGATGCGCCGAACCCGCAAAAGGTGCGAATCTACGCAGCTGAGAAAGGCATCGAGTTGCAGCTTGAAGCGGTAGCGGTGCTGGATGGCCAGCTCCATACGCCAGAGCTGCTGAAAAAGAATCCGTTGGCGCAAGTGCCGTTTCTTGAGCTAGCCGATGGTGAAATCATTCGCGAGTCGCTGGTCATTATCGAGTACCTCGAAGCGCTATACCCCGATCCGCCGATGCTCGGCACAAGCCCGTTAGAACGTGCTCGGATCCAACAGTTGGATCGCTTGGCCGAGCTCGGAATTCTGATGGAATGTGCAAATTATCTTCATCATTCAAATCCATTTTTTGCATCCCTAGGGCCGCAATCGCCGGCTGGAGCAGAGATGGCGCAAAACATCCTCATCAAAAAATTGCAGATCATGAACGACGAAGTCGGGGACAACGCTTTCGTGGCTGGCGATCACCCGTCGGTGGCGGACTGCACACTCTACAGCGCCTTGGGCTTTGTCGATAAGTACGGCCCTGGTGTTCCAAAAGAGCTGCGAAATTTAGCGCGCTGGCGCGAGGCTTTCGCCAAGCGCCCCAGCGCCAGTGCCTAGCGGAATTTTTACCTGCATAGGCGCCGATAGTAATTGGACGAAACTGGCGATCAAGTATTTGTTCGAATCGCAACCGATCCAAATCGATTGTCGTTTCAACTTATAGTATCGATGGACGACGTAGTTTTAAATTGCGAAAAGTGCCGTAATAATACTCCGATGAAATTCGGCGATACGGAAACAAAAGCTTGGGTCGAATTTCGAAATATTAAGCAGGAAATAGTTACGCCAGTTCTAGGACAGTTCAGCCTGAAAGGTCGCCCGCTTAAGATTACAGTAGACGTCGCGCCCAAGCACTAGACACTTCAAAGGGGGAACGAATGAAATTATCCGGAGGCTGCGTTTGCGGCCAAGTACGTTACGAGCTTAAGGATGGCCCGCTTTTCGTTCACGCGTGTCATTGCAGCGATTGTCAAAGGGCTACCGGTTCGGCGTTTGTCGTCAATCTGGGCGTTGCGAGCTCGGACTTTGTGATCGAAGGTAAAACATCAACGGTTACTAATCCGACCCCGAGCGGCTCCGGCTATGACGCACATTTTTGCCCGAATTGCGCGACAGTACTTTGGAGTAAATACCATTTTATTGATCTTCCGATCCTTGCGCTTCGAGGCGGGACATTAGACGATCCGAATTTGGCGCCACCGACCTACCACGTCCATACTCGGCGCAAGCAATCGTGGGTTGTTCTTCCTAACGACACTCAGATCTTTGACGAGTGGTTCGAGCCCGCTGAAGTTTGGTCAAAGGAAGCGTTAACAAAGATCGAGAACATGGTGGGCGGCAATTGAGCAATATTAAGTTTCAACTTATCGCCTGACCCGTTGCTTAATCTCCGTGTTGAGCGCGCCGTTCCTTCGCTTGCGCTCCGGCCGGTTGCGGCCAAGAGTAGATCAGCGCAACGTTAGATTGCACTAGTGAGGGAGAAAGCTATGGGATGGTTGTCAGATATTTTAAAGGAGTACCCCGCGCTCTCCGTTGAGACAGAGCGTCTCCAGTCGTTGGAGGCGAAAAATGGAAAACTAAAAATGGACAACGCTGCATTCCAAAATGGAGCTAGCGCCGAGCGCAAGCGGCAACGATTCACAATGTTTAAGGGAGTGCTCTGGACGGAGCATAACGGGTTAGTCGATAGAACGATCTATTGCCCGTCTTGCAAGTCCGCTATGGCAGTATTTCCGTCTAAATCTAACGAAAAGATAGTCTGCCCTAAATGTAATTTTATCGCGCCATTTCAATCCAATGAAATCGAAAAATTAGCTCGGATTTTAATTAGGGACAGTCTATTCAATTGACCCCGGCGCCTACCCCGAGGCCTCGGAAGTCTCCCTGTGGGGTTGAGTTACCCTTACACGACTGACGTGAGGTGAAATAAATATACTGTCCCCAATTCCGCGCGGCAATGCTTGGGCGTTCAATTTTACAAAGAGGATTATTCATGACGCTACACGTTGATCTTTATTACACCATGCGCTCCCCGTACTGTTACTTATCGACGCCGCAGCTCATGGCGCTTGTTGGTGAGTACGATCTTGCTTTCGATCTCAAGCCGGTGTATCCGCTCGCCATCAGCGACCCGACTTTTTTCCAGCGTGTTGATCCGCTGTTTCCGCGCTATCTATTCAGGGACACCGCACGTCTGGCGAAGCGCCTAAACATTCCATATCGTTGGCCGCGGCCCGACCCGGTCGTCCAAGATATGGAAAAAGATGTGACATCTGCCGAACAACCTTTTATAAGACATTTGACTTGCCTAGCGCAGGCGGCCGCGGAAACGAAGCACGGATTGGAGTTTGTGGCATCAGTTAGTAAGCTAATATTCAGCCCCATCATTGACGGTTGGAATACGGGAGACCATCTATGCGATGCAATTGCCGAGGCTGGTTTGAGTGCCGAGGAGCTAAACGCGGTGGTTAGCAACGAAGAGCCACGGCTTGAATCGGCTATCGCTGCGAATCGAAAGCAGCAGTTAGGGTCAGGGCATTGGGGTGCGCCTTTATTCGTTTTTGAAAGTGAGAGTTTTTTCGGACAAGATCGGATTGTGGACTTGGTCTGGCATCTAAAGAATTGCGGTCTAGAAGCGCGAACGGCATGAGGCGAACTAATTCTCGGACGGTCTCTTGTCTGCGGGTTAATCGCAAACACTCGCGGCCGTAAAAATTGTGACATTGAAATCATGCCTACCGACGACCAATACAGCCGTCGGTAGGGGGCAGTTAGTAAGAAGTTTTAGATGTTAGCGAAGATTGTCGGCGAATAACTTCGTGACCCTACTCCACGCATTCGTAGCAGACGCCTCATGATAGCTACCGCGTTGGTTGCAGAAAAAACCATGATCCGCATCGTCATAAATAACCACTTCGCCGTCTCGGCCGTGTTCTTTAAACGCAGCATCAACGGCGCTGGTGTGTTCTGGCGGGATATGCGCGTCGAGTGCGCCGAATAAGCACAACGTTGGGCAGTTAATTTTCGCAGTACGGGTCAGGGTCGAAGCCGCGCCTCCAGGACCTTCTGGTGCAGCGATGCCACCACCGTAAAAGCTCGCGACCGCCGCAACGTTGTTCTCGCACGCCGTGAGGTAGGTCATGTGCCCGCCAATGCAGAATCCCATCACGCCAATTTTGTCCGACACGGAATCGCTGCGACTGTTTAGATAAGCAATGGTGGCTTTCTGGTCAGCGATCATGTTGTCGGCTGTCAGTTTCATCATGTGGCCAATCCCTTCATCCATTCCGGCCTCGTCGTATCCGAGATCCAGATCCGGTGCGACTCGATGAAAAAAGTTTGGCGCGCAAGCGATGTAACCTTCGGCCGCTACTCGCTCAGTGACTTCTTTAATGTGCGAATTCACGCCAAATATTTCCATCCATACGATCACGGATGGCAGCACGGCGTTGCCTTCGGGGCGTGCGACGTAGGCGGGCATGGTGTCGTTTCCGACGGAAATTGATACATTCTCTGTTGTTATAGCCATTTTATACTCCTTTTAGGTGTTCGCATTATCGTGGATTGCGCGCTCGAGTGCAGGTTTAGATCGCCTCGACGGAGGTCTCTGTTTACTGACAACAAGCGCTCGATATTGCGCCATAGACGAGCTGTGAGCGTTACGGCTTCATCGCGAATCGGGTCTCGCCGAGCAGGCCATCAAGGCGCGGCTGTATCCAATCCACCCAATCACAGAGTCGGGGTCGTGTTTCGCGTGGATCGATCATGTCATGGACGGCAAACGATTCTGCCGATCCAAATGGATTACGTGCCGCCACGAGCCGTTCTTCCAGCTCGCGGCGCCTGGCTTCCGGGTCGGCCGATTCTGCGATTTCTCGACCAAATGCGACTGCGACACCGCCTTCCAGCGGTAGTGCGCCCGATTCCGCGGATGGCCAATCGAGTACGTAAGCGTCAGGTCCATAGTGCGCGGCGCCGGCCACGCCAAATGATTTATGCACTCTTATCGACGCCCACGGAACCGTAGCTGTTGCCGCCGCTGAGACTGCCGCCATGCCGTAGCGAATAGTGCCGTTGGCTTCGGCATCTGGTCCGATCATGAAACCGGGTTCATCAATAAAATTAACTATTGGCAGATGAAACGTATCGCACAATTCGATCATGCGACGCATCTTCTGGGCGGCTTCGGCCGTCATCGCACCGGCTAGATGACGACAATCGTTCGCCGTGATGCCAACGCTCTGTCCGTTAATCCGTGCCAGACCGACCAACAGGCTGGGTCCATAGTCGCGCATCATCTGGAAGAACGAGCCTTCATCCACAACGAGTTCTACGACCTTGCCCATATCGAATGATTGACGACGATTGTGCGGCACGATGGTTAACAGTTCATCAGCGCAGCGATCGCTAGCATCGTTGCACGCCACACGCGGCGCGCGCTCCCACACGTTCTGCGGCATGTAACTCAAAAATGCGCGGATCTGCTCGAAAGCGTGCGCTTCGTCCCTTGCGACGTTGTCGACAATGCCGGATTTCGCATGCACTGCAACGCCACCTAGCTCATCTTTAGTGAGTGTCTTGCCAAGCGCACGCTTAACCAGCGCGGGGCCGCCAATCATGACTTGGGCGGTATCGCGGGTCATCACGGAAAAATGCGATGCAACTAGGCGCCCGGCGGGGAAACCGGCTACGGGGCCAAGCGCTGCTGATGCTATTGGGACGACACCCATTGCTTCAGCAATTATTTTAAAACGTGGTGGGTCGAACACGGGTGTACCCACTGTCCGAGGCTTGCGCGGATCGTGATCGCCGGTCGCGACACTACCGCCGCCGCCTTCAAGTAAGCGTACCAAGGGGGTCTTATATTTAACGGCGAGGTATTCGGCATAACCACTCTTGCGTAGTCCGGCAGCGTTCGGCGAGCCACCTTTCAAAGTGAAATCTTCACCGCCCACGACGATTCGTCGCTTCGCGATATTGCCGAAGCCGACGATATAGTTGGCGGGGGTAAATTGTTCTATAGCGCCATGCTCATCAAGATGCGCTCCGCCTGCGATCGGACCGTGTTCGCGAAACGAATCTGCGTCCAGCAAGGTGCCGATGCGTTCGCGGATGGTAAGTTTACCGCGTGCATGCTGTTTTGCGATCCCTTCCACTCCACCTTGCTCGAGCGCAAGCTCGCGGCGTTCGTTGATCTTATCGACGCTGTCTTGCCAGCTCATGATGTGTTTCCCGTAAGTGTTATTGAGACGAAATCGCTGGTCACAATCCTACAAGAAATCGTGACAGGATCGTTACGCGCTCGGAATATCGAAGGGACTAAGATTCTCGACCGAGGCCTTCAACCTCCATCGATCATGGGTAGGAAATAGACTTCGCTATGTGGCTGGACGGCTTGTAAGAAGGGATCTTGAAAAATTTCTCCGTCAACCGCGACGGCAGTTCTTTCATTTAGACGTTGGGCGATTCCGGGGAATGCCGCCTCAAGCTGTTTGATCACCTGGCGGATGTTGTCCGCCAGGATCTCATGCTCTACCTGGCCACCGGCGAAGTCGCGCGCTACATCTGCTTGCAGGACGACTTTTGCCATTGGGGTGGCCTTAGACTATTTCGCGTCCATCGCTGCCAGCAACTTCGGCGGCGATATCGGCAAGTCGGCCATCCGGATTCCTGCGGCTGCAGAGACCGCATTTGCGACTGCTGCTAGCGGTGGAACGATCGGCACTTCGCCGACGCCACGTACACCAAAACGATGATTTGGATTCGGCACTTCAACCAATACCGTATCGATCATCGGCAGATCCGAGGCGACTGGGATACGATAATCAAGGAAGCCGCCGTTCTGCAAACGTCCTAGATCGTCGTAGATATATTCTTCGTTCAATGCCCAACCGACACCTTGCGCCGCACCACCTTGCAGTTGACCTTCGACGTAGCTTGGATGAATCGCCGTACCAACGTCTTGAATCGCCGTGTAGCGAATGACGGTTGTACGACCCGTTTCCGGATCGACTTCGACATCACAGATATGCGTACCAAAACCCGGTCCCGCACCTTGAACGTCACTACTCGATTGACCGGTGATAGGGCCGCCCGTTTTGCCTGCAACATTCGCGATGTCGGCGAGGCTTAAGGTTTCGCCTTTGCCAGACTTACGATTGACAGCCGACCCTGCGAACCATTCAACGTCGCTTACTTCGATATCCCAGATCTTCGCTGCTCGCTCACACAGTTGAGCCACGACCTGATCTGTGGCGAGACACACCGCCTGGCCGACTGCGAAGGTCACCCGACTGCCGCCCGTGAGCATGCTGTATGCGCTCGACGCAGTATCTGCAATGATCGGTTTGACCCGGCTAACATCGATACCTAGTACCTCCGCCGCCATGATTCCCATTGAGGCGCGCGAGCCACCAATGTCAGGGTTTGCTGTGACCACATCGACCGTGCCGTCTTCGTTGATATGGACTGCCGCGCTCGATTCCCCGCCAATGTTGAACCAGAACCCGGATGCCACCCCACGACCTTGGTTAGGCCCTAACGGAATGGAATAGTGTGGATGGTTCTTCGCCGCTTCGAGTGTTTCGACAAAGCCAATTTTTTGGAATTTCGGGCCGTAAGCAGCTTGTGTACCTTCGCTTGCCGCATTTTTTTCGCGCAAAGCGATGGGGTCCATGCCGAGTTTTCGGGCCAAAATATCAATTGCCGATTCCACAGCGAACGCTGCAATCGGCGCGCCTGGTGCCCGATAGGCTGCGGCTTTCGGTCGGTTTACCACGACATCGAAGCCGACGGATTTGGAATTCGGAATTGTGTACGGGGCAAAACCCGTCATGCAACCAAGGTGAACAGGGGAGCCCGCGAATGCGCCGGCTTCATATTCCATAATTAATTCACCGGCGACCATGGTGCCGTCTTTCTTCGCTCCAATTTTCACCCAAGCGTGACCACCCGAGGTTGGGCCTGTCGCGCGGAAAACGTCTTCACGATTCATTACGATTTTAATTGGCTTGCCGCTCTTCTTAGATAACAAGATCGCGAGCGGCTCAAGATAGACGACGGTTTTGCCGCCAAATCCACCGCCGATTTCTGCCGGCATGACTCTGATTTTGGAAATATCCATGCCGCAAACGGTCGCGCAATAGTTACGCACCATAAATTGGCCCTGGCTACTCGCCCATACCGTCGCCATACCATCTTGGGTTGTGCTCGCGACGCAAGCATGCGGCTCGATATAACCTTGGTGCACGCACTGGGAAGTGAAGTCATGCTCGACGGTCACATCTGCGTCGGCAAAGCCTGCGTCGATGTCCCCGAGACTGAATTCATAGCGTTGTGCGACGTTCGAGGCTTTGCTCGGTTTCGGGTCGACGCCTTTGGTGAAGATGTCGTTATGTAGCACTGGTGCTTTCGATTTCATTGCTGCGCGTGCATCGAGGACGTGCGGCAAGACTTTGTATTTAACTTCGATGAGCGCAGCAGCAGCTTCCGCAATTGCAGGTGTCGTGGCGGCTACTGCCGCGACTGCGTGGCCATCATAGAGCGCTTTGTCGCGCGCCATAATATTTCGCGACATGTCGCGAAAGCTAACCGGTGCTTCCCCTGCGCCACGGTGCTTCGGGCTCAGTTCCGGAAAGTCGGCGGCAGTGAGCACCGCTTTTACACCAGCAAGCTTCATTGCTTTCGATGTGTCGATAGAGAGTATTTTGGCGTGCGCGTGCGGGCTACGCACGACCCAGCCAGTTAGCATGCCGGGTAAGTCACAGTCGGCGCCGAAATTTGCGCGACCGGTAACTTTTTCAATGCCGTCCGGGCGAATTGGGCGAGTGCCGACCACTCTGTAGCCGTTGCTTTTTACGCTAGGCGCAGCCGTATCAAATTGTGTTTCTTCTTTACCCATGATTCTATTCTCCCCGCATTTCCGCTGCGGCGTTTGTCACAGCCTTGATAATTTTGTCGTATCCCGTGCAGCGACATAGGTTGCCTGCTAACCAGTAGCGCATTTCTGTTTCGCTGGGATCAGGATTGCGCTCCAACATCGATTTTGCCGCCACGATAAATCCTGGCGTGCAAATTCCGCACTGAAGTGCCGCCTCTTTCAAAAAATGTTTCTGTAAAGGATGCAGGTCGTCGCCATTAGCGACCCCTTCGATAGTGCCGATCTCGCATCCGTGCGCTTCGATACCTAGTACCAGGCAAGAGCACACCAGACGCCCGTCCACCGTGACACTGCACGCGCCGCAATCGCCCGATGAACAACCTTCTTTACTGCCGGTTAAGCCGAGTTCGTCGCGCAGGCAATCGAGTAAGGTTTGCTCCGTTTCGCATAGGAACTCGACGGGATCGCCATTGATAGAAGTATTTACGTGTTGTTTTGCCATGTTATTTTCCTTGTGCTCGGTCGAGGGCGATCAGCGCTGCGCGCCGCGCAAGTACGCCAGCGACTTTCGTGCGATAGACAATCGTTCCGCGTTTATCATCAATCGGGTTACAGGCTTCGCTGGCCGCCGCCGCAAGCGCTTCGAGCGCAGCGTCGTCAACCGTCGTGCCGATAAGTGCTTTTGCCGCTGCTTTAACCAACAGCGGTTTTGGCGCGACTGCACCAAGCGACACTCTCGCATCCGTACAGACGCCTTTGCTATCGATCGACAAACTGACTCCTGCACCAACCACTGCAATATCCATTTCGGTGCGCGGAATCAATCTTAAGTACGCATCACCGGAGCGCTTTGGACGCTTGGGCAAGAAAAAGCTCACAACAAATTCGCCTTTCTTCAAAGACGTTTTGCCAGGACCCGTAATAATCGCCTCGACCTTCGCCTCGCGCATGCCTTTCGGTCCGGCGATTTTGCAAGTCGCGTCGGCAGCGATCAGCGCCGGCACACTGTCTGCTGCGGGTGATCCGTTGCACAGATTTCCGCCGAGCGACGCGCGCCCTTGGATCTGTGTAGAGCCGATTAAGTCGAAGCCTTCAACCAAACCGGGCCAGGCTTTTTTTACGGCCGCGTGCGCGCTCAGTTCGGCGCCAGCTACTGCCGCACCGATGCGAAAGCCGCCTTTCTCTGTTTTGATTTGCTTTAGTTCAGGGATTTTTTTGATGTCGACGATGGTGCTTGGTTTTACCCGTCCCGCTCTAAGTTGGACGAGGAGGTCGGTGCCGCCGGCTAGGATTTTTGGATTCTTGCCGCCGTCGGCGAGACAGCGAACGGCGGCTTTAACCGACGTGGGTGCGGTAAATTGAATTTGTGTCACGGTTGCTCCAGTTGTGGTCGCTTAAGGAGGATATAGACCCCCAATTGTAACGCCTCAGACATTGATAACGAAACTGCTTATTTCCTTGTCTAAAGGGATCGCGGCTAGACGAAAACTATTCGTTTTGCAGGCAGCACTCCAAATTGGCCGCCGCCGCCAGACGGCCCGGGTGATTGGTTCATCAGACAAATCTCTAAAGCAAGGTTATCGGGCCCGATGTTGCACCCTCACAATGCCCACGAGTTCGCAATCGGGCCGCAACGGCATGCCATAATATGCGTGACCAGCTGCCGAGCATCAGGCTGGACGCTCAAGTATCGATAAAGCAAACCGCATGCGAATAATCATCATCAACGACTCGAAAGAGTATTCAACCTTATTAAGACGCCTGTTTGCGGAATATGACCCGCAAGTTGAAGTCACCGAACACGACCCAGAAGTTCTCGGCATGCCGGATGCCGCATTCGACTGGAATCTTTACGATCTATTGGTCATCGGCGATCGATTGGGTGGCACGGAAAGCGGCCTAGCGTGGCTGGCGTTATTTTCACTCGAGGTAAAACTTCCACCCACGCTAATGCTAGCCGCCGAGCACGACCTATTTGTGGCTTCCAAGTTAGCCGAAATGCCGTCCACGTCGTATGTAATTAAATCTGAGCTCAATGCAAAAACTCTGCCGGGGATCCTAACGGGACTTGGCGTAACCGAGCGGCGCGGAACCAAATTTGATCCGCTCGACGGCAGTCGCTACAGACAGGACCGGCAAATTTTTGGAGATTTGTCGAATCGCGAAGGTAATGTTGAGAATGGTTATAAGTTCGTCCGCTTGATCGGGCAAGGGGCACACTCGCGGGTCTACCTTGCCGAGCGACTCGAAGATAAGTTGACCTTGGTGCTGAAAATCATGGATTTGGAATCTATTGACGACGAAAGTGTCTCGCAACGTTTTGCGCATGAGGCGGCCATCCTGGCCGACATCAATAGTCCGTATGTGGTTAAGTTCTATGGCCACGACTTCACTCCAAAGTATGGTTACATCGCGGTGGAGTTTTTTACGCGAGGCGATCTTAAGCATCGAATCGAAAATGGCGTCACCACTGAAGACGCGCTGTTATATGCATTGAATATCGCCTTTGGCCTAGAGGCGATCCATCTGCGTGACATTGTTCATCGAGATTTAAAGCCCGGTAATATCATGTTTCGTTCTGATGATAGTTTGGCATTGGCCGATTTCGGCATTTCCAAACATTTGGGCGGGTCGTGGGATCTCACTAAAACGGGCAGCATACTAGGCACTTTGAATTACCTTAGTCCGGAGCAAGGTCTCGGCAAGGCCGTCGATCAGCGCACGGATCTTTATGGCTTAGGCATGATTTTGTTTGAAATGTTGACCGGTGAGAAAGCCTTCCATGCGAGTTCGCCAGGCGCGTTAGTTTACCAACATTTGTATGCGGACGTACCGACATTGCCAGGACACCTGAGCCAGTATCAAGCGATCGTCGACAAGTTGCTGGCTAAGGATCCGGCCGATCGGTACGCCAGTGCCTCAGAGCTGGTCGCGAATCTGCAACCTTTTTGCGACGGTCTTTAAATAATCGTAAACCCGAACGTGTGGCCACCGACGGTATAGTTGCCGCACTAAACGGCTGCAGTCGTGCACCGACGAGATGAATCAAATGGCAGATTTAAGAATATTTTCCTACTTACCCAATCCAAGACTGTTTAAGGCCACGATCGCGGCGCGTCTCGTCGATGTTGAGGTGGAAATTCGTGGCGCCAGACCGAAAGAGTTGCCCGAATGGCTGTGGGATTTTGATGCGCGACCACTTACGGATGCCGATCGGGCGAACGAATCTTACGCTCGAAGCGCGCGTGCCGGCTTTTCAGGTACTTTGTACAAGACCGATGAGTTTATTACCGCCAACCCCTACGGCACGGTACCGGTCGCATTTAGTCCGGATGGCGAGGTTGGCATATTCGAATCGAATAGTATGCTGCGTGCCGTTGCACGTTTGGCCCGCAGCGGACCCGCACTTTATGGTGACGGTCCGTACCAGGCCTCGCGTATTGATTCCTTCTTAGACGCGTCTTTGGTTTTTGCCAGGGATAGCCAACGGTATTTATTCGGCCTCATGGGCCAAGGACTCACCGACGAGCTTCACAAAGGAATGACGCAAGCCTTTAATGCCTACTTAAACGGTATTGAGGCGACACTAACGAACAACCCAGATTACCTCGTCGGAAACGATATCACTTGTGCAGATATTTGTTTTGCGGCCGAAATTGTTTTGTTCGCACTGTCGAGGACGGAAAAAAAACGCATCGAGGATGCGGGGTTTACCCTCATCTACGACGAGCAGACCGCCGTGACATTTCCGCGCGCGATGGCGCATCTCGATAAACTGCTTGGTCTACCGTCGTTCACCCCAGATCTCACGCCATATCATAGCGAAATGACATTGGCTAAGTTTCTTAGTTAAGAGACCCTACCAAACTTCCCCGAAAGGTCGCAGCTCGACGTTAAACGACCAGCCGCTGCGATCTTGGTGCGCTACATCGAACGCGGTGTTCGCAATTGACGCGGGTTGAATAAAGTAATCGTCGTTTGCGTCGGGCATCATATTTCGCGTCCATTCGAGGTCGATGACGGCATCAATTACAATGTACGCAACATGCACGCCTTGTGGACCGAGGGTGCGCGCCATCGATTCTGCGAGGATCCGTTGCGCGGCCTTAGTCGGGGCAAAACCGGCGAAATTTGGTTTGCCACGCAGCGCCGATGTATTCCCGGAGGCAATAATAACGCCGCTTCCGGCTTCAACCATTGCGGGCGCGCAGGCGCGCGCGAGATACAACAACCCCATCGTATTTATCGTGAAGTTTCTTTGTAGGTCAGCGGGATCAATTTCCAAGAAATTGCCGAACGTTCCACCCACGGCATTGTGGATGAGGATTGTTGGGGTACCGAGATCGCGACTCACTGATGCGACGGTTTGATTAACCGCCGCCTCGTCGCCAACATCACAGACGTATCCTTTCGATCCGTCAATCTCTTTCTCTAAAGCACTCAAGCGATCCGCGTTTCTAGCGATCATCGCTATGCGGTAGCCGCCTTGCGCAAAGCGGCGCGCTAGCGCAGAACCGGTCCCCGGACCAACGCCGCTTATCAAACAAACTGGTTTTTCCATTATTCGGTGCGCTCCTAATCGGTTAGTAGTCCTTGGTATTGCATCTCAGTATACCGTGCGGCCGTTCTATGCGGATAGATTCCCTAAGCGGCGCGTTATGGCTTAATCTTCGACGCACTCAAGGAGACTCAACTATGACGGCATTGGAAACGACTGACAGTGGTGCATCACGTTGGCCGCGTCGCTACACGGTTGTGGCGTTGTGCTTTTGCGCGGTTTTTATTTGCTACATCGATCGGGTCAATATTTCTGTCGCGGTGCTCGCGATGCAAGAAGAGTTTGGTTGGTCGGAAACGACCAAAGGCTATGTCCTGTCCTCGTTCTTCATCGGCTATATGTTGTTTATGGCGCCGAGCGGATGGATCGCAAATCGGATCGGTGGAACCCTCGTACTTGGACTGGCGGTGCTGTGGTGGTCGGTGTTCACGATGCTAACGCCAAGTGCTGCGTTCATCGGATTGCCCATGTTGATCATTGCTCGGATCGCCATGGGCATGGGTGAATCGGCGATGTTCCCTTCCGCGTACAGTGTTTACGGGCGCTGGGTATTGCCTAAAGAACGCTCGCGAGCAGTGGCAATTCTGCTGAGTGGCATTCCACTTGGTACCTTGTTCGCGTTACTGACGACGGGATGGATTGTGAGTAATTTCGGTTGGCCGGCAGTGTTTTATGTTTTCGGCTTGGTCGGATTTCTGTGGACCGCGATTTGGTTCCTCCAAGTGCGTAACAACCCGGCCGACGATCCCAGAGTTAGCGCGCAAGAATTGGAACTTCTGAAAGAACTAGCGGCGGAGCATGCTGACAAACCGCCAGTGCCGTGGCGCAAGCTGCTTACCGCGAAACCCGTATGGGCGTTGTTTATCAACCATTTTTGCAGCAACTGGGTGCTGTACATGCTGCTCGCCTGGTTGCCGAGTTATTTTCGCGGCCATCTTGGTCTGAGTATTACCAACGCAGGCTTATATTCGGCTGCGCCCTGGTTGACGATGTTCGTGGTTGGAAATTGCGCGGGTTGGATCGCAGATTGGATGGTCGGCCGCGGCTTGAGCCTCACCGCCGTGCGGAAAATCATGCAGACAATCGGACTCGTCAGCTCAGCGATATTTATGCTGCTTGCTCGCGACGTCGACACGGCTGGGGTCGCGATGTTGCTCATGTGCGGTGCGCTCGGCGGCGCTGCGTTCACCTGGGCGGGCTTCGTACCGAACCATCTAGATATTGCACCGCGCTACGCAGATGTCCTGATGGGCATCACCAATACAGCCGGCACCGTGCCCGGTATTATCGGCGTTGCACTCACTGGTTGGCTGGTCGATACGACGGGCACTTACTCGGCGGCATTCGCGTTGGCGGCGGGGGTCAATATTTTTGGCGCGATTGTTTGGTTAGCGTTCGCTTCCGGTGAAAGAATTATTGATTAATCTCTTGATTGATCTAACGCATTAAAAATTGATAGAGGAAATTAACGATGCTCGAAAAATATGCAAAATATACTGAATTGAAACTTGATTCGCCCGCTGATCGCGTACTGCGGATCACGTTCGATAAACCGGAAACATTAAATTCTCTCGATAAAGCTGGCCACCGCGAACTCACCTATATTTGGCGAGACATCGATGATGACGAGGACGTCAACGCCGTCATATTAACCGGTAAAGGCAAAGCATTTTCCGCCGGTGGTGATTTCGGCATGATCGAAGACATCATCGATGATCCTCAGGCCCGGGCCCGCGCTTGGAAAGAAGCCCGTGACTTGGTTTACAACATCATCAACTGCTCGAAACCGATTGTGTCGGCTTTGAACGGAGTTGCAGTCGGTGCTGGTCTTGTCGCCGGGCTACTCGCTGATATTTCCATTGCCGGGAAGTCGGCAAAAATTGTTGATGGCCATACCCGTTTAGGTGTTGCTGCCGGAGATTCGGCGATTATCAACTGGCCGTTGCTGTGTGGCATGGCAAAAGCGAAATACTTACTGTTGCTTTGTGAGCCTGTTGATGGCGAACAAGCTGAAAAATATGGTCTCGTGTCGTTGTGCGTAGAAGACGATGAGCTACAAGACAAAGCGCTCGAGATCGCAATGCGACTTGCAGCCGGTGCGCCGTCGGCGATCCGCTGGACGAAGTATGCGCTGAACAACTGGTATCGTATGGCCGGGCCAGCATTTGATGCGTCGACGGCGCTGGAAATGCTGGGCTTCGCCGGACCGGAGGCGCAAGAAGGGATCGACTCGCACCGCGAGAAACGCAAACCTAATTTCGACCCGCGTTCGCCGGTGTAAATTTCGCAGGGACGTGGCCGTCCGCCGCTGGTTTTCTACGGAGATCCGGCGGCGGCGGATTCAACCCAGGCCGTCTCAATTCGTGCACCCGGCTCACCTTTAAGTATTTCTTCGATGCCGCCGGTGAAGATAAGACAATATAAGGTGCGGCCATCCGCGCCACCTAGTTGGCAAGCGATGGCTGCCTCATCGGTAGTGTCAATGCGGGCGATGATTTCGCCTGACTGATTTACCTGTACGAACGCTCCACCGCTGGCTCCGGCGACCCAAATGTTGCCGTCCACGTCCAAACAAATTCCGTCTGGGACGAGGCCTGGGAGTTCTGCGTAGACTCTACGATTATCGAGGCCGCCGTCGGCCGTAATGTCGAACGCCGACATGCGTTCGCCAAACGATTCGGAGACGACTAATGTCGTGCCTGAATTTGTGATCACCATGCCGTTCGGGAAATTGAGTTCATCGGCCACGATCCGATGTGAGCCGTCCGGCTCGATTAGAGAAATTTCCGCAGGCGCGGGATCAGCGCCGTCAAACAAGTCGTAGCCCATGTTGCCAACGTAGGCGCGGCCGTTAGGTGCGACGACCATGTCGTTCAGATCCGCGCGCACCGAACCACTTAAATCGGCGTGCAGTTCAAGCGCACCGCCGATCAATTTATACACGCAACGGTCAGTCATCGAGACAATCAATGGGGTGCCGTCAGGCATGAAACCGAGGCCAGAAGGCCTGCCAGGAACTTCGGCGGCAACTTCGGCTCTTCCGTCTTGCGAGATGCCATATACGCGGTGCGCCCAAATGTCCGATACCCATAAACGGTTGTCGTGCCAACGCGGCCCTTCGAGGAATACGTAGCCGTCGACGAACGGACTGGTTGTGTAGGTTTTCATAACCCTTTCCCAACAGCTAATTGTTGCTCGACCAACTCGACCCAGTAACTTGCGCCGATTGGAATAATCTCGTCGTTGAAGTCATAGCGTGGATTGTGCAGTAAGCAGCCACCATCGGCGGATCCGTTGCCAATGAAAAGATAACAGCCGGGTTTTTCTTCCAGCATGTAGCCGAAATCTTCCGAGCCCGTTGAGGGTTCAACATTGCCATTGAAATTCTGATCGCCAAGAATGGCGCAACAGGCGGCCGCCGCTGCGTCCGTTTCCAATGCAGAATTCACGGTTGGCGGAAATCGATGGTCGTACCACCATTCGAATTCGCAATCGTTGCCGGCGCAGATCCCAGCCGTGATCTGTTTCATTCGCTCGCGTAATAGTTCACGCGTGGCGGGCTTAAAAGAGCGCACCGTGCCGCGCAGGACGACTTCGGTCGGGATCACGGCGAACGCGTCACCGGCGTGGATTTGGGTAACAGACACGACCGCAGCGTCGATCGGATTAACGTTGCGCGACACAATCCCTTGCCATTGATTGACGAGTTGCGTGGCGACGAGAATCGGATCGACAGCTAGGTGCGGCAGTGCGCCATGTCCACCGCGGCCAATAATTTTCACTTCAAAGACGTCCATTGCCGCCATGATTGCACCTTTACGTGTCGCCATTTTGCCGACTTGTTGACCAGGCCAGTTGTGCATGCCGTAAACCGCTTCCATCGGGAAACGTTCGAACAGGCCATCATCCATCATGGCCTTGGCACCGGCTTCGCCTTCTTCTGCCGGCTGGAAAATAACATGCACCGTGCCTTCGAAATTTCTATTCGTCGCGAGGTACTCTGCTGCGGCGAGTAACATTGTCGTGTGTCCATCGTGCCCGCACGCGTGCATCACGCCATCGTTAGTCGAGCGATGTCCAAACTCGTTATGTTCCTGCAACGGTAACGCGTCCATGTCGGCACGCAAGCCGATACAGCGGTCGCTATGACCTTTTGTGATCGTGCCGACGACTCCCGTGCGGCCGATACCAATCTCGATCGGAATGCCAAATTGCGTTAGCTTATCGACGACAAATTGTGCGGTGCGATGTTCTTCGTAGGCGAGTTCTGGATGTGCGTGAATCGTTCGGCGCCATTGCGTATGGGTGGCTTGTTTTTCGACAATATCGGCAATCAGTTTCATGAGGGCTCCAGTGGCAGGATGTCGTGCGCACGAACAGTTTCGGCTTGGGCGCTTCAGTCATATAATCTCAAGCGTAAGCTAAAATTGACAGCGCCTGTGTTTGGCGGAGGTATCTTCGTTCTACTATGCGGGTCGTGGCCGGTGCAGAGCTTTCGCGATATGCGCGGCGCGGTTGGAATTTCAATATCCTCATGGAGTCGAAGATCATTGTTGAGCGTTACCTATAGACTCGTCGATAGAGTTGGCATGGCGCATGTAATAGAATTCATGACGCAGCAACTTAGTCCTTTTGATACACGTGAGCTCGATTGGCTAAAATTATTGCCGTTGAACAAATCTACCTTGCTGCACGGCGAGTGTACGTTCCCTGGAGAAACACAGGAGCGCGGTGAGACCTATGGTTACCGCATCCGGGCCAGCGTCAACGTTCTCATGCGACCACCATTCACTTACCAGCATTGGGGCCGCATTCCGTCTAAAAAAAATGCTCAAGGTTGGGTTTCAGGCGAGCAAACCTTCCGCTTTCGCGACCTCGAAGAGTGTGCAGTACATACCTTAAGCCACGAGTGTTTCCATTTCTTGAGCAATTCGAAACAGATCGACTTAAAAGACAGTGAAGCGAACGCGAACTGGTGGGGCGACCAGTGGTTGGAAGCTTACCGAACACTGGTGGATGCAGGTGGTCAGATTCGACTTTTCTGTTAACCTCGGGGGCATCGTAAGAAGAAGAGGTCCAAACACAATGGCAAACCCCGCATTGATTTTGCCCGTAGAGGCGATAGCTAGCCGCTTAAACGCCGATCCTGAATTCAAACTCACATCGCGTTATTGGTATGGCGACATTCGCTTCGTTATTGGCGAAGAAAAGTACTTTATGCGTATCGAAAATGGCAAAGTTGGATCGTTCGTGCATGGTACGAATGGCTTCGATCCATACACCATAGATATCGTCGGCACGGAAGAAGTGTGGGAACACATGTTCGAAGAAGTGCCGAAACCTTTTTACCACGACTGGTTCGCGGCATCCTTCCATCACGAATTTGAATTCGGTGGCGATCTGGAATCTGCCTACGCGTACTACTATTCGATTCGCCGCATCAAATTAATCATGGGTGAAGAAGTTCGCGCTGCCCAAGCCGCACGCGCTGCCTGAGGAGTAACAACAATGGCCAAATTTTCCAGTATTACCGGGCGTTATCTCTATCTTGACGTCGATGGTATCGAGTACCGCGTCTACATGGAAGAAGCCGGGCAAGGCATTCCTTTGGTTTGCCAACACACGGCGGGATCCGACGGTCGGCAATACCGACACTTACTCGAAGACAACGAAGTGACCGCCAACTTTCGTGTCATCGCCATCGACTTGCCGTATCACGGCAAATCGCTGCCGCCGGATGCGGTGCGTTACTGGGAGCAAGAGTACAAATTACGCAAAGAATGGTTCATGAAGTTCTGGGTGGCATTTTGTCACGAACTCGAGCTCGACCAACCGGTCTACATGGGTTGTTCGATGGGCGGGCATTTGGCCGGTGACTTAGCTTTGAATTACCCCGATGAGTTTCGTGCCTGCATTGGACTCGAGGCATCGTGTTGGAGCGGCGACATGGATCAGCTTATCGACAAATGGTGGCAACACGCCCGACTGTCGAACGAATCCAAAGCCGCCGCAATGTTGAGCCTGTGTTCGCCGAACGCGCCTGAGCAAAGAGCACGCGAGACCGTCTGGATGTATTCGCAGGGAGCCCCGGTGGTTTTTGCCGGCGATTTAAACTATTACGGAATTGAGCATGATCTGCGTGAAACCGCACAGAACATTGACACGTCGAAATGCATGTTGTACGTCCTAAGCGGCGACTACGATTGGTCTGCCTACCCGGCAGCGTCGCAGGAACTCGCAGACAAAGTACCCGGTGCAACCTACGCGTTAATGGAAGGCATGGGCCACTTTCCAATGTCGGAAGATCCCGCTAATTTTAAGGGCTACATCATGCCTGTCCTGCAAGACATCCTCGAAAAATCCGCGCCACAAAAAATTGCGGCGAGCGCCGGCTAGGCCAGCTAAACCCTCGCGCTAGGCGCGAGGGTTTGCTTCTTGTTTGCTCGATGTCGGCGCGTTCAATTGAAACAATCGGATCACGTCTGGGCGGTGCCAGAGCGACTCGGTTTTTAGGTCGAGCGCGAGGCTAGATTTCCAAGCCAAATCGAGCCGAATCAGGCGCAAGCCTCTCAACTTTCTCGCACAGCATTAGTTAATTGATTCTTCTCTGCGTCCGTTTTGGAGCAGATAAACGACAAATAACGCGACGACCACCGAATCGAAAATGATCGCGGCGGTTACTTGCTCACCTAGATACTGACCACCGAACAAAAGCACTAAGGCGATGAAAATAATCTTGCTGATTCCTGCAATCGTCACCACAAACGAACGCAGATGTGGCTGGAAGGCGTCGAAGATTAGCATCACGCCGACAAGCGTGATCAGCGCGCCCTAATTGCGCACGATGATCTCGACCATTGGTCCTTGGAGCGAATCGCCGAACATCGATTCAAGGGCGACACCAGGCACGAACACGGCTTGCAGCATCGAGCACGTGATCAGCCCGGATGCAAGCATGATCCACTTTATATTCGATACTAGCCAGTCCATGTTAACTTCAGAATTTTCATGACGATCGATCTAGGTTGACGCAGTATTATCTAGTTTGCGCGGGGTGCTTCGGCCGTCATCACCCAGCTGAGCACGTCCGTGTTATTCCTTTGTCCCCAAACTCCGACTTTGTCGCGACCGCGCGCGCCACTGACCGGATCGACTCGTCGCCATTCAGTAGATACGACTCGATGAGCAATCAACCAGTGACCACTGCGTTGTTCAAAGCGATCGACATAACGGATCCCTAAGGTATCGTCTTTGCCGTCGCCGTTAGCGTCCTCGCGGCGATGGTAAGCAACCGCATAGGTTTCGGCGCGCGCTTTATCGCCCTCTATTTCGATTAGCATGTTGCCCATAAAATGTTGCGTTGCCGTCCATTTCACCAAGAATTCTTTCGCGGCATCTATGAACTCATCGACGCTACCGCTGATCGCGCCATGGTCATCGTAGGCGTCCGGATGATAGCAAGATCGAACCAGATCGAAATCTAGACGGTCAATGCCGCGAGCATAGCGATAGATCACATCAGCGATGTCTTGTCTGGCGATTAATCGATCCAACTTTGATTGTTCTGGCATAGCACATTCCTCGTATTGATTAGTCTTGGAAATCTTACGGAGAGAGAACACCATTTAGAATTAATTCCGCGCCACGCACAACTGTTTTCAGAGGGTTCGTCACGATCTGAACAACCACGGTGCGAAACTCAGTTCATGATTTAGACTGTCTGTCCTCGGTTGCGGGCAACCAGCTTGGCGGCTACTCTCGGCCTTGCGCGATCCTGACGAGAACAAAATTCGCAGCCTAGCAATAGCGGCGGTGCGACCGCGCGAGGCTGATAAGACGGCTGCAGTTGCCGTCGCTACACAGAACATTCAATTGGGAGGACAGCAACAGTGACAATGCTAACGAACAAAGTGATTTTGGTAACCGGCGGCAGTACCGGAATTGGCCGGGCGACATCGAAAATACTCGCAGCCGAAGGCGCGACGGTCGCAATTCTCGATCTGCAGGACGACGAAGGAGCTAAGACCGTAGAGGCGATCAAAGAAGCGGGCGGCACGGCGCAATACCATCACGTTGATGTCAGTGATTACGTCGCGGTGCGCGAAGCAATTGCCGAAATTGTCGGCGCACATGGCAAGCTCGATGGTGCCTTTAACAATGCCGGCATTGAAGGTCCGACAGCAAAGATTCTCGACGTCCCAATCGAAGACTGGGATCGCGTGATCCGGGTGAACCTAACAGGTGTTTTCATTTGCATGAAATGCGAGGTAGAACAAATGGTTAAGCAGGACGGCGGCGGTAGTATTGTCAATACCGCATCGGCCGCAGGCTTGATCGGCATACCCGGTGCGGCGAGTTATAACTCCGCGAAACATGGCGTTGTTGGCCTCACTAAAACCGTAGCCCTTGAATACGCAACCAAGAAAATTAGGGTCAACGCAGTGTGCCCCGGATTTATCGAAACACCGATGCTAGGCCGTGTGACTGAAGCTAGCGCAAAAATACGCGATCAAATGATTGGTGCGGTACCGATGCGTAGAGTCGCCGAACCGAGCGAAATTGGGGAGGTTGCAGCTTGGCTAATGTCGGACAAATCCTCCTATGTAACGGGTGTCGCGATGCCCGTCGACGGTGGTTGGGTGGCGCAGTAGGGACACGAGTCTCTTCATCGGCCGAAATGCGAAGCGGCGGACCTTGAGGTCGACGTTTGACAATGCGCGTCTGCCGCGACGCGAGGCATTCGCGGACCGATACACATATTGAGGGATCCGTCTGGTACCGTAACCTAGAATTTTGAGGCAACAGCTTATGAATGATGCATCCGCATTTCCTTATCCCATCGCGGAATACGGCACCGAGCCTTACTGGCAGGCGTGCAATGAAGAACGCTTAGTGATGCAGCGCTGCGATACTTGTAGCAAGTTCAGATGGCATCCGGCGCCGCTGTGTACACATTGCGGCGCAGACGGATTTAGTTGGCAAGCGCTTTCGGGACGCGGGAAAATTACGACTTGGACGGTCGTAACACATCCGGTACACCCAGCGGCCTTCGAGAAAGTGCCCTATGTTGTGGTTGAAGTTGAACTCGAAGAGCAAGCAGGGTTGCGGATGTTAAGTAATCTCGTCGACGTAACGGACGACGATATTAGTTTTGATGCGAAGGTTATGGTGGAATACGTCCAGCACAGCGATGATCAGAAACTGCCGGTATTTAGACTGGTCACGAATTAGTGTAGCTGGTTGACCTGGCGGTGGAGCTAGTGAGATCCCTCACTGCATATCGAGGCGCACAAACTTGCGCGGCGGAAATCCCGTTAGGATCCTGAAGCCAAGGGCCAGCCGATTGTCGTTATTGACTCGCGAATATTCGGGCTCGATCACGGGTACGGCAAGGTAGTGTTTTTTCGAGTCTGTGCTTAAGCCGATTTCCACATTCGGATGACTTAACGCTTGTTTGTACCATGTGCGCGGCCAATGGTTCGCGGCGACGTAAAGTTGGCCACCGCTTTCAAGGCGCGACAACACGCGGTCGTTTTTCATTCCATTTTCGTCGGATGTCGTTATGACTAATGTGCTTTGATTCGCCGGCTGGAATACGCCGAGTAGCGATTCGAAAGCCGCGACGATGCAGATATAGGCCACGAAGATCAGGCTAAGGTATTTGAGTACTTTCAATGTAGATCTCCTAAAGTAAGATCATTCGATTCAGACCGGTATTTCTCGATGTGGATAATACTAGCGAAATTCTGAGCCACTTGGACCCGTTTCTATTGCTCCGGTAGGGAGCGACCGATCCGGTATGAATCGACCATTGCAATGATCCACGCAATCAATATTGTCCAGGTCGCAATGCTTAGCATTTGACTATTGCTATTCGACGAGGGGTCGGTAGCTATTTGCGCGATCGTTGCGACATCGAATGCGATCTCTCCGTTAACAATCTTGTCGGCAATTATCTGCGAACGATTGACTGTCTCGGCCAATAAAAAGTAAAGGCCGCCGGTCGCCGCGATCGCTAACAGCAGGGCTTGTGGATATCGTTTCAAGAAGTAATGGCCTGCACCAGGAAAGACGAGGGCAGACAACAGCGTCGCTTTCAGTGATTTCGTCATCAAACACTCCGTGATTAGACAGACAGACTACGATAACAGGTGCGCTTTGGTCTCGGCGCGACGCCGCCATTGTTATGTGAGCGTCTAGGCAGCAACGGACTCGTTTCCGTCATTGGTTCGCATCCACGAACGGCGTTCTGACTACTCACTGCCTGGTTGTGCGAGTTGCCGCACGAAGCGTTGCTCATTCACTTCAGTTCCCCATTGAGTACCTGCTGACTGTTCGACGAGTCGAAAATCGAAGGCTTCATAGAGATGTCGTGCTGCGTCTAGCCCTTGAAACGTATCAAGATAGACCGAAGGAAATCGTTGCGCGTCGCAGAAGGCTAGCGCGTCTGCCAACAATGCGCGTCCTAGCCCGGTGCCACGTAATCGATCTGAGGTGATGAACCAACGCAGATGCGCGCCTTCGTCGTTAACGCGCTTTCCGTCGATAACGATTGAGCCATGGACTAGACCATCGACGATCGCGAGCCAAAGCCCATCAGAGGATTCGTCGTAGCGGTCACAAAAAATCGCGAGTTCGCGCGCAACCCGGCTTTCGAATACTTGCCCGAAACTCACAGACTCTGCGTAGAAGTGCGCATGCAGTGCGGTAATGGCGCCAATACACCCCGTCCGATAGCCTTTGTGTAGCGCAAGATTCACGCTACGGGCGAATGCCTCGACACGACGGCAGTTCCTAGGTCGGCCACAATCGTAGGCCTTGAACAGCGAAAAACGTGCAGGCTAGCGCGCAACCAACGCCTAACAAGGTGTCTCGGACGTTAACGCCGTCGATCAAGATCAATTTACAGGATACGGTCGCGCCGATCAGCGTGACGATGAATCCGAATTCGCTAGCAATTAGTAAAGTGAGGAGCGGTAGTAATGTTGCTCCGCTTTCATCGACGACGCTGCCCGCGCTAATCAAGGTCGACAGGACGACCCCAACAGACAATGCGATTATTGGGAACACCGTTCTGAGGTTCATCTATCGATTAGATCTCGGCATCGCATCGCGACATTATAGTTCGATTCCTCAAGCAATTTGTCGAAAGAATAATCTGTCTTGTGCTACTTTTGGTCGTCGAGCGGTTCGTTTGGCCGTGTGCGTAGATTGTGGTCTCGATTACGTCCGGTTCGCCGCGGCGCGGTGTTTGTGCGCTGCGTCCTCGACTAGCGATTCTTGGCCAACAGTCGTATCGTTCTGATGGATAATGAGAATTAAGGCGATTGCTCTATGACGGAACACCTGAAGTGGCGACCACATCCATGACACGGTATTGAGATCGGCGAGAATGCGCCGGGTATCGTAAACGCCTACATAGAGATCACGCCATTCGATCTGGTCAAATACGAAGTCGATAAGTTGAGAGGTTATCTCAAAGTCGACCGACCTGATCGTACTTCTTCCTTGCCGCCGAACTTATATGGTTTTATTCCGAAGACCTTGTGCGCCAATCGGGTTCAGGATGTCATGCATGGCGCCGTGGCTGGCGACAGGGATCCCCTCGATATCTGCGTTCTGAGCGAGCGACCGGTGGCGCGTGCCGAATTTATTCTGCACGCTCGCGTGCTCGGAGGATTGCCGATGCTTGACAATGGTGAAGCGCACGACAAGATAATTGCGGTGTTGTGCGACGACCCGGTGTGGGACAAAGTCGAGGATATTGATGACTTTCCGGTTGGGCTAATCGAACGCTTAAGGCACTATTTTCTTTCCTACAAAACCTTGCCCGGAGAAGACCCGGTCGTCGAAATTGGCGCCACCTATAACCAGGCTCAAACGTTCAGGATCATTCAAGCGGCGTCGGACGACTACAACGACGCTTTCCCCGCGACCTAAAATGTCCGAACGGTGGAAATAATTGATCTCAATGCCAGTACCTCGCGCGCATTGCGCGCTACAATCCTGACTATGACTTCCCCCAATAAAAACTATCAAGATGCCGTGTTCGAGGCTGATCTTTCAAAGTCGCCCGAAAAGGCTGTTCTACGATCGTGCTTGCTACCACGGTCGAGTCTCTTGAGTTCTAAAGGAGTATCAAATGACGTCTAAGTCGAAATCTGTGCTGATCGACAACAACCCTGGGCGCAACGCGCAAACCTACGGGATTGCCCGCGAGCTGAATACCGACATGGATTTGATTCACACGCCATCGATCGGCGTCATTGGCAACAAGGGGGATAGTCAATGCTATCTCGGCGTGCAGCGTAAGGTTGAAATCATTCACGAGCAGTTGCGTGTCCGAATAGGTCGCGAGGCAGGCCAGATACAAATGCGCCTAGTGCAACCCGAGTACACCGTGGCGACGTCTGACGGCATGCGCAACGGTACCCGCGAAATGCGCTATTCCTTGATCGGGCGGGAAGTCACCCACGATACGGTTTGCGAGCATCTGAGCGCGAGCGGCTTGGAAGGTACGATCGCGGTCGTTGCCTGCGACAAACCACCGGTCGGCACCTTAGCCGGAATACTCGAGCACAATCGTCCGGCAATTATCGTGTCCGATGGACCGATCCGCCCGGGAGTCGATTCCGTTACCGGCGAGCCCCTCGATATTATTAGCGGTTTCCAAAACGCCGCGAATTCCGACGAAGCGCTAAAGAAACGCATTGCTTGTGAGGCGTGCCCCGGCTATGGAAGTTGCGGTGGGATGTTTACTTATAACACCATGCAAACATTCATCGCCGTCGTTGGCATGGAACCTCTGCACATGGTTGCGCCGCCGTCGGACGACGCTCGGCGCCTGGAGGTCTTTCCGGACGAACTTGTTACCTACTTGAACGCGATGGTCGAAAAAGGCATTACGCCCCGTGACATCGTAACGCGCGATTCCATTCGCAATGCGCTTATCGTGTCGATGTCGGTTGGCGGGTCGACTAACGTGATGTTGCACGCGCCGGAAATCGCGCGCGCGGCAGGATTCGAAAATTTTGCCAAGGACATCATGTCACCTGATGAATTTAACTACCTGTCTGAACACATCGTTCCGGTGCTCACCGATGCCCGTCCGTACGGAAAGTATTCGATGGTCGATATCGACGAGCAAGGCGGTATTCAGATCATTGTAAAAACCCTACTCGACGCGGGATTACTCAACGGCGATACCTTAACGTGCACTGGCGAAAGCTTAAGCGCGCAAATCGCGCGGCTCGCACCGCCTGCACCTGATGGCCGAGTGATTTACTCGGTGGAGAAACCCTACAAACCGACCGGCGGTCTGCGCGTGCTGGGCGGTAATCTGTCGACTGACGGCAGCGCCGTGCTCAAATTGGCGGGTGTTGAAGGCGGCCTCGAAAATAACATTTTCAAAGGCAAGGCAAGACTATTCGACGGTGAGCAAGGCTTGCTGGACGCCTTGGCCGACGCTCCTGACAGTTTTAATAATCATGATATGGTGATCGTGCGCTACGAAGGGCCAAGCGGTGCGCCGGGGATGCCGGAAATGCTCGATTCTACGTCGCGGATTACGACACTGTGTCGTGAACGCAATATCGTCGTCGGATTGATGACAGACGCTCGATTTTCAGGCGGCTCAGTCGGTTTAGTAATCGGTCACGTCGGACCCGAGGCTGCGCTAGGCGGGCCAATTGCATTTGTCGAAGACGGCGATGAAATTATCGTTGACCTAAACATCAACGAACTTAATTGCACACAACTCGACGATGCGGCGCTTGTTAGCGCGCGTAAATCAGTGTGGGATAAAGTTGTCGCCGAAAACGGCGGCATCCATCCGTCCTGCGGAATCGCCGATACGCGTTTGCTCAATCGCATGCGCCGCTCGGCGGTGTCGGCCGTGTTCGGTGCCGGCATGCATCCGGATCGTCAGCTTTGGGTTAGTGAACCGCGCAAAGTTGAGAAATCGGGGTTCCATCCCACGAACAAGTTTCGCCCGGAGCATCATCGCGAATTTTAGGCGCGGTTATAACTGGTTCGTCTATGCGCTCTGCAATCCGGCGGGGCGTTCTAGTTCCGCTATTTGCCAGTCTTCCTGTCAGCCAAGATGGCCGTGCGTGCGCAGGCCGCGCGCTGTTATGCCGTGCACCTGGCTTGTTGCGAAATGCGCTTCAGCAATTAAGTTGTGAACAGAAAATTCGCGCACGCTATTTTTCGGATTTCGATGAATCGCGGACCCACTTCCAACCGGTAATCATTGGCATGATCAGGTTTTCCTTTTTCCACAATAGGTAGAAAAAGATCGCACTCACGTGCAAGGCGACGATGCCGAGAACAAATTTTGATAATAGTTTGTGCCACCAGGTTAGCCGATTGCTAACGGCATCTGAAACTAGATAGGCAAGCGGCCCGGACTCGAAATAGTCGTCTGAGACGATAAATAGACCAGAGCTTGCTTGCGCCGTAATGAGCAGAGCCATTGCGATCACGGCGAGCGATCCAATCGGGTTGTGGCCTGGCGTACCGCTCGGTCTGCGGCTCGCTATGCGTTTGAGGTAATCAACGACTTGCCTTGGCGAAGGGATCAACGCGCGATAACGGACGGGCTGAGGTCCAATGAACCCCCACAGATAACGGAATACCAGCAGGCCGAGGATCGTGTAGCCGCAGTAGAAATGCCACTCGATCGTAGAGAACGACATAAATTTGCCGAAGCTCCACCCAGCTACTACGGCGATAACGAACGCCCAGTGCCACAAACGGGTCACTGGGTCCCAAATTTTTTCTCGCGTTAAACCCTCCAAACAGGGTTATTCTTTTTCACGAAAATCGTCGTGGCAACCTTTACACCCATCGCCTAAACCACCGATTTTCGAGCGCAATGCATCAAGGCCATCACCGGCGACCGCGGCTAATTCGTTAACAGCCAAACCGTATTCTTTGCCAGCGTCTGCGATTTTCGGGTAGGTACTCCAAATCTCCGGCAGGGCATGTGTTTTGCCTGAGTATTTGTCGTTCCCTGTACCAGGGGCCCACGCGCTACCCATGTCGAGTTCGAGTAGCACTTTTAAGTTGTTAGCGAGCTTCCCCGCTTTTTCTGCGTCGTAGGGCAGATCACCTTTTGCCATACCAAACAAGGGCGCGGCGCTGAAGCCTCGAATTTCCATGTCACCTTGCCGCGCCTTGATTAACATCAAGTTCGGATCGTCGTCGGCGGCGAACGCCAATGATGAGAAAACGACCGTTAAAGCACTGATAAGTATCACTAGTTTAGTCTGCATCGATATGTCCTTAACTGAGATTATGGGGATCTTGTATGAATGATAGCCTATCAGATTAATACATCACATTGGGCAATTACGCGCTATAGTGATGCAATTATGCAACATATCAACTGGGACAATTTGCGCTATGTCTTGATGGTCGCTAATAAAGGCTCGATTGCCGCTGCAGCGCGCGAACTTGGGGTCAATCGTTCGACCGTCCTTAGGCGTATCGATGCCTTCCAAGAGAGCCTCGATTGCCGAATATTCGAGCGCGGTGACAGTGGCTACACTTTAACTGTCGAAGCCGAAAAAATGATCGATGCCGCGCGCGAAGTCGAGAGTACTTTGTACAACATGCAGCGCGAGATCGCGGGCCGCGAACTGCGTCTAGATGGGGAGCTGAGCGTCACCACGACCGACAGCTTGATGGTAACCATGATGGGGCCAATCCTCGCGAGTTTTAATCGGATCCATCCGCAAATACTGCTCGACGTTATCGTGACCAATAACGTTCTGGATTTGAATCGTCGTGACGCGGATATCGCGATTCGCCCGACCGGCCTGCCTCAGCCACCATTAATCGGTTACAAACTTCGTGATGTCGAGGTCGGCATTTACGCCTCAAAAACTTATTTGGCCGGGCGGGGACCTAGTGACTGGCTCGATCATCAATGGATTGGTCTGGACCAAAGTTTTCTCGCTGCGCCGTTTGGCAAGTGGTTTGAAACGACGATTCCAACTCAACGAATTTGCATGCGCGCCGACTCTTTCGTCACGATAAAAATCGCCGCTGAGAATGATATCGGTGCGGCGTTATTGCCGCGTTTCATCGGTGACGAATCGCAATCCCTGGCACGTATCGATGCGCCGACTCACGAACTGACGACCGGGCTTTGGGCTTTGACCCATCCCGATCTGATCCGATCGGCAAGAGTGCAGGCGTTTATTAATCATATTAGAGCGGCGTTTTCGAACTAATTCGAGCGGCCTTCGAGAGTCGATTAAATTATCAGTAACGTCAACTTGTTGCCCAGTTCTTGCTTGGACTGACGGCGTTGTGCATTGTCACCCGTGGCGTCGCTCTGCGATCTCAGCGTAGCTTGCGTGCGGAGATATTCGACGATTACTTAATCGATATCATGGCGAAAAGGTTGGGCGAGTAACCGGTCCAAGCGAAGTTCTTCAGGCGCGCGAAACGCTGGGATGCCAATGACCATGTTGAGATGCCCGGCCGCAGGCTGCGGTTTGTACGTACCGAATAAACGATCCCACCAGGGCAAATTGAATCCAAAATTGCTGTCGGTTTCGGCGCGCTCAATCGAATGATGCACCCGGTGCATATCGGGTGTCACTATAAAGTAACGTAGCGCGTGTTCTATGCGCGCCGACACGCGGACATTTCCGTGGTTAAACACCGAAGTCGCATTCAGCAAAATTTCAAAAATAAGTACGGCCAGGGCCGGCGCACCGACGATTGCAACTGCGGCGATTTTTAGCCCCATGGAGAGGACTATTTCGAGCGGGTGGAAGCGTACTCCGGTAGTCATATCGAATTCCAAATCAGCATGATGCATCCTATGCAGTCGCCACAGCACTGGTACCGCATGCAGCATCCTGTGCTGTAAGTAGATGACGAGGTCGAGAAGCACGACGGCCAAGATCACAACTGTCCAGTCGGGGAAATGCGCGAGGTGAAGCAAGCCCCAGCCCTGATCATCGGCGATAACTGCAAAGCCAACGACACCCGTCGGGGCAACGATTCGTACTAAGCCTGTGTTAAGGGCCGCAATGGCCAAATTGTTTGGCCAGCGTTGCGCACGCGAAATGGTTTGTCGACGACGCGGTGCGAGGATCTCCCAGACCGCCACCACGACCAGCATGCCGACAAAGCACGCTAATCGAAGCGTCGGCTCACTAACGCTTGGAAGATCCACGAGGGGTTACGGATTCGATGACTCGTCCAAGTTGTTCGATGCCAGCGCTCGTATAAGGATGCAGCATGATCATGCAATGCTCGATGCCTTCGTCGGCGAACTCCGAGAGGGCGTCGGCGATTTCGGCGATCGACCC
This sequence comes from Gammaproteobacteria bacterium, assembly GCA_047611905.1. Classification (GTDB taxonomy): domain Bacteria; phylum Pseudomonadota; class Gammaproteobacteria; genus UBA11873. The sequence goes on along the minus strand of JBLFWZ010000005.1, from coordinate 14,392 downwards.
GCTGATCGGTTGCGTGCCAGGAATTGGGAAGGGCGAATCGGCGAAGCTAACACTCAACGAAACACTGCGCCGGACAGTAGCAGGATCTCGCGCATACTTATCGCACGCAACTTGAAGATGGGTCCACGCATCTCGATATTGTTCTATCTTGTTTTCTCCAAAGGCGATGAAACAATTCCAGAAATCCGCGTGCTGAAGCGTTAAACGGGTCATGCGTGGACGACCAAATACCGAGCCGACTAGCAATGGTGGACCTTCTGGCCGCGGTCCTTTCGGTAGGATTTTCGCTTCGTGAACGTTATAAAACTCTCCGTCGAGGCTCACTTGTTGACCCTTCAACAGCTTCGAAATAATTTCGATGGCTTCTTCAAATCGCGAAATCTGGCGGTCGAAAGCATAGCCCGCCGAGCGGTGTTCGAACGCAAAATCACCGGCGCCGAGTCCGAGGATTAAGCGTCCGTTGCTAATGTCATCGACCGTTTCGGCCATGCGCGCCAACAAGGTAGGGTTTCTAAACGACGTGCTCGCTATTAATGTGCCGACATTGATCGTTCGCGTGACCGCAGCGATCGCCGACACCAGCGACCAGCATTCCCAGGCGCCAGATTTCGTGCCATCCAGCTCCGGCGGAAGCGGGATGTCAATAGCGGCAAAGTCCGCAAAGTCGAAATAGAAATGATCAGTGAGCCAAACGGAATCGAGGCCAACTTGTTCCGCAAGCTTCGAGAAATTAACGATGTCGCGACCGGTTGGGGTGGCGCCGTCCATTGAACCTACGCCGCTGAATAAGACGAGTCCTATTTTCACTTAGGCTCTCCGCGCTGGTTTGTTAGCCATAAATTCTTCGCGAGTGATGAAGCTCGTATTGGCCTCGCCGCGAAAATTCAGAAACCGCACGCCATTCGGACCCGCTTTAAATCCGTACAAGGTCTGACCGCCAATAAACACGGACGCGCCAGGGCCGAGTCGTTTGCGTCCAATCTGGAGTTCGCCCTCAAGGATATAAATAATTTCATCCGCTTCGTGGGCGTGTAATGAGACTTCGTCGTTAGGCGCGATATTTGCTTCGAACAGCTGTAGTTCGCCACCTGAACCGGGATGTAGAATTCGAACGTCACCGTTGCGCTCAGCCTCCGACATGCGCGCGGCGACGTCTGGTGCGACCGCTTCATGGACTCGCTGCCAAGCGACAGAATCTGTTTCGACAATGCGTACGGTTCCCATGATGTGTTCTCCGTATTGACCGGTTGCTAAATTAGTTATTGGCAAGCGAGGCTCGATTTGTCCCGCTGTTGTCTTGTCAGATAATTCTCGCTGCGTGTGCGCAGTTTAGTGCGGCGTTTGTACGGCAACCGCCTTCAATTTAACCAAATCCGTGCGCGCTTGGTGACGAACGTAATGTTGAATCGCTTGCACTTGCGAAGGCTGCATCTCCTCGAATTTTGGCATACCACGCACGGTACGTTGTCCACCAATGACGATTTCAGTCGTCGCCTCAAGATTCAATAGTACGCCAGATGCGCGTAGATCCGGTGCGCCGCCGCCTGAAGCGACGCCAGGTCCATGACATATCACGCAATGTTTTAGGTATAACTGCTTCCCGACTTCAACCATTTCTTGGTTAACAAGGAAATTCGGTTCGTCGATCGGAGTGAGTTGTATCGGCGGTGGCGTAGGTCCAAGCTCGGCTGTGCCGTCTAATGCAAAAACCAACAAGCGACGCGGGTGCAAACCGTAAGGCCAACCGTGTTGCGCGCCAAATGAACCGCCCATCATCGCGAGTCCACCGCCCCAGCCAACCGGCAAGGCGATGAGTTGCCTACCATCTAACTGAAACGTTATTGGCGGTGCTGCAATGCCGTGCTTCGCGTCGTATTCCCAGACTTTCTCGCCGGTGTCTGCTCGGTAGGCGATGAAGCGACCGTCGGCAAGCCCCTGAAAAACGAGGTTTCCGCCAGTGGTCATGGTGCCGCCATTCCAGACTCCGGGGTTCGGATGTTGCCAGGCGATTTTTTGGCGCAGTGGGTCCCAAGCCATGATGCCGCTCGTGCCAAGACTTGGGTCCGCGTCTTCCTCGGCGAAGGCAACACCGGTATGCAATTCCAAGGGTTTCGCTTGATATTCCGCATGCCGGATCCCTTTGTCGTTGTAGTACCCAGGTAGGTCGTGATACGGAAAATACGTCAACTGAGTCTCTGGGTTCCACGACATTGCTTGCCAGTTATGCGCGCCCGTGGGTCCGGGCCACATCAATACTTCACCGCTTTCATAACGCGACCCGGCGACTTCGACAGGTCGTCCGGTTTTCATATCGACTTCGGTCGCCCAGGTGACTTTCGCAAACGGCTTAGCCGACAGCAAGCGGCCGTTGGCTCGATTGAGAACATAGAAGAAGCCGTTTTTGGGTGCGTGCAGCAAGGCTTTGATCTCACGATCGTCGATTTTCAGATCTACAGACACCATATCCATTGATGAATTGAAATCCCAAGTCTCTCCGGGCACGGTTTGATAGTGCCACTTGTACTTCCCGGTATCGGCATCGAGTGCGACGATTGCGCAGAGAAACAAGTTGTCGCCGCCGCCCGGACTGCGAATCTTTTGGTTCCAAGGAGAACCGTTGCCGGTGCCGAGATAGATGTGATTGAAATCGGGATCGTAAGTAATCGCGTTCCAGACGTTGCCGCCGCCACCGTGTTTCCACCATTCGCCGCTCCAGGTTGCCGCGGCCATACGTTGCGCGTTGTCTTCGAAGCCGTCAGCGGGATTACCGGGCACGACGAAGAAGCGCCACGCCTGCTCACCCGTTTCTGCGTCGTAGGCCGTGACATAACCCCGCGCGGGTCCTGTTTCTGTACCGCCATTACCAATAATGACTTTGCCGTTGAACGCCCGCGGTGCGCCTGTCACATAATAAAACCCGTCGGGCTCCGTGGTTTGTGCGCTCCACACTTCTTTGCCTGTTCGAATATCAACGGCGATGAGGCGGCCATCTCCGGTGGCGACAAAGATTTTCTTATTCCAGTAAGCGATACCCCGACTCGTACCCCATAGAACGCGCAAGGTTTTACCGGCATGTTCAGTTACTTTTGGATCGTATTTCCACAGCACTTTTTGTGTACGTGCATCGATGGCAGTGACAATACTAAAACTACTTGTGACGTAAAGGACGCCGTCTATCGCGAGCGTGGTTGAAACAATTTGTCGCGCATCAGGAAGCTCGACAGACCAAGCGAGGCCTAACTTACCGATGGTGTCCGCATTGATCTCATCAAGCGGTGAATAGCGTTGCTCACTATGGGTACGCCCATAAGCTAGCCAGTTCGTACCGTTTGTTTCGTCGTCTAGTTCACCGGGGTCGAACTCGGCCGCGTTAGGCGCTGCGCAGAAGACTAAACTGGCGGTGACGAAACTTAAGATGCAGTTGTAATTTTTCATGCAGATATTCTCGGCAGGTGGAGAGCGTCGTGCCCATCGCGTATTCTTTGTATAGACGCTTGCTACTCCACACTGGTGACCCCACGCTCGACCAGTTGCTGCAATCGTTGTTCGTCGACACCCGCTAGCTCGGCGAGCACTTCGCGGCTGTGTTCGGCGAGGCGCGGTGGGAGTTTCACATTTTGCGCCACTGACGATTCGGAGAATTTTAATGGTGAGCCGAGTAGGCGCACGGGTTCGCCATTCGGATCTTCGAGTTCTAGGATCATTTGGCGGTCGCGGATCTCATCAGAATTCATTGTTTCTGCGACCGAGCGCACTGGCGCAACCGGAACATCCGCATCGGATAAGCGCTTGAGCCAGCCTTCTTGATTATCTGTTTTAAATCGCTCGCGGATCCATTCTTGCAATTCGGGCAGGTTTTTCGCGCGATTTACGTTCAATGCATAGCGCGGGTCTTCGCCAAGTTCTGGCGCACCTAAGGCGGTCATCATGCGTCGGAACATACCGTCGTTACCGCACATCACCATGAGTGGACGGTCTTGAGTTTGGTAAACATCCATCGGCACGATGCTGGTGTGCCCGTTACCGAGGCGCGGCGGATCGATCCCGGCGGCTAAATAGTTGCCGATCAAATGGCTGATGTAGGGCAAGGTGCAATCTAGCATCGATAAATCGATGTGCTGGCCGCGGCCCATACGATCGCGCTCCATGAGCGCAAAGAGAATGGATACAACCGCCCAGATGCCCGAGCCATAGTCCGAGATAGCGCCGGCGCAGCGAACGGGATCGCCGTCGACCTCGCCAGTTAACGACATCACGCCTGAAAAAGCTTGCACGATATAGTCATAAGCGGCGCGACTCGCCAATGGACCTTGCTGCCCAAACCCTGAGATCGAGCAATAAATCAGTTCCGGCCGGATGGCTTTCAATGAATCGTAATCGATGCCCAGGCGTTCGGTTACACCCGGCCGAAAATTCTGGATCACGACGTCGCTTTTGCGTACGAGTTCGTAGAACACTTCGCGGCCTTCGTCAGACCCGAAATCCAAGGTGACACTACGCTTGTTCCGGTTAATCGAAGCGAAATATGCGCTGTTACCGCCTGTCTCTGGCGGCTTCCATGGCCGCGTATCGTCGCCACCATCCGGCCGTTCGATTTTTATGAACTCTGCGCCTAAATCGCCAAGCACCTGGGCGGCGAACGGAGCGGCAAGTACCCGACCGAGATCGAGTACACGAACGCCGGTAAGCGCCGTGGTTAATTGTTGTGGAATATCTTTCTCGTTTGAGGACATGAATCTAGCCTTAGATGAGGTCTTAAACAGTGAACCGAGTTAACGAGCCCAAGAATAAGCCAAATCAGGGGTGTCAGGTCAAACCGACGTGATCGATGCACAACGCTCGGGTACCCTAGCCACATCCAAACCGGTTTTCTGGCCAGGGCGCGCCCGGCGCAATAGGTGAAATCAAAATGTTAACGCTCTACGGTCGAGTTTATTCACGCGCTCCACGAGTCCTGTGGGCTGCCGAAGAAATGAACGTTCCTTATAAACACGTGTCGGCCGATCATAAGGCGGGTGACACCGCACAGTGTGAATATCTAGAGATAAACCCAAACGGCAAAATACCGGCAATGGTAGATGGCGATCAATTTCTATTTGGCCAACAAATACGGTAAGGCACTACTGCCGGACAACGCTGCTGATCAAGCGCGCCTTACAGTGGAGTTTCGGGGCATGAGCGAGATAGAGTCGGAAGTGATCGCGCTATTTGTCGAACTCGATTACTTGCTCGCAGATCGATTTACGATCGCCGATCTGAATCTCGCTTCGATAATCAGCTTATATAAGTTTGTTGGCAAACCGCTAGAAGACCTGATCGATCCGTTTCCACGAATCAATGGATGGCTACATGACCAGTGCTTAGCGCGACCAGCATACAAAAAAGTCATGGCTAGAAGCGCTGCCAGCCGATCTGGCGCATCTTAAATAGTTTAAAAGCAGCTTGGTGGTTTAATATAGTTCATTGTTAAATTGCGCTGTAGATGTCGAAAAACGGAATCGCCCAGTGGATGTTCATGGGGTGGTCCGGACACTGTCTGATGGAATACTTTGTGCTTCGATCAAGGAGAATTAAATGACACCAGAAGAAATTTTAGCTAGACCAGCGCGTGTTCTTCTGCGCGAGCAACGCGAAGCGTATTTCGAAAGCGGATACTTATTGTTGCCTGAGTTTCTAAAGCAGAACTGGCTAGATCGAATTCGTGAAGTGTCTGCATTGTTTGTCGAACGCTCGAGAGCGTGTACGAAATCCGATTCGATGTTCGACGTCGAGCCAAGCCATCGCTCCGATGCGCCGAAATTGCGACGCCTTTCGTTTCCGGTGGACCATCACGAGGTGTTTCGTGAACTCGCATTCAATAGTCCAATTGTCGACGTTGCCGAAGATTTGCTAGGGCCGAATGTTTGTTATCACCATTCAAAATTGAATTTCAAATGGAGCGGTGGTGGCGAAGAGATAAAGTGGCACCAAGATATTCAATATTGGCCACACACGGATTTTTCGCCGTTAACGATTGGCATCTACATGGAAGACGTAGACGATGAGATGGGTCCAATGGGAATTGTGCCGGGAAGTCATCGCGGTCCTTTATACAATCTGCAGGATGACGACGGCCGCTGGGTCGGCGCGATTCGAGCAGCGGATCTCGCTGAAGCTAATCCGGCAAGCGCCGATTATTTGAAAGGCCCTGCCGGATCGGTCACGGTTCACAACTGTTGTTCTGTGCATGGTTCGGCGCCGAATGTGTCGTCGCGGATACGCCCGCTGCTACTCCAAACGTACGCTGCTGGCGACTCGTTTCCGCTTCAGACGATAGGCACGAACGGCTTAGGTAAGTACGCAAACACCATGGTTCGCGGTTTGCGTCCTGAAGTGATGACTATCGACGGGCGCAACGTGCCAGTGGCTCCGGATTACTCGGGTGGTTATATCTCGATTATGGATATTCAACAGCAGGGCACTTAGAAACACCGACGCGCAAACCGGACAGAAATCTCCGCACCGATCGATCCTGACTTAGGAGCAAAAGGTTGACCTCATAACCGTGGTGACCATAATCGAAGAACCAGTGAACGCAATTGAAGGAGAAAATCCCAATGTTAGCCGACGTAAATCTAAATACATCCAGCATGCCGTGGCGCGAATTCGGCGGCGGCATTGACTTTAAGACGTTGCGTACGAGCCCTGAGACCGGAACGTGGTCGGTATTATTTCGCTGCTCGGCGGGCTCTTCGTTCCGACCCCATCGACACCTCGGTGGTGGCGAGTACCTTGTCATAAAGGGCTGTATGTACATTCGCGGTGGTGCGGAAAGTGGTGGGGTGACAGCGCGAGATGGTGACTACGGCTACGAACCCAATGGCGTACTGCACGACCAAACCGATTTTCCGGAAGAAACTGTCTTGTTCTTCACCAATGATGGTCCGCTGCAATTCCTTACCGACGATCACAAACCCGATTTCGTTCTCGATGTCACGATGCTCGAGGAACTGTCGGCTAGCGCGCCTATTGCTGCTTAAAGGTTAACCAGGTTCAACAAGCGACGCGATACGGAGAACTCAATCGGCATGTCTGAAAACCAAAAAATTGTTCAACAATGGTTCGACCACATCAGCGCGGGGAACGCGGAAGCCGCATTTGCGCTGTTTTCTGACGATATCGTCTACGATTTGAAAGGCAGCACGCCAGTATCGGGTGTCTTTCAAGGCTTGGACAGTATTGTGAATGACTTTTTCGTGCCGTGGCGCAAGCAAATCGACGGTGAATTAACCGTACACATAGATGAAATTTTCGGCGAGGGAGATAAGGTTGTGGCGCTCGGACGCGGTGCGGCGAAAACAGTTTTTGGTCTGCCCTATGAAAATGACTACGCGTTCGTGTGTACTGTGCGAGACGGCAAGATCTGTAAAATTATCGAATTCTTGGACACCGCGTTGGTTGAGACTGCGGCCTATGGTCGCCGTCTCGTAGAACCCTAAACGCACAGAAAAAAACAAAAAACGGTGATCGAACGCGATCGCCCCCCGTGCTAACCTGGCGTAACCATTAGCCCAACTGCGGAAACATAACTATGCACGCTCACACCTTCGACGACAGTAATATTGATTGGCAGCAGCTCGGCGACTTTGAGCATTTGCACTTTTCAATCCTCGACGTAGACCCAGAAAAGAAGCTCGTTGATGTGCTGTTCAAGTTTGGTGCGAACGCGCAAATAGTGATGCATCGGCATCTCGCGCATAACAATACGTTTGTTATTCAAGGCGAACATCGACTCTACCATCCAGACGGTAAACTTAAAGAAGTCCGTCCAGTTGGCAGTATGACTTCAAGCGCGCCGAGCGAGGATCCGCATCGCGAAGGCGGCGGTGATCAAGACGTAATCATCGCGTTTAATATTCGCGGTGACGGCGTGTTGTACGAATTATTAGACGACGATATGCAAATTATCGGCACGATTTCCATGCAGGATCTTGTGGATTTGCACGCCGCGAATTAACGCACAAGGGCTCTTCCGGTAGCGGCGGCCCTATAGATGGCGAAAACCATAGGCGGTCGTCTATGCAGCGGCGCCCTGTACGCTCCACTGCGGAGTCGTTCGCGCAAGTCGTGTGCCGCTCTGGATTGCCAAAAACAAACGGGCTCGGCGACTCAACAGTGATCGTATTGCCCGAAGCAGAGCTTGTCGCTTTGTAGAAACTCGCTGTTGGTTACGAAAACGACTCATGGGACTCGTTAGCCGAAGCCTGTGGATTAGCCGAGACGCGATCCGAATATCCACATCAATTGCTCCATGCTACGGATTTGATAGTCGCCGCGTTGGCTGAAAAATTGCCGGCTGCCGGCCTTGCCGGGAGTGTCGGCTTGTCGGTATCGCGCCTCGAGCACCTATTCCAAACTCATGTTGGAACGACCATACGCAGCTACCGATCATGGCGTCGCATGACGGTCGTCATTTACATATTACGAGAAGGCGGATCGCTCACCGATGCCACTGTTGCGGCAGGTTTCTTCGACGCGCCCCACTTCAGTAATGCATTCAAGCGAGCGTTTGGTGTCACGCCGTCGTCAATTTCCTCACCCGATCTTAGAATTCATCTTGTCGCTCGCGACGATCTTAAGTCTTAAGGTAACGACGCCTCACTGCGTGTGCTCATCAACCACAACACTGGCGGAACTATCAATTCGAGCACCGCGAGTGAGATGAACAAGGGGTGCGGCCATCCCGAGACGCTCACCGAAACAATGCGCGCTAAGCCCCCGACAAATAGAGTCAGGAGCAGAAAGTGAAAAACCGATCGCCGCTCGGGCACAGCGCGCGAGCACCAAACCAGAGCTACGCCGTACATTAGGAAGATCGAGGCGTAGAACCGATGTTCGCTATCGATACTCGCGGTGACCGACATCGTATCTGGAAGCCAGCTATGACCTAAGACGATGTGGGTGAGTGATACACCGACGATGAATATGCCGCTTAGAATCATCACCGCTCGAAGTGTCTTGTCCATTTTCTCCCTCCTATCGATTCCGACTCACTCTAGGTCCAGGGTCGGTGGCGTTGATCGTAATCATCTGCCGCGTCTCGCCAGCGAGTCAACCTCGATCAGTTGCATGAGGACCAAGTGGTGGCGGATAACCATTCCAAACAAATCACGTACTCATGGCGAGTGCGGATTTGCATGAGCCAGTTTGTGATGCATGATGGGGGACGGTCATAATTCTCGTAATTGTTTGCGCCCCAACAGGCGTGAGGTTTGCAAGCTCTGTGGCACACAATTCGGAGGTGTTCGGTTATGTCTATTGTTGGTCGCATCGCAGAAATTTGGCGTTACCCGGTAAAATCGATGCACGGAGAGTCATTGGTCCAGTGCCAACTTGGCAAACTAGGCATCCACGGTGATCGCGGCTGGGCGCTGCGCGATGAGCAAACGGGCGAAATACGCGGCGCAAAGAAACTCCCAGAACTCATGAAAATGACGGCAAGCTACCGTTCTGAACCACGAGCCGATTCCATCCCACCAGCAGACATTAAATTATCGAACGGGTCGCTTCTAGGCTCGGACGACCACGACGTCAACGCTAGATTGTCGGATGTATTGGGGAAATCGGTCAGCCTGTTTCCGCGACAACCTGCTTCCGATCTCGATCATTACCGGCGCGTCGTACCACTCACCGAGCACGAGCTTCGCGAGCTTCTTGGCCGCGATCCGGATGAGTCGCTGCCCGACCTAGGGATGTTCCCACCCAAACTACTCGCCGAAATTATCGAATTCACTTCGCCCCCCGGAACCTACTTCGATGCTTACCCGATCCATCTTCTCACGACTAGCTGGCTCGCCGAACTGGGGACCAAGAACACGGCATCAAGATTTGAACCATTACGCTTTCGACCGAACTTTGTCATCGACGGCGCGGCTGATGGACTGGCAGAGTTGGCCTGGTGCGGTAGGCGTCTGCGAATCGGCGACGTAGAATTGGATTGCGACATACCGACGGTCCGCTGCGGTATGACCACGCAAGCAACCGGCGACTTGCCGAGTGACGTAAAAGTTTTGCGGACAATCATTCGTGACACTGAACAAAACGTTGGCGCATACGCAACCGTGTTTTCAGGCGGAAACATAAGAGTTGGAGATGCTGTCGAATTGCTCTAGCAACGGCACCAGCGCCGAGGATGCTCACGGCATTTTCGGCTAGCAAGGCACGCAGAATATTCGCAGACTAACTTAGGAAAGAAACATGGGACTACCACGCATACCTCGTTACAACGCAAGTGGCATTAGTTTGATCTCGTTCGACGATCTACCGGCCCGTGTCAACACGGAAATCGTACCACTGAAAGCCGAAGATCAGGGTGAATCAAAAGGCGTTCTGTACCGCAAGGGCGGTGAAAAAACGGTCGTCTGCTTGATGCACCCGCGCGCCGACATGAGCCGGCATTATGCAATTCCCTATTTACTCGACGCGGGTTATGCAGCGTTTGGTCAAGAGGGCCGCTGGCCGAGCAACGATATTGCTTGCTTGCACGAGATGTTGCTGCCGGACATTGCCGCTGGAGTAAAATATTTAAAGGAAGTGTGCGGCTTTGAGAAAGTCATCTTCGTCGGCAATAGTGGCGGCGGCTCGCTTTATACGTTTTATCAAGCGCAAGCGGCGACTCTGCCACCGAATCGCTTAACAAAGACCCCGGCCGGTGATCCTTACGACCTTAATAAATTCGATTTACCACCTGCCGATGGCATGGTGATTATCGCCGCTCATTTGGGAGAAGGAAAATTCATGCAGTGGGCGATCGATCCCTCAGTTACGGATGAGAATGATCCTTTGTCCTGCGATCCCGATCTCGATATGTACAATCCAGATAACGGCTTTCGTGAACCGCCAGAACCGAGCAAATATATGGACTCTTTCATTGAACGCTATCGGACTGCGCAAACGGCACGGGTTGCGCGCATAGACGCGATCGCTAAACGGTACATCGCAGAACAACACTATTTCCAAGGGCTCCTACGTGAAGATAAATTCGACGGCTTGCCGTTAAAGGAGCGCACGTTCATTAGCCGCCGAGCGCTAGTCGGTCGCTATATGGAGATCCATAGAACGGAAGCGAATCTTGCGTATGCGGATCCTTCAATAAACCCGTCGGCCCGCGATTACGGCTCCCTGTGGTCGCCGCGTCCGGATTTGTTCAATTACCTGGAAGCGGGCTTTGCGAAATATCAAACGCCGCGCGCTTGGCTGAGTAATTGGTCTGGGCTCTCTGCATTTGCTGCCGTGTTAGAAAATATCCCTAAAGTGACGGTGCCAACTTTAATCGTGAACCACACCGGCGACCATGTCATTTATCCAGCAGATGCGCAGTCGATCTTCGAAAAGTCGCCAGCACAGGACAAGCAATTGCATCAAGTTGATGCCGATCATTTCGGTTATTCCCTGCCGTCAAAGCCAAACGACGGTGGCCGTGATGCGTCGATGGAAATCATTACGGGGTGGTTGCGAGAGCGATTTCCGCAAGCTTAATACCTTGTGCGTTCGACCCGCGGTTTTTTGAGAGGCCGATCGGCCGGACACCTAGCGCGACGTTCGCGACCGTCCAGTGTCCGTGTTGTCCGAAACCGACCAAGCTCGAATGCGCGAACGATATGGCCAAAAAGCCGATATAAGTTACATCCATCGCCGAATTGGTAACTTTTGCTACGCTGGGATGAATTTCGGTACGACTTGGCCAAACAACAGGGTTTAATCGATTGGCAAGCTCATGGGCGCGCCAATCGAAAGCGGAAAATTGTTTCCCGAACTACACAGCCGCAGAGTCGGTTTTAGCAGACCTGCACGCGAATGAAGGAACTACCTATGATCTATGCATTAAACGTCTACGACATTATTCCCGGCAAGGAATCGACCTATGCCCGTTACGTTGAGAGTATCGCCCCGCTTTTCGAAAACTTCGATATGGCGGTGGCTGCAGCGGGACAGAACCCGATTCGCGAGATCAGCGGGCAGACACGTAATCATTTCGCCTTAGTGCAGTTCGCCGATATTGAAAACTTCGACGGTTTTATGGCGGCTTTGAAGGAGAATGATTTTCATCGCTTACGCGAGGAATCGACCGACAACTATCTCTGGACCATTTACGAAGCGTGGGGGTTCGACAAATAGATTTCAAAACTAATTAGTCGCTGCCAAGTTCTTTCGAACCACCGTTTGATGAGTTCGTTTTGTACAGATGAAGAAAACGAAATATGATGGAATCGTGCGTAGCGTTCTAGGCACCATCACGATAAAAATTATTTGCTGATAATGGCACGCTGCTATAGAAATCAAGCAAACGAATTACAACTAATTTGCTCCAGGAGAGAATGGAAATGTTAATGTTATTTATGGCGGATATCGTTAAGCCGACGGGTATGGATGACGCCGAGTTCTTCAAAATTTGGAAAGCCGAATCCGTTGCTGCTGTTGCTGGACTCGACGCGGGCGCGATAAACCACTTATGGAAAGCTGCCGGCCAATATCAAGTGATAGGGGTATTCGATCTGCCTGATGGGGACGCGATGGATGCCGCTCTTCACGGGTTGCCAATCTGGCAGTCAGGCCATCACGAGATGGCACAGAACATCAAGTGGATTCCGCTACGTGACTATAGGGATTGGGCTGAAGATCTTAAAAGCTTGAGTCCGTAAGAACCGAGTAACACGGGACCCAGGCGCGTTTGTTCCCTGCGGTCCTGAAACGTGTAGTTACCTCGAACTCAGCTTGCGCCGCATCGTAGACGTGCGGCGCGCTTGCTCGCGGCAATGACTAGGTAACTCTAAGCCACACGGCATGCTGCCGTAACTGTGGTGTTATCGAACTGAGGAGCCGTAGTGGTCTAGTCCATTGTACTCCGGTGGATCGCTGGCAGCATTGGCTTAAAACGATCGCCGGGATGGTTGTTGCAAAGCCGTATCTAAAACAACGTATAGATAAAAGGTGCAACCGCCGAACCTTCGGTGAAAACTAATAGCGCGCCGAGTAACAACATGACGAGAATAATTGGCGCGAGCCAAAACTTTTTCCGCTCGCGCATAAAATCCCACAAATCTTTTATAAGTTCCAACATCAAATTGTCTGCCCGCTGTTGCTTCTCGTCTTTCTCTAAATGGTCCCGCCGCACGGCATCTTTTGCTTCGTTAAGTGGCGCCCGACACAATAATGAAATCTACGCCAGTTGTCAGTCAGAATCGGATGTGTGCTATAGCGGTTCGAATCGAAGAAAGTTTCGAGCTGCTTAGCGTGACAGTGAATTGCCGCCGTCTTTACGGATGCGATTTGCTAGCCTTTCGTCGGGTTATTCAATTTTGCCGAGGATATCCTATGATCGAGATAACCGAGGGTGGCTGGCTGGATAAATTTACTCGAGGATCAGCACACTAATAAGTTGAGTAACAAAAACATCGATTTGCTCATCTGCATTACGCTCAGTTCTAGCAACCGAATAAATTGCGTGTTCAACCTTCCGCATGCCTCTAGGCGGAGCAATCTCTACCAAGGCCCGGCGCGGCCGGGAACGCTCGGTTGTGGGCCGCCGCAACGAAACTTGGAATGAAGACAACACAACAACTAGCGTGTGCCAAGGCTAGTGCGGATTCGAGCGAGGTCAATTCGTAGCGCACGTTTCGAACAGTCCGCTCGTATGGCCAACCATCGATAGCGAGCAGCCCGGCTGTACATCCGTCGACTGTCGTGGTCGGCATGGCGAATGGGAGATCTTCGAATGCGGTTCTTCTAAACACCGCTTTGCGACCATAAATCTGGAATTTGGCATTGCCAATCTGATGGAAATCCAATCCACGCTGAGGGTAGGGCGCATAAGTGATACCTAGATCGGCTTCGCGATTGGCTATCGCGTCACCAATTCGACGTACGGGCAACTCCAAAATTCGCAGCGAAACGTGAGTGAGCCCGTTCGCAACAACCGCCGCTAAGGTATGCGTGGTAAACACTTCAAAGGAAGCAATGCGAAGCAGCGCGCTCGTCGGATCACTGGGTTGCTCGAACGCTTTTATTAGTCCGGTGTGTTCGGCCATCAGGGATTCACTTAGATGGAAAAATCGGGTACCGCTGTCCGTTAGAAGCAGTTTTCGCGCGGACCGTCGAAAAGATCGCGCCCTGTTTGGCGCTCTAGTTGGCGACTAAATAGCTGATCCAAATTTTGCGACACTTGAGGCGTTGCCTGGAAAGGGGCTAACTTCCCGTAAAAATATTCGCACGGCGCGCGTGAGTTTATCAATAGTGGGATATCGGTGATTGCGTGTAATGTTGTCGTGAAGCTGTTTCCAAAGTTTCTCGATGTCGTTTACCCAGGGCTGATAAGCCGGCTGGAAAAGTATTTCGAACTTCGGGTACTGTTTCA